>CAZIMM010000065.1:0-8009 GCA_964540415.1 uncultured Eubacteriales bacterium
GTTCAGGCAGAGGCTCAAATTGTGAGCGGTGACACAATCAGAATACACAGCGAAGAGGTCAAAAGCCCTGCCGCCGCAACCTACGCCTTTGCGCAGAACAACAACAGCGCCAATGTTTATTCAACCCTGAACGGAAAGAAGTTTTTGCCCGTTGCACCGTTTTCAACCGATGTTGAAAACGACAAGCTCTATTGGGAAGACCCCGCGTGGGCAGGCTGCGGCAGCGAGAGCGCATGGCTGCTCACGGGCGACAGTCAGGCGGGCGTCAACAAATTGTGGTCAGCCGAAAACGCGCAAATAACAATTGACGGCAACACACAGTTTGCAGGCGACGGCTGCCTGAATATTATTGCCGATGAAGGCAACGGCAAGTTTTCCGTCAGCCCGGTTTACACATATTCGCAGGACAAAAAAGAAAAGTATTATGACCGTATGCTCAGAAACTGGGGCAACTATTCCGCCGTTTCGGTTATGGTGCGGAATAACGGAGAGCAGAGTGTTGCACTTGAGGAAATGCGGATTTACACAGACTCTCTCACCTGGTTTGCTCCTCAGGTTGACGGCAGCGGTGAAGCCGGCACTGTTATCCCGGCGGACGGACAGTGGCACAAGCTGACCTTTGACCTTGAAAGCCTGTACCTTTTCGGCAACGAGTGCGGTGCAACATATTCAAGAAAAAAGCTCGGCAACATAAAGAGCTTTGAGCTTGATTTCAAGGGTGACAAAAAGCAAAGCTCCGACATCAGCATTGATGAATTCCGGTTTTCGGCGGATGCGTCGGAGGGCAGCGGAGTGCGGTTCGACACCGATATAATGAAAGCCGACAATATACTTGA
Source organism: uncultured Eubacteriales bacterium (assembly GCA_964540415.1). Taxonomy (GTDB): domain Bacteria; phylum Bacillota; class Clostridia; order Oscillospirales; family Acutalibacteraceae; genus CAZIMM01. The sequence goes on from CAZIMM010000065.1 coordinate 837, forward strand.
ATTCATTTCTGCGTTGTTTGTTGTCTGCATAGGCAATCTGATAAGCATTTTTAATATATAGTTTTAACAGATAGGGAGAATAAAAATGACCGATGTTTTTTCAAACGCAAAATTCATAGTAACCGATTTTGAAAACTACTTTTCCGCAAAAAACAGTCCGTGGGGACAAAGGAAGCCCCGCCTTTACCAGCACACAGACCTCATTGCATGGAAGGGTCTGCCGATGTTTGCAAAGGATTTCTGCGTTGAAAAGGTTGCGGAAAGCCGGATTTACTTCACGGCACTCGGCTGCATTGACATATTCATTAACGGCATCAGAATAGGAGAAGGTGAGCTGAAGCCGGGCTGGACTTCCTATGACAAGCGCACACTATATGAAAGCTGCGAAGTAACCGCTGCTCTCAAGCAGGGCAAAAACCGGATTCTTGCCGTGGTTTCTCCCGGCTGGTATACCGGCAGAATAGCAGGCGAAAGATACGGCAGCAATGCTCCGGCGGCAATGATTGCCATTGTCAGTGAGGGCAGAGCCCTGGCATTCACAGACAAAAGCTGGAAATGCACAGTCGGCGGTCAGATCAGAACGGCGGACATTTGGGACGGAGAATACCGGGACGGCAGAGAGGACAGCTTTCTTTCGATTTCCTCCCCCGATTATGACCTTTCCGAATGGGAAAATGCCGATACATATGATTACAAGGGCGAGGTCACGCCGTTCATCGGCTCAAGGGTCTGCGTGCGTGACGGTCTTTCGCTCAAGCCGAAAACAATCAGGATTTCCGACGGAGTGAAATTCAACGGCTCGCATTTCGGAAAAGCCAACATATGCTGCGAGAACGCCTCGCTTCCGACAGTTCTCAAAGACGGCCAGAAAATGACATTGGATTTCGGGCAGGAAACTGTGGGTTGGCTGAAAATCAAGCTGAAAGCCGCAAAGGGTACGGAAATAAAAATGCGCTATGCGGAATTTCTCAATGACAGCGGCAAGCTTTCACGCGGCAATGACGGCCCGGAAGCCTCTGTCTACACGGTCAACCTTCGTTCCGCTCTCGGCAAAGCCTATTATGTAACTGGCAGCGACGAGGCGGTTGAATACAAGCCCACATTCACCTTCTTCGGCTACAGATATGTTGAAATCAGCGCGGACAGCGACGTTGAAATCTATGAGCTGACGGCGGAGGTTGTAGGGAACGACAACACCGAAACAGGCAGAATCGAAACCTCCGACCCACTTGTGAACAAGCTCATTTCAAACATTTTCTGGGGACAGAGAGGCAACTACCTCAGCGTTCCGACAGATTGCCCACAGCGCGATGAGCGTCTGGGGTGGACGGGTGACGCGCAGGCATTCAGCGTTACGGCGGCCTACAATGCCGATGTTTACGGCTTCTTCCGCAAATGGATGCAGGACATGAGGGATTCTCAAAGCGAAGGCGGCGGATATGCCGATGTCAACCCGCGCGTCGGCTGCTGCTGCAGCGAGGATGCGTCCGCGTGGGGCGACGCAGGTGTCATTATTCCGTACAATCTCTACAAGATTTACGGCGACGACACGATGATAAAAGAGCACTTTGATTCAATGGAAAAATACATTGCAGGGCTTGTCACAAAATACGGTTATTCCGGCCCGATACCGCGCTACGGCGACTGGCTTGCCTACGACCTGTGCAGCAATAAATTCATCTCATCCGCATATTTCAACCGTGACCTTGACATGATGATTTATATGTGCGGCGTTGCCGGCAGAGAGGACAGAACCGACTATTACAAGGATCTGAAAGCAAAGGCTTATGAGTTCTTCTGCGACAACTTCATGAAAAACGGCAGGCTGACCGAAAAAACGCAGTGCAACAAAATTATATCGCTCGCGTTCAATCTGCTTGATGACGATTATGCAAAAGAGGTTGCCGATGAGCTTGAAGCACAGATTAAGAAGAACGGGGACAGGCTTTCCTGCGGCTTCCTCGGCACTTACAACCTCTGCCCCACCCTTTCAAAATACGGCAAGGATAAGACGGCATATAACCTCCTTCTTCAGAGGAACGAACCGTCGTGGCTTTACAGCATTGACCAGGGCGCAACGACAATTTGGGAAAGATGGAATTCATACACAAAGGACAAGGGCTTCGGCGATGTGGGCATGAACTCGTTCAACCATTACGCATACGGAGCAATCGGCGAGTGGATGTACCGCTTTATGGCGGGCATTGAAGCTGTTGAACCCGGCTTCGGCAGGTTTGCGCTTTGCCCGAGGATAGATACACGAATCGCCGACGAGCTTCCCGAGGGACAGCCAAACATCAAATGGGTCAAGGCTCAATTTGATTCCTCTGCGGGCTTGATAAAGAGCGAATGGAGCACCGAAAACGGATTCATCTATAAATGTTCCGTGCCCGACGGAACGACGGCGCTGCTGACCCTTCCGGTTTTTGCCGATAAAATCACGGTCAACGGCAAGGAGCTGGCGCTTGAAAAAGGTGAAAGCAAATTTGAAATGACTCTTGAAGGCGGAGAATACACGTTTATTCAATAATGAATCAGACTTGAGGGGCAGGCCGCCGTTCAGACAACCTTAAAACGGGAGTCAAAGCTGCCGTTGTTTTCATTGCAGCCGAGGGGAGTGCAGTTAAAAGACGGCTTGTGTGCCTGACTTCTCCGGATTTCACTTTGTTTTTTCGGACGATTATCAGATTTTATAATATAAAATGGTGCAGTTGACCGCGCAAAGCTCGTAACTTATTGAGCTGTGCGCGGTCAATCAGCGTAAGCATTATAAAACACGGTACGGCATAGGCAGTCTCAGCTAACCGCGGGACGGCGCTTTTGCGACTGTATGTTTGACGTGTGTCGGAACGCAACGCGAAAATTCGGCTTATTAAAGCATAAATATGCTTTTATTTATTCTGAGACTTTTTTATTTTGCTTTGCAGCATTTCGAAGAACAGTTCTTCATTAAACGGGAGTTCAACGGTTTTTTCAAGCCATGAGGACAGGAACGCAGCATTGGAAATTGTGAGTCCGTTGATGCCCTCCGCGCCTTCCGCAACAAGCGGCTCACCTCTTAAAATGTGTGCCGCAAAGGCGTTTAGAACGCCGTAATGCTGCTCGTTTTTACCGTCGGTTTCAACTGTTTTCCACTCACCGGGCAGGGTGTCAAAGTCATCCTTTGTGTTCTTGATATGTTCTGAAACGGGTGTTTCGAGAACGAAGATTTTTATCTCACTGCCGTTTTCGACAACGATTTTCGCCTTGTCAAGCGTTATTTCGAGTCGGTTTGTTCCGGGATAATCAGCAGTTGTTGTAACAAAAACTCCTGTTGCGCCGTTCGGATATTCGACATAAATCGAAACATCGTCCTCAACCTCAATGTCGTGCCATTTGCCCTCATGACAGAACGCATGAACCTTTGACGGCATACCGCATATCCACTGCCATAAATCGAGCTGATGAGGGCACTGATTGAGCATAACACCTCCGCCTTCACCCGTCCATGTTGCGCGCCACTCGCCGGAATTGTAGTAATCCTGCACGCGAAACCAATCGGTGATAAGCCAGCTTACGCGCTTGAACTGCCCGTACTCGCCGGAGGACACAAGCTCCTTTACCTTGCGGTAAACACAGTTTGTGCGCTGATTGAACATGATTGCGTATGTTTTATCGCTGTGAGACGCAACCTCAATTAGCTCGCGTACCTGTTTTGTGTATACTCCTGCGGGCTTCTCGCTCATCACATGAAGCCCTGCTTTCAGCGCTTCAATGGCCAGAGGAGGATGAGAGTAGTGCGGTGTGGCAATCAGCACCGCCTCGCAAAGCCCTGAGTGAATCAGCTCCCGAGCGGTGGAAAAGCATTTGACATTCCTGTTTTGCTCGCGGATGAAATCCATCTTTTTATCGTTGATGTCCGCAACGCAGGTGATGTCAATTTCAGGCATACTGCCGTTCACCCAATTCATAAAATGTCCCCTGCCCATGTTGCCGGTTCCGATAATACCAAGTGTTACTTTTTTGCCCATAATCTCAACTTCCCTTTTACTGTAAACTCTGCATGAAGTCCCAAGACTGCTGTGTTGCGAGGAACGCATCGTCATTTATCCAGCCGCTGTCCTGTTCATAGACGATGTAAGGTATTTCAAGCTTTGCCGCAGCCTCGTAGCAAGCCTTCAGGTCAACCTTGCCTGTGCCGAGTGAAACAAAGCGGCGCTCACCGTTTTTGTCAAAATCATAATCCTTGAAATGAACGACTTTTACTCTGCCCTTCATTCTGTACAGCATTTCGACAGGGTCGGCTCCGGCAATCTGCATCCATGCGACGTCGGGCACAAATTTGATTTGCTGACTCTCAAGCATCAGCTCCATAAGAGTCTTGTCGCTGCCTTCAAGCTTATCAAACTCAAAGCTGTGATTGTGATAGTGGAAGCTTATGTCAAAGGCTTTCATATTGCAGGCAATTTCATCGAGCTGCTTTACTAAATCGGAAGCCGCTGAAAACGGCTGATGGAATTCGTTCGGTCCGTAGCCGAGACCGATAGCATCACAGCCGATTATGCGGTGCTCTGCAACAAGCGTGGGTAAATCGTTTTTCATTCTGTCGAAGTCCTTATGAGTTATGCACACCTTCATGTTGTGCTTGCAGAGAATTTCTTTCTGCGTCTCAATCGGTATATCCTCGTTTATGCCGGAAATCTGAACGTCGCACACACCCATTTTTTCGAGTTTGCCGAGAGTATCATCAAAAGCCTCAGCTGTCTGGATATGGCGCATAAGGGTATAGAGCTGAATGCCGAGGGTTGGATCAGCCATGTTTAATCAGTCCTGTCTTAATTATTTGAGCACCGGGAAGCTTTCGAGCGGTGCATTTTTGTTTTCAATTACATATTCATGCTCTGCCTCTGTGGCAAAGGCAATGTTGTCACCGTTTATTGCAAAGCTTATTTCCGTTCCGGTTTCAAGGTCGCGCACGCGGACATTTTCTCCGAACGGATTTGCAAATGTGCAGCTGTTGCCCTTGAGAGAACGGATAATGGCGTATGCCGTCTTTTTGCCGCGCATTTCAGCCGAAACAAGGAATGCCCCGCGCGCTCTGAGCGAACAAAATGCTGCGTCACCCCTCTCCTCGGGGTAAGCGGGAAAGATACGGATAACTCCGCACTGCGATTGAAGAAGCATTTCGGTGATGAGCTCCGAAAAATACGCCGCGCCCTTGTCAACAAAGAAATCCTGCTGACCGTCGGGACTCATACTGCCGTCTTCTTCATAGTGGCAGGCATCTGCACGGTTTATGTTGCCGCCCTCGCGTGATTCAGGAAGCTTGTCGAGCACAAGGCTCGCATATTTTTTATCTCCCATGCGAAGTCTTGCGAGAATGCCGAACGACAAATCCCACGGAAGAGCATCGTCTTTGACAAAAGCCTTGGCTGATTTTTCGGCGGCTTCCCGAAGCGCTGAGTTTCCGCTCCACGCATCCACCTCGTCGGTGAGCACAATCGGGGCTAAATCGCTGACTGACGGAACGCCGTAACCAAGTGTGCGGTCGTCGCAGTCCTCGCAGACCTTCCATGTTCCGTCCGGCCATGTTGCATAATCGGGACGGAGATGAGAAGCATCGTCACGCCATTTGTCGGCAAGCTGTTTGTCAACGCCGAGAATATCCGCCGCTTCTGCAGAATGAGTAAGAATATAACGGAACAGCGACAAATCAATAATGCTGTTGCGCATGAACTCGTTGCTTAGCCCGACAGGATTCACATTTTCCTGTGAGCGGGAGGGGAAAATCACTTTTTCGCCGTCCTCCTCGGTGAGAAGATAGTCGCTGTAGAACAGCGCAACATCCTTCAGCAGCGGATAACCGACCTCACGCAAAAAATCCGTGTCACCGGTAAATTCATAATAATCCCATGCATATTTTACTGTTTCTCCGGCAGTCTGAATGTTCATTATTGTGCTGTTGAGCGTGTGCGATGAGGCAATGATCGTGCCTGTGCCGGAAATTGCGTGCGGATAGCACACGCCGTTCATGTGATAAAAGCTTTCTGTGAACGCCCTGAGCTTTTCGCGGGCATTTCTGCACAGTGAAAACCACGGTTCAAGCAGCTCTGCGCGGTTTGCCGCAAGAAGCCCCAAGTTGGATTTTGTCTGTTCATAGGTCAGAATATGATAACCCCAGTTGCCGTAGCACGACTGGAACCACGGTGCAACATAGCCCGGCGCGAATTTGCCGGGACGGCGGGCGGAGAATGCCTCATAAAGCCCCCAATACCACGGCATTGAGGCTTTAGTGTCGGGCAGACGAATCCATGAGCGCTTCCAGTTGTGAATGAACCACTCATAGCCGTTGCCGCCGACAACGGAGCCGAACATCTTTTTGCGGCTTTCAAGGCGGCGCTTTGCTTCGGCAAGCGTGTCCTCGGCATCATAGGTGCTCACCACCGTCAGCCAGAAGCGCAGCTCCCCTTTCGGTGTTCTGCCGCGCGCAAAAACCGATGTTCCCGTTGAAGTCAGTTTGAAATTATCACAGTTTGAATGCATCAGAACCGTGTAGTGAACATCGGGTGAATTTTCGGGATCCGGACCGCTTCTGAGCCTCATATTGAAACCGAAATATTCGCCGTCAACAAAGCACTCCTGCGTGTAGTACTTGTCAATTTCCGCTTCACGGCGTGCGATTTCCTCGGGCGTAAGCTCACCGATATTGTTGCAGACCTCCATAGGGTCTCTCGTCAGCTCAAGATTCAGCATACCGAAAGAGCCTGCATTTTCCGACGGGCAGCAGTAAATCTGCATAATTTCATCAACATGGCTTATGCTGCTCATGACTTTGAAATCGGAGCCGCAGATAATTCCGTTCGGGTCACCGCAGCAGAAATACTGCTCGGCAAAGCCCGATGATATTTCGAGCCGTTCGCGCACATTTGCAATAACGCCTCCGCTGAGGAAGTGCAAGGTCAGCCTTGCCGCAGAGGTTTGCACCGGCTGGTTTCTGCGGCGGGAGGACGCGATGTAAATATCCCGCTTAAGCTCTTTGTCGCCTGCCATTGCTCTTTCGCGGATGCCTTCAATCCCGCTGTCAAGGAAGCACGGCTGCTCGGAGTCATAATCGTCCCACCAGAGGTCGTTCTTTGCGATGTTGAAGGTATAGTTATCGGGGTAGCCGTGAATAATTGCGCCGAAGTCGCCGTT
>CAZIMM010000065.1:8019-12507 GCA_964540415.1 uncultured Eubacteriales bacterium
GACGGGCAGGCCACTGCGGAAATCAAGGCTGCTGCCAACCCTTGCAATATCGTGCTTTCGCGCTTCTTCATATCCGTCGGCGTCAATTCTCATTCTGCCCGGGGTCATTGTTTCATCGGGCAGGTTCGGCAAAATGCCGCGCAGGGGTTTTTGTCTGCAATATTTTTTGTTGTTCATAAGCTGCCTTCTTTACTGTTATATTTTTTTAAATTCAACAAATACACCGTCGCACGAACCGATTTCAAATTCAATTTCCTTTTGCACTTCACGGTTCATTATGAGCCTGCCGTGTGAGTAAACCTTTACGTTGACGGGCGATTCAAATGCCACCCTCACCTTTTGTGAGGCGGCGGGGTCATAAAGATTTTTGCAGTTGACAAGCATCATTGCATATGTTCCTGACACGGGATTTTTGAAATATCCAACAAGCATCGAGCTTTCGCTGCACACACTCTTCACAAGAGGAATTCCCGAAAAGCCCTGCACGGCATTGTTCTTTTTCTGTTTTTCAACGGCAAGAGAAAAATGCGGGTTTTCTTTTTTTGCCGCTGCCGGAACGACACCGAGGCTGCGGTAATTTTTCAGCACTTCGGAAAGGCTCTGTATCTCGGCATTTATTTTTTTTGCGTAAATGTATTGCTCGGTCAGGTTTCCCTGCCTGTCAAGCATTGCGTAAGCGTCCTTATCCCAAACAGGTGTGTAGGCAACGTGAATAAGGCTTCTCGCGCCGTAGCACAGTGCCGCGTATACCTGCCATTTTATCTGCTCGAATGTCGGCAATGCGTAAATGTGTGAATACCATCTGCCCTGCGTCTGGATATACAGCCAGAAATCCTTGCCGTCCCTGCGGCACACATCGCCCAAGCAATGGTAAGTGTGCAGACATCCTGCCATTGTTGCCTTGTTTATCGCTTTGAGCGGATGAAACGGGTAAATGTCGGTTGAAATGTAGTCCGCGCCGACCTCCCGTGAATACCGCTCGACATATTCCCTGTAGCTTTTCGTGCCGAATTGTTTCTTTGTTGCGACACCGGGAAAGAGGTTATTGAACAGGAACTGCTCAGGCAAAGCTGCCCTGTAGCGCTCATAAAATTTACCCATATAGGGAAAATCCGCAGCGTTCGGCTCATCCCAGCCCGAATCCCCGACCTGAGCCGGTTTTTTGTTGTAGGAATCAAAAAGTGTGTTGCTGTCGAGGTCTGCGTTCATTATTTCCGGACCGCCCGGCAGAGAGGCATCCTTTGCAATGACGGCAATGCCGTATTTTTCACAGTCAACAATGAGTTTGTTCTGAAACTCACCGTTGTCAACGGTTATCAGAAAGTCAAAGCCGCCGTCCGCTACGCGTTCAACATCCGTTTCGGTGAAATTGTCATCGGAATAAAACACTGTTGTGCCGATGAGGATTTTGTTTCTGTTCAGATGTCCGTCAACGAGCGCAGTTTCTTTTGTTATTCTGTCACCGAGCTCACCGGAGCGCGCTTTTTCACGGTCTGCGGCACGAATTACGTCCTCGTTTTCTCCTTTGCCCGGGAACACTGCCGACAGTACGTCAAGCGGCACGGAAATCAGGGAATTGTTGCTGAAATCGCTTGCTTTTTTTACGGCGCTCTTTATTTTCGTTAACACTGCCATTTTCTTCACTCCTTAACAGCTTCTACCTCAAGCATTTCAATCATTGCCTGCATCTCATCGGAGACAGTTTTTTCATTTGCAAGCATGGCTCTGCGCTCATTGAGGGCGATGTACATTTTTTCACGTTTCTCGCCAATTATGTCGTATAAGAAATACGGAATCAGCGAGATAACCTTCTTGAAGGTTTCAAAGGCACAATAGAGGAAAAGCACACGGCGGTATACGACCTTGCTGTTCTGCGACCAAGGCGCGGGAGAAATTTCCGCCTTATATCCCGACCATTTGAACACGACAACCGTCATCAGTGCATTCAGCGGTGTCAGGGTGCTTCTTATAAGGTCCGGGAGCAGCCCCACGGTAAAACTTTTTTTGAAATCCGCATACATCAGATTTGTTTTGCATTGCGGGCAATACTGGCTGATATTATAGATATGCAGCTTCGTACCGCATTTCGGACACCGTGTCATTTTTACACCTCCTGAAAGATTATCTCGTTGTTTTGCTGCTGTTTTCCATTTCTCTCAGTGCAATTCTGTATTGTCCCGGTGTGGTATTGTATATCTTTTTGAATGCATCGATGTAATTATCCGGCTTTTTCCAGCCCATCTGCACGGCAATCTGTCCGACAGTAAGCCGGGTTTGCAGCAGAGGTATTGATTTGTCTATCCTTTCCTCAAGCAGATACTGCTGAATCGTTTTTCCGAAATATTCGCGGAAAACCCGGCAGATATATGTGTGTGAATACCCCATTGCTACGGCAATATCCTCAATGCTTGTATTCTGATATGCAGGGTTGAGAAAGTGACGTATCAGATTGACAAGGCAGTCGGGCAAAGCACGTTCTTCATTGAAGCAGCTGTAAATGTACTGGCCGAGCAGTTCTGTGACAATGCTCTTTTTGATTATACTCACAAGCTTTTCATCCTCGGGCTTCGGCAGGAGCGTGTCGCCGAAAAAGGGAAAATCCACCCTTCTTTCAAGGTCACCGATATACTTTTCCGACAGATGAAATGCCGGAGGCTCCGGGGAGTCTGTAATTCTGTTCAGCAGGTCCGCGTCAAGGCTTATGCAGGCGTCGATAAGCATCGCTTCGGGCACATATATATCGCGCACCCTGTGCCCGGAAGGTCCGTTTGGAAAAGCGCTGTGGCTGTCCCCCGGCCTGAAAATAACAACATCTCCCGCTTTGGGAATAACCGGCCTTTCGTTAATTATGTGTGTAAAGTTGCTTTCAAGGGTTATTACAATTTCATAGTAGCTGTGCGTGTGACTTTCAAAATTCATATCTGTGTTATACGCCGAGAATTTTGAAGACCTGAGCTCCGTGCAACGAATACCCTCGTTTGTTTTTTTGTACACAATTATTCCTCCCGGAGTGCTTTTCGGCAAATTCGGTCGATTCTCTTCAGCCCTGAAAAAAGCCGGTTATTGTCTCAATCAAACTTTCCGAATATGCCCCTGACAATGATAACAGTATAACAAACGAAAAAATTTTTTCAGATTTTAATCATGTAAAGAATATCATAACAATGTATTTTATGCAATCCAAAAAAAATGAAAAGGATAAAGTTCGGGGATAATTCACAGAAATTAGAAAAGAAATGGGGATTTATACATTCGATGAATATACGAATGTTGTCTCTCAGATTTTTTAAAAAAAGGTTATCGCTTCTTTTACACAAAAAATCGGCAGGGCATCATAGTTTTTTCCTTGATTTTACTGTTCATATTTGCTAATATAGATTTTGAAGTCAGCAGTTTGCTTTCCAAGCTGCACAGGTGAGCTGTCATTTTGAATATGAGGCAAAAGGAGATGCAAAAATGGTTTCTTTGTTCAAGCGTACGGTTTCAATTATGTATGCGCTTTTCTTCCTTCTTCTTCAGTCGGTCGGCATTACCGGCGATTTCGGCGGCGTTCATAAAGCAATGGGTTGGTTCTCCTACGACTTTGCCTATTCAACGGAAAAAATCCTGCCCGACGACAGGCTGGGGCACGATTCAACCTTTGAAATGCACCTCGCGAAAAAAGAGCGTGAGGCGTGCCAGTTCTCTGTTCGTGCCCGCTACGGCGAAGACGATGTTTCGGTTGAGCTGAGTGATTTCGTCAATGATAACGGAGATGTGCTCAGCGCCCAGATCTACAAAGAAATTACTGTTCCGTGGGGCAGCAACGCGGTTGAAAAAGCCGATATTCCGGATGCGCTCGTGCCTTACGGCGGCGAAAAGTTCCACACAACCTACCATGTGAACAACACGTTTTACATTGAAGTGAAGAGTGATGCAAACACTCCCGCCGGAACATACAACGCAACAATCAAAATTATATCCCGCAAAGAGGAGCAGAGTCTTGAAGCGAAAATCACTGCAACGGTGTGGGATTTCACTCTTCCGGACGACCCCGGAATGGACACGGCGATGGGCATTTTCGGCAGCACTTTCTTCACGCTCAACGGTCTGCCCGCCTCAATTTACGGTCACAACGGCTATTCCTCGTTCCAGCCTCTTACCGCTGAGCAGAGAGCGGTATATAAACAATATTATGATTTGCTGCTTGAGCACGGCATTTCCGCCTATGTTCTGCCATATGACATAATGAGCGAGGAGGCAGAGGAATACATGGACAATCCGCGCGTCACCTCCTTCTGCATACCGTATTCATATGACGATGCAACGCTTACGGCATATTACAGCAGAGTCTGCGAAAAGCCGGAATGGGCGGAAAAGGCATATTTTTATCCCATTGATGAGCCGCGAACAACCGAGCACGCCGCGCAGTATAAGGCGATAACCGACAGGCTCGGCAGGCTTTGCCCGGGCTACAATATGGTAACGCCGTTTTTTTCACTCGAAATC
>CAZIMM010000066.1:0-12425 GCA_964540415.1 uncultured Eubacteriales bacterium
CACTCGAAATCACCGATGAGGAAACCGGTGATGTGGTGAAGAACTTCGAGATGCAGTGCGGCAGAAGCAGCATCCTCTGCCCCGAAACAATCTGCTACGATGAAAACGACAGCCTTTACGGCCTTATGCAGGAGCGTGTCGCCAAGGGCGACAAGGCGTGGTGGTATGTCTGCTGCGGTCCGCAGGGCGATTACTGCAACATGTTCATTCACCTTGACGGCATCAAGCACCGCATTCTGTTCTGGCAGCAGCGGCAGTATGACGTGACCGGGCTGCTCTACTGGGATGTGGCATATTGGGACAAATGCGGCAACCCGTGGTGCACATCAAAAACATGGGAAAGCTTTTCCGCCTCGGGCGACGGCTCGTGGATTTATCCCGGCAGGGCAATCGGTCTTGACGGAGCAATGACCTCCCTCCGCCTGAAGGGCGCGGCAAACGGAATTGAGGATTACACCTATTTCACACTTGCTCAGGAGCTGCTGGGCGAGAAATATGTTGAAGACACGATTGCAAAGGTCACAAAATCGCTCACCCGCTGCACTGACTCCGACAGCCGTTTTGAATCGGTCAGAGTGTCACTGGGTGAAGCAATAGCCGCCGCACAATAACGGTGCTGTAAAAGTTTACTGCAAAAACGGCAGAGATACTTGAAAATCAAACATCCAACAAAAACAGTCAGGAGTGTCAGTTATGAATTTTTCAGATAAAACAGATTGCTTTACTCTCTCAAACGGTGTAAAAATCCCCTGCATCGGATACGGTACATGGCAGACTCCCGGCGACGGTGTGACCGCCCGCTGTGTTGAAAGCGCGCTGAAGGCCGGCTACCGCCATATTGACACCGCCTTCATTTACGGCAACGAAAATGAGGTCGGCGAAGGTATACGTCGCTCGGGCGTAAAAAGAGACGAAATTTTTGTTACCACAAAGCACTGGGTTACCGAGCGCGGATACAGTAAGACCGTCGCCGCGGTCGAGACTTCTCTTGCGCTGCTCGGGCAGGATTATGTTGACCTGTACCTTATTCACTGGCCGTGTGTTGAAAAGGTTTCGCCGGAATGGAAAGAGATCAATGCCGACACATGGCGCGGCTTTGAGCGCATGTACAAGGACGGCAAAATCCGCGCTTTGGGTGTAAGCAACTTTCAGGAAAAACATCTTGAAGCGCTCAATGAATGCGCTCAGGTCATGCCCTCCGTCAATCAGCTTGAATTCCATCCCGGCTACACACAGCTTGACAATGTACGGTACTGTCAGTCTCAGGGACTTTTGGTTGAGGCGTGGAGCCCTCTCGGGAGCGGCGCGGTTCTGAAGAACAAAAGGCTGGGTGAAATTGCTGCAAAATATTCAAAATCCGTTGCACAGCTCTGTGTACGCTTCGCGCTGCAAAACGGCGTCCTTCCGCTGCCGAAATCTACCGATACAGACCGTATGGCTGCAAACGCCGAGGTCTTTGATTTCGACATTGACGAAAGCGATATTAACGAGCTGCTTGCAATGCCGCTTCTCGGCTTCAGCGGCTTTATGCCCGAGAATGCGCCTGCGGACGCTCTTGCATAAACGGAGGGAAAGCTATGACTTTACGCGAGGCAGAACCGTTTGCCGTCGGCTATCTTGAAGCAGACAGAGACGACATTGAATACCGCACCGCCTGCGGATTCAGGGAATATGCAAGGCATACAAAAATTGAGATCAACACAGACGACCGGTTTCAGGGCCTGGCGGGCAGCTGGGGAACAACCGGCATCAGGTTTTCACGCACAGAGGGTATCATTGCGCGGAAGGAAGATTTTATCCGTCAAAAAGAGCTTTTCCCTGAGCTTGAGGGTGAGCTGAAAAGCTTATACGATGCAATGATACCGCTTGATTTTGAAACACGTCTGAACTCTCTCTTAACCGAAAACGAGAAAAAGCTTGCCGAAAACAAGTGCTGCTGGGGTGCGGGCGGCGGACATTCAAACCCGGATTACGAGCTGCTTCTGAGGCTCGGCACAAACGGCATAAAGGCAAGAATTGAGCGTTTCCGCAAAATACATACCGACAAAAATGATTTTTACGATTCGCTTCTTTTGTGCCTTGAAGCGGTTGAAATTCTCGCCGCTCGTTACAAAGAAGCAGCTCTGAAAGAGCTGGAAACCGCGGGGCAAAATGACGCGGTTATTCTCCGCCGCCTTGTTTCGGCGTTTGAAAACATTCCGCAAAACAAGCCGCGTAACTTTTTTGAAGCATGCCAGATGTTCTGGCTGACCTTCTCGTTTTTGGACACGGATTCTCCCGGACTGTTTGACTACACAATGGGCGAATACTATCAAAACGACGATAAAGCCGACCGCTATGAGTGCCTGAAAAAGCTGTGGGAGCTGTTTAAAAGAACCCGAACATGGAATTTGTGCATATCGGGCAGCGACGAATACGGCAATGTTTTTGAAAACAATCTGACAACGGATGTTCTGAGGGTGGCGCGCGAATTCAGGTACGACACTCCGAACATAACCATGCGAATGAGTGAAAACACGCCGGAAAGCCTCTGGCGCGAGGCTGCCGAAACGCTTGCAACAGGCATAGGTATGCCTGCGATTTACAACGACGAATGTGTCTGCACCGCGCTTGAAGCCGTCGGTATTTCCGCGAGCGATTCGCACAAATACTGCATGAACGGCTGCAATCAGATTGACATTTTCGGAAAGTCGCATATGGGTCTTGAGGACGGCGAGGTCAGCGTTATCAAGGCGCTGGAATTTGCGCTGTTCGGCGGAGTCTGTCAGCTTTCGGGTGAAAAAATCGGACTTGACACAGGCGATGCCGCAAGCTTTGAAAGCTTCACAGAGCTTTGGGATGCGTTCATAAAACAGCTTGATTTTCTTGCTGACACGGTTGTGAGCATCTCAAACCGCTGCCAGAAAGAGTTCTCGGTTTACGGCAAAAACCCGTGGCGTTCGGCGCTGACCCAGGGCTGCATTGAAAAAGGGCGCGATATGAAAGACCGCGGCGTCTACTACGGCCACGGTCAGATACTCACCGAGGGGCTGCCCGACACGGCGGACTGCCTTGCTGCGGTGAAGCATTATGTGTTTGATGAAAAGAAATACAGCATGCAAACGCTTCTGGATGCACTGAAAAATGATTTTTACGGGTATGACGGGCTGTACCGGGACTTTTCAACATATCACAAATTCGGCAATGAGTTTGAGGACACGGACAAAATATACGAGGATATTTCCGAGCATTTTTACAGATATCTGCAAACAAAGCAGACCTGGCGCGGCGGCGTTTTCGGCGCAGGCTGTTCCACCTTCCACCGTGCACCGAACTACGGGCTTCATTGCGGGGCGCTTCCGAACGGCAAGAAAAAGGGAGAAACACTGCTTGCCGACAGCATCGGCGCAACGCCCGGCTGCGATAAGAGCGGCCCGACTGCCCTGCTCAATTCCGTGCTGCGAGCGAATCAGCGCCTTGCCCTGAGCGGAAATGTGATGCAGATGAAATTCCAGAAGAACCAGTTCGGCACACCCACCGGAATGGCGGCGTTTATTTCGCTGGCAAAAACATATTTCCGCATGGGCGGACAGACCCTGCAAATCAATGTTGTTTCCAAAGAGGAGCTTGCGGACGCAAAAATCCATCCGGAAAAGCATGAAAATCTCATTGTCCGCGTGGGCGGCTACAGCGCATACTTTACGGAGCTTGCCGTTCCGCTCCAGGACAACATTATTGCAAGAACGGAAAACATGATGTGATATGGACGTAAACATTTTCGACATACAAAGGTTTTCGATTTTTGACGGCCCGGGAATACGCACAACCGTGTTTTTCAAGGGCTGCAGCCTTCACTGCAAATGGTGCCACAATCCGGAGTCGCAAAGCACAAAAAAAGAGCTGATGATTTTCAGCTCAAAATGTGTCGGCTGCGGCGAATGCACAAAATTATGCGAAAAAGCCCATACAGCCGGCTGCACCGCGTGCGGTGAATGTGTGAGGGTGTGCTCCCATGAGGCAAGAAAAATCGCCGGCAGGACACAGTCTGTCGACGAAATATGCAAAACCGTTTTGAGGGATAAGCAGTTCTATTTAAGCTCCGGGGGCGGTGTCACACTCTCGGGCGGTGAACCGCTGCTTCAAGCCGATGCTGCCGCAGAGCTTCTGAAAAAGTGCATGGAAAGCGGCGTTTCAACCGCTGTGGAAACCGCCGCCGGTGTTGGCTTCCGCGCATTTGAAAAAATATTTCAGTTTTGCGATTTGATAATATGCGACATCAAAGCAATTGATGAAAAAACGCACATTGACTGCACGGGAGTATCAAACAAGCTCATTCTCGAAAATGCCGTAAGGCTCAAAAAGAGCGGCAAGGAGCTGCTTTTCCGTATGCCCGTTGTTCCCGGCTTTAATGACGGTCAGGTCGGCGCGGTTGCGGAATTCACACGCGGCTTCCCGCTTGAATTGATGGCATACCACGCCACGGCAGGAAGCAAATATTCAGCCCTCGGGCGCGAATTCGAGTCGGCCGATGCGGCTGTGCCGGACAAAGAATATATGCTTGCTTTGGCAAAGTCATACGGTGCGGCTTTTAACCCTGCGTGGTAAGTCGTGGAAACAAGCTTCGGAAAGCACACTTTTAAACGGCTGCCGCAAACAGAGAAGCTATGTGTGACAAAAACCACAGATAAATTGTTCTGACTGCGCCCAGAATTTCGGACGAAAACGGAATTTCATCAATACCGGGGGTTTTTATGACCGGCTGAGTGTTTTCACCGAGCCCCATATCGCTGAGCGTCTGCAAAAGCAGCCTTGCAATGGCAGCATTGCCCGAGGCGCTCGGGTGAATGGTGTCGGCGGCAACATAGTCAAAACGGCCTTCAAAAACCGGGCGGACATCCATAACATGAATTGCTCCGGGGTTCTGCTCCGCGTAGGCAAGAATGGTTTGATTGACCCTGTCAACGGCAACGCCGTATATCCCGCGCAGCGCGTCAATCCGCGGATTGTAAAGCGTCTGAGCAATAATAACGGCGTCCGGATTGACGGCTTTGATTGTTGCGATTGCTTCGGCGTAGTTTTCGGCGAGCATCTCGGTGATGTCATCAATGTTTTTGAAGTTGCCCCTTGCAACTCTGACAATCAGCAGCGGCACATTCTGCTGCAAAAAATCATTTCCGCCTATTGAGATGTTTATTATGTCGGCAGCTTTTATGTCGTCTATGACTCTCTCGTCCTGCAATTGCTCCAGCAGATTTGCCGAGGTGCTGCCGTTGACAGCGTGATTGGCATATGTATATCCGTTTGTGTCGGCGACAATTCTTGCGTAGCAGGCATCCTCACTGTTGTAAATCCCGTCACCCCGGACGATGGAATCCCCCAATGCAACAAAGTGCAGCGGCTTTTCCTGCGCGGCCACCGACAGGGGTAAGCAGGAAAAAAGCATAACAACAGATACGAACAGCGCTGAAAGCTTCTGAGTTTTTTTCATTGGCGACGCCCTTTCAGTTTTTGATTTGCGGACAGTATTGCTTCTTTATCCGATTCCGTATTTACATTAAATCACATTTTGCCGTCAAACACAATAGATATGACTGCTTAGTTTTCTGTTCAAAAAATTTTTGAAGATAATTTATCCGTCGGCTTGTAATTGTTTTTTTCAGTATGATTGGATTACCGATTTATATGGGGGAATTTATGTATGGAGAAATATGATGTTCTTATTGTCGGCGCGGCGACCTCCGGTGCTTATTTCGCGCGGCAAATGGCCGAAAAGGGCTTTTCTGTCAAGGTGATAGAAAAGCTTTCCGCCGAAAAGACCGGAACGCGGTATGATGTTTTTCACATTGCACAAAAGGATTTTTCACTGTTCGGCTTGCCGCGGGTTACAAAAGGTTCTCCCGAGTGGGCGTTTGAGTTCACCGACGGTAACACCGTATCACCCTACGGCAACTATCCGCTGCACACTGTTGACAACGTTGTGGGGCTTCATATGCATGAATACACAATGCTGCTGGACAGATGGGCGCAGGAGGCAGGCGCTGTTTTTGAGTACGGTTCGGCATTTGAGGATTTCTTATATGAAAACGGCAAAATATGCGGGGTTAAATGCGGAAATGAACAGGGAGAAAAAGAGATTTACGCAAGAGTCGTTGTTGACTGCTCGGGCGCGGACGCTCCCGTAAGACGTAAGCTGCCCGACAACTACGGAATCGACCGCTTCAGTCTGCTTGACAACGACAAGTTCTATGTCACTCTGCTCTATGTGAAATTCAAGAACCCGAAGGATTACATCACCGGCAGCAGCGGCTGTCCGTTCTACAAATCGTGGGTTGCCCCGCAGCCCGACCCCGAGGGTGCAATCATCGGAATCGGCTCCTGCGGAAGCTATGAGTACGGCGAAAGGGTGCTTAAGGAATATCTTGAATGCGTCCCCGTTGCTGAGCATACGGTTACACATATCGAAAGAGGAACGACACCTTATTGCCGTTCCCCCTATTCGTTTGTTGCTGACGGATTTATTGTTACGGGTGACGCAGGCTGCCTGACCAAACCGAATAACGGCGAGGGAGTTACAAGTTCTATGGTTCAGATGCATATAGCTTCTCAGGTGCTTGCAAAAGCCCTCAAAGAGGACGGCTGTGTCACAAAAGAGAAACTCTGGGAAATCAACACGCTCTACAACCGCAGGCAGGGTGCGGATTTTGTCAGCACAAGGGCACTTCTGATCAACGCGGTCAAGGCGCAAAAGAGCGAATTTGAATACATGTTCAAATATCTTTCCGGAGAGCTGCTGCAGGACCCCGGCAATATTCCCGGCTTCAAGGTGCCTGCAAAGGTGTTCCTGCGCGCGGGCGGCGGGCTTATGAAGGGAATTGTCACCGGAAAAATCAGCCGCAAAACGCTCAGCACTCTTCTCAACGGCATTTCACTCGGCGGAAAACTGAAAAAGCATTACCTCGCGTTCCCGGAAACACCGTCCGGCTTTGCAGACTGGTGTGCAGTCGCCGACGCGCTTTGGCAGAGAGTCGGAAAAATGGAATAACCGATACATAACACACATCAGAATAATGACAGAAATCACATAGGGTGAATGATGTTGAAAACTACACAAGCAGTGAAAAACCGGGCAAAAGCCCTGACGGCTCAGATGACCGTCGAGGAAAAACTGAACATCATAGTCGAAACCTCCGAGGCAATTGAAAGACTGAACATCCCGAAATATTATCACGGCAACGAGGCGCTTCACGGCGTTGTGCGCCCCGGTGAATTCACGGTTTTCCCGCAGGCAATAGCACTCGGCGCGATGTTTGACGACGGCTTTCTCGAGAAAATTGCCGATGCGATTTCAACAGAGTCGAGAGCACGTTACCACAACGGTGCGAAGGGCATGAGCGAGGATGAATTCAACGACCGCTACAACGGTCTTTTAACCTTCTGGTCGCCCGACCTGAACCTTGCGCGCGACCCCCGCTGGGGCAGAACCGCCGAAACCTACGGCGAGGATCCGTTCCTTGCCGGCAAAAGCGGTGCGGCTTTCATCAGAGGGTTGCAGGGGAAGGACGAAAAATATCTCAAAGCAGTTGCCACCCCAAAGCATTTCACCGCGAACAATGAGGAGCACAACCGTTTTGAGTGCAATGCGAAAATGAGCGAAAAAACTCTGCGCGAGTATCACCTTGAGCCGTTCCGCATTGCGGTGCAGGAGGGGCATAATGAAGCAGTTATGGCGGCATATAACGCTGTAAACGGCCTCCCCTGCCACGAAAATCACCGTCTGCTGACAGAAATCCTGAGGGACGAATGGGGCTTTGACGGCTATGCGGTTTCAGATTGCAGCGCTGTTGCGCGCCTCTGGGATTACCACAAGCGGTATGAAAGCCCTGCCGATGCCGCTTCTGCCGCACTCAATGCCGGGGTTGACCTTGAATGCGGAGGCTACAGCGACTATGAGCACATGTATAAAACTTTTCTCGGTGAACAGCTCAAAAACGGCAAAATCACCCGGGAACGCCTTGACGAAGCTGTCACTCGCGTTCTCACTGCAAGAATAAAGCTCGGTCAGATTGACGATGAAAGTGAACTGCCGTGGGCAAAGCTTCCGCTCGAGATTATAGGCTGTGAAGAACATCAAAAAATGGCATATGAGGCGGCCGTCAGGTCCATGGTGCTTCTGAAAAACAACGGCATTCTGCCTCTGAAAAACAAAACCTCAAAAATTGCCGTTGTCGGCAACAACGCCGCCGTGTGCCAGTTCGGTGATTACAGCGGCTGGCCGAAGAATAAACCCGTAACGCCGCTTGAGGGCATAAGTGCTCAGGCAGAAAACATCACTCATGTGCCGTGGCGGCATATTGAAGCCTCAAGCGAGTTCAGGAGCATACCCAAGGAGTTTATTTCCAGCAACGGTGAGCCCGGCGCTCAGGGCAGCTATTACGATAACGCCGGTTTTGCAGGTCTCCCGAAAAAGAGAATTGACAAGAACATTGATTTTGTGTGGGAGGCTCAGATGCCCGACCCGATAATAACCACCCTCGAGTATTCGGTGCTGTGGCGGGGAGAAATCACCGCGCCGTTTTCGGGAGAATACCGCTTTGACGTGAGCTTTTCGGGCAGCAAAAAATGCTGTGAACCCGAGCTGTTCATTGACGGCGGCAAAACCGACGGCAACACAGCGGTACTGATGGAAAAAGATGAGAAAATCATCTTTATGCTTCGCTATATCAAAAACACCGATGCTCCGTCAGTAAAACTGCAGTGGATTGTGCCGCAAAACATAGCTGACAGTGAGCTTTTTCTGCAGGAGAAAGAGGCGGCGAAAGCCGCCGATGCCGTGATAGCCGTTGTAGGGCTCGGCACGGAGTATGAGCGTGAGGGCAGGGACAAAACCGATTTATCCCTGCCGCCCGAACAGCTTTTAATGCTGAAAAAAATCAAGGAAGTCAATGACAATCTCATCGTCCTGCTTGAAAACGGCAGCGCGCTTTCAATTCCGTGGATTGATGAAAACGCCGCGGCAATTCTCGAATGCTGGTATCCCGGTGAGCAGGGCGGCAGCGCAATAGCCGACATACTTTTCGGCAAAGTGTCACCATCGGGCAGACTGCCGCTTTCGTTCCCGAAGCGCACCGAGGATCTGCCGCCGTTTGACGATTATGAAATGACGAACGGCAGAACCTATATGTATTCAAAAATCCCACCGCTTTACCCGTTCGGCTTCGGGCTGTCCTACACAAGCTTTGCCTATTACGACATTGCGGTAACGCAGAATCAAGCAGCTGTAACAGTAACCAACACGGGAGGCTGCGAAGCGGATGAGGTTGTCCAGCTTTATATTGACAGCGCCGGGCTCGGTAATCAGCCGAAATTCAGATTAAAAGGATTTAAACGCATTCACCTGAAACCCGGCGAAAGAGAAAGAATATCATTCCCGCTGAACGCAGAGAGCTTTTCACTGTTTAACGAAACGGGCGAAAGAACGGTTATCCCCGGCAAATATTCCGTTTATATTGACGGGCATCTGCCGGATGAAAATACCTGCTGTTATTCCTGTCAAAAACAATAATAAAGGAGAAGCATATTATGAAAAACAAAAATTATTCATCGTTTTCAGTCTTTGCCCCGTGTGTTGTTTTTCTGCTGTTCGCTTTGAGCATTGCCGCGTTCTTCTATGTTTTTATTGAAAAGTATACCGACATAACGTATTTGCTTGTTGTGGCGTCAATTGCTCTTGAATTTTTCCTTATGCCGCTTACCGTTCTGCTCGGCTCTGGAAAAAGCAAAAAGAGTTCTATCGTTCGCTCTGTCATAGCAGTTCTTGCAGGGCTTGCGGTGATGCTTCCGCTTACATATCTTTTCAATAACATTCTTGCGATCGGCAACGCAGAGACCGCGTTTATTGCCGCAGCAGTCGCCTTTATTACTGTTGCCGTGCCTTTCCTTATGCACCTTGCAAGGCTTCGCACTGCGGGCAAATCAGCAAAGCTGATGTACGCGGCTGTTGCGCTTGTTTCGGCATCGGTGATGCTTATTTCTTCCGTGAACTTCGCTTTTCTGCCCATGTATTACAAAAGCTACAGCAAAAAGGTTACATCACCCATAGGCTTCAGCAAATATGTAAAACAGGAAAGTGATCCCGTGAAAACTGCGGATTTTTATGTTTCGGCAAACGGCAGCGACAATAACGACGGCTCGCTCAACGCTCCGTTTGCGACAATCGAAAAAGCAAGAGACGCTGTGCGCGCTCTTGATAAAACAGGGAAAAACGGCATAACAGTCGCAATCATGAAAGGCGAATACAGGGTAAACTGTCTTGAGTTTTCAGCCGAAGATTCCGGCACAGAAGCCTGCCCGATAACCTACTGCAATTATGACGGCGGCGAGGTCGTGCTCAACGGCGGAGTAACGCTGAATCCCGGGGATTTTGCAGCCGTCCCCGATGAAGCCATGCTCTCCCGACTTTCGGAAGCTGCAAAAAAGAACGTTGTCTGCCTCGACCTTTCAAAATACGGCATCACAGGCGACGATTACGGCAAGCTGTACGCCATAGGCATGTACAACACCGCCGAAAAATATGATGGTGATTATGTCGGCGAGCTTTACAGCGAGGTTTTCTTCAATGACACAAGAATGGTTCTTGCGCGTTATCCGGACAACGGTGACTGGCTCTATACACAGGAAGCGCTTGTCACCGGCAAAGGGCGCGAATCAAACGGCGCAGCAACGGCCGTTGAAAACTGGGACGAAATCAGGAATCCCGAATCCGATGTATATCCGGTAAGTGAAGAGCTGACCGCAAGAATATCGTCATGGAAAACCCTTGACGATGTGTGGATGTTCGGCTTCTGGAAATATGACTGGGCGGACGCTTCAACCCCGATAGGCGAAGTTAACGCTGCAAAAGGCACACTGTCCCCGAAATTCGTCAGCACCTACGGCACCAAAGAGGGTGCGCCGTATTATTTCTACAATGTGTTTGAGGAGCTGACCGCGCCTGGCGAATTCTATCTTGACAGGGAAGCCGGCGTTCTCTACATTTATCCGACTGCGGATATGACCGATGCCAAAATAGACATTACGCTCACCACCGACAATATAATCAAGCTCACAAATGCCGATTACATCACCTTTGACGGACTCACCGTCAAGGGAACGCGCTCGGACGGTATAATTATCGAGGGCAACAACAACACGGTTTCGCACTGCCTGATAAAAAACCTTGCCGGCTACGCCGTAAAAGCGACGGGGCTCAATAATCTTGTTTCGCGCAACGAAATCACGCGCACCGGCAGGGGCGGAATAGCGCTTGACGGCGGAGACACCGAAACGCTCACCCCCGGGAACAACCGCGCCGAGAACAACCTGATTCACGACTGGTCAGAAATCTATCAGACCTACAACCCGGCTGTTACGCTTTACGGCGTGGGCAATGTCTGCGCTCACAACGAGATGTTCAACTCTCCGCACGAGGCTGTAACCTACGGCGGCAACAACCACATAATCGAATACAATGTGATTCACGATGTCTGTCTGCTCACAAACGACGGCGGCGCGATATATGCCGGCAGGCGCTGGGACTTCTACGGCAACACGATACGGTATAATCTGGTCTATGACCTCGGTTCAACACAGAAAAATGGCAGTTCAAAAGTCACCTATACGCCCGACGGGATTTATCTTGATGACGCGCTTTCGGGACAGATTGTGTACGGCAATCTGCTTGTGAACGTTCCTAAATACGGCATACACCTTGGCGGCGGACGCGACAACGATGTGAGAAACAACATTATTGTCAACACGGTGGAAAGGCCGATAAGCTACGACGACAGAGCGCGCGACGGCGCAATAAACGGCGGCTGGTTCAACCATTCCTCTCAAAAAGACGGTGATATGTGGATGCTGCTTTATGAGTCGCCCTGGAAAACGGAAACCTGGCGGAAGGCATACCCCGCCATGACCCGCTTTTCCGATGATTTCGGCGACACCGACAATCCGGATTTTGTCCCGAATCCCGCTTACAGCACGGTTACGGGCAATCTGATTGTTGCGCTCAAGGGCGAAATCGGTGAAATAGCCGAAAGCGCGTACCGCATGAGCACAATCGAAAACAACGCCGTATTCAGGCTGAACAAGCTTGACGAGATATTCACTTCGCCCGAAAACGGTGATTATTCGCTGAAAGATGACAGTGCCGTATATGAGACGCTTCCCGATTTTGAAAACATCCCGATTGCGGAAATCGGAATAATCAACTGAGGAACGGCAAAATACTTCTGTACAGTATAATTACAGAAGCATCCCAAATTAACTGTATTTTTTTCTGATCAATACACTTGTTTTGTTGACATTACTGCGCATTCGGGTTTATTATAAAAGTAAAAGATATCCAAATTCTGCGGAGGCTTGCAATATGACTGATTTGCTCAATGATATTTTTCGGACATTTTGGT
>CAZIMM010000067.1:0-312 GCA_964540415.1 uncultured Eubacteriales bacterium
CAATTGCTCATCAAGCAGCTTTTCTGCATCAGCCGAATGAATCGCCACAGGTGCGTCTGTGTGCTCGTGCAGGTCATACACACCGAGAATATGGTCATAGTGCCCGTGGGTGAGCAAAATGTATTTGATTTTTCCGAGCCCGTCAACAAGAGACAGAAGCTCGTCCGTGCAATCGCCGGGGTCAATCACGGCGCACTCAGTCTTTTTTTCATCTGCAATCACATAGCAGTTTGCGGCAATCTCGCCGAGCTTTAAATTATATATTTCCAAGGCTTTTCCTCACTTTCGGCTGTCGGTGTCAAAAATAATCGT
>CAZIMM010000067.1:322-7260 GCA_964540415.1 uncultured Eubacteriales bacterium
CCGTCGTTGACAAGCTCAACTTTCATGTCAGCCGCGAAAATCCCGGTTTCAACCCGCTCAACGCCGTTGTTTTTCAGTTCATTGCAAAACAGCTCGTACAGCTTTTTTGCTTCGTCCGGCGGAGCGGACATTGAGAATGAAGGACGGTTGCCCTTTTTTAAGTCGGCACAAAGTGTGAACTGTGAAACGCAAAGAACGCTGCCGCCGACATCGTTCAAAGACAGGTTCATCTTTTCCTGCTCGTCCTCGAATATGCGAAGCCGTGCCGTTTTACCCGCGAGAAGGCACGCCTCCTCTTCCGTGTCACCCTGCATGACCCCGAGAAGGACAAGAAAGCCCCTGTCAATTTTTCCGACTGTTTCTCCGTTAACCCTGACGTAGGCGCCGGTTACTCTCTGAATGACAGCTCTCATGGGCAATCATGTCCTTTCAACGCTCAAAATGCCGTTAACTTTTTCAAGCTTTGCGATAACGCTTTTTACGTGCTCGATGCCGTCAACATAAACGGTCAGTGAAACCTCGACCCTGCCGTCCCGCAGAGTCCGGCTGTTAGACGCACTGATCATCACCCGCATTGCGGCAAGCTGTGCGGTGATGTCGGCAAGCAGCGCAACCCTGTCCAGAGCGCAGATGACAAGTGTTGCCTTAAACTCTTCTTTGGTGCTTTTGTCCCAGTATGCCTTCAGCCAGCGGTCCGGCTCGGCTGAAAGCCCGATATTCACAGGCACGTTTGTGCAGTTGCGCGAATGGACGGACACACCGTGACCGCGCGTTATAAAGCCGATGATTTCATCACCGGGGAGCGGATTGCAGCAGCGGGCAAATTTGACAAGGCAATTGTCAATCCCCTCAATAATAACACCGTCGCTGCTTTTTGATGTTTTTCTTTCCGGGGCGTTTACAGGAATCTGAGTCGGCTGTGCCTTGGAAATTTTGGAATAACTGTCTCTGATGCGCGGCATTATCTTTGTCATCGTTACGCCGCCATAGCCGATTGCGGCATAGAGATCGTCAACCGTCTTGCAGTGGTATCGTTCGGCGAGCTTAATCATATTGTCTCCGAACTCAGCGTCCGAGAACCTGATGTTGTTTCGGCGCAGCTCACGGTCAAGCATAGACCTGCCCTCAACGATGTTCTCATCCCGCTTTTCTTTTTTAAACCATGAACGGATTTTACTGCGTGCCTCTCCCGTTTTGACAATGTTCAGCCAATCACGGCTGGGGCCCTTGTCGGGATTGGAGCTTGTGAGAATGTCGATTATCTCACCGTTTTTGACCTGGTAGTCAATCGGGACAATCCTTCCGTCAACCTTGGCGCCTATCATTCTGTTGCCGACGGCGGAGTGAATCGCATATGCAAAGTCAATTACCGTCGCGCCGACCGGAAGGCTTTTCACATCGCCCTTGGGAGTGAAAACGAAAACCTCCTCCGGCACAAGGTCAGTTTTGATTGTGCGCATGATGTCCTCAACATCGTTTGAATCCTGCTGTGACTCAATCAGCTTGCGTACCCACGCCAGTCTGTCCTCAATTTTCTCACCGCTGCCGGAGAGCTTGTATTTCCAGTGGGCCGCAATACCGTATTCCGCCGTGTTGTGCATTTCCCATGAGCGTATCTGAACCTCAAAGGGAATACCGTCGCGGCTGATAACCGTTGTGTGAAGTGACTGATACATATTCGGCTTCGGGTTTGAAATGTAGTCCTTAAATCTGCCCGGCAGCGAGCGATACATGTCGTGAACCACTCCGAGGCAGTTATAACAGTCAATAACCGTATTGACAATCACCCTGACCGCATATATGTCATATATTTCGTCAAAGTTTTTATTTTGCATATACATTTTTCTGTATATACCGTGTACGCTCTTGATTCTGCCGTCAATTCTCGCATCGGGGACAATTTTGCGGACTCTTTCGCCGATTGCCGCCTTGATGTTTTCAAGAAATTCCAGCCTTGAACTGCTCTGCGCTTCAAGATTATCCTTGATTTCCTTGTAAGCTACCGGGTCAAGATAGCTGATTGCAAGATCCTCAAGCTCCTCCTTGACCGGTCTGATACCGAGGCGGTGCGCAATCGGAGCGTAAAACTCCAGCGTTTCAAGAGCAACGTCGCGCCGCTTTTGCTCAACCATAAAGTTGAGAGTGCGCATATTGTGCAGCCTGTCTGCAAGTTTGATGATGATAACACGGATATCCCGCGACATCGCAATGAGCATCTTTCTCAGATTCTCCGCCTGCTGCTCCTCCTTGTTGAGCAGAGGCACCTTGCCGAGCTTTGTTACTCCCTCAACAAGCTGCGCGATATCGCTGCCGAACATTCTCACCATGTCCTCGTTTGTGTAAGGAGTGTCCTCAACAACATCGTGAAGCAGGGCTGCGGCAACGGAAGACGTGTCCATGCCGAGACCTATGAGTATCCTTGCAACGGCAACCGGATGAATAATATAAGGCTGGCCGGAGCGCCTGAGTTGACCCTCGTGCGCCTTATTCGCAAGGTCATATGCCCGTTGAATCAACGCAAGGTCATCCGACGCATATGTCTGAGCGGCAGCATTCATCAAATCTTCAAAGCTGTTCCGGTCATTATTCGAATTTGAAGCTTTCTGTATTTCCGTCATCGTCGGTCACTCCTCTGCGTTAATTAAATTATATGTTCAAATATACATATTGAGATATTTAAACAGCTCCGATTTCTCAAGGTCATGCTTTTCGCTGCTCGGCGGCACGGATATTGTTCCGCCGTCAATCCTGATTATTCCGAGAGACACAAGGGTTTCCAGCGCCACACAAACCTTGCAGATGCCTGCGCCGCTGTCGCCTAAGCGAAGGCAAAGCTTTTCAGGATCCGTTTGCATTTCCGGATTTGCGGACAAAAGTCTGAACAGCTTTGCAACCAATACCCTGTCCGGCTTTGCGGCAAGCGCCTCGTCCCTTGTCAGCGCTTCCCCTCGCTTGATTTTTTCAAACAGCCTTATTCCGCCGAGCACCGCGTCATCATCCGTTGCAGACGGTTTTATGTCCTTAATATGTACGCTCGGTCTGACTGCGCCGTTATAATCATTGCGGTCAACCGTCACCGCCAGATCGACGGTTTCACCGATTCCGAATGAAAAATCTTTTTCCGTGCAGCCGAAGAGCATTGCCGTAAGTTTGTTGCGGTCTTTTGTGAATGTCAAACGGAGATGCTTGCCGTCGCTCACCGGAGAAATCTGGGCGACAGTCATCTTGTAAAGCCCAAACAGCGGCTGGGGATTACCCGACCCGTACGGCTCAAGAGATGCCAGAGCATCGAGCAAATCGTTGTCAATGAAGGAACATTTCAGCTTGCAGTCAAGCTTCAAAACCGGAAAAGGCATTTCGATATTTTCAGCGTATTCGTTGACAAGGCGGCGGAATTCACCGATTTTTTCGCTTTCAAGCCCTATTCCGGCGGCAAGAGTGTGTCCGCCGAAATGGGTTAAAACAGATTGAGCATGTTTTATCGCCTCAAACAGTGAAAAGCCCTCAAGACTTCTTCCCGAGCCGCGTGCGGAATCACCGTCACGGGCAATGACAACAGCGGGTCTGCCGTAAATATCCACCAACCTCGCCGCGACAATTCCGACAACGCCGGCATTCCAGCCCTCACCGTCAACTACAATTATTTTTGAATATCTGAGTTTAGGCTCTGATTCGATGCGGGAAATTATATCATTGAGAATACCCAGCTCCTCGCGGTGACGTTCTGCGTTCGCCTCGTTAATTTCCCCGGCAATATCCCGGCAAAGCGCCTCGTCATCCTCCAGTAAAAGCCTCAATGCCCTTTCCGGAGAGCCCATTCTACCCGCAGCGTTAAGTCTCGGTACGATTGTGAACGCAATGCCGGTTGAGCTCAGACTCTTGTTGAGTGTTCCCGACACCTCACGCAGAGCGTTTATTCCGATGCGTGTTCCGGCGTTAATCATGCTTACACCGCGACGAACAACGGTTCTGTTTTCACCGACAAGCGGCATAACATCACCGACGGTGCCTATTGCGAGCAAATCGCAGTATTCATCGAGCATATCCTCAATTTCACCGCCGTTGAGCGCACAAACAAGCTTGAACGCCACACCGGCACCTGCAAGCTCCTTGAATCGGCTCGGACAGTCCGCCCGGTGAGGGTCAACAACGGCACACGCCGTCGGAAGCTTGTCGCCCGGAAGGTGATGGTCAGTCACAACAAGCTCCATTCCGAGAGAACTGATATATTCGGCGTTTTCGACTGCGCTCACACCGCAGTCAACTGTTACAATCAGCCTGACACCGCGCTCACTCAGGGATTTTATCGCAGCTTCATTGAGCCCGTACCCCTCTGAGCGTTCGGGAATATAATAAACAACATCAGCGCCGAGTGCTTCAAGATATGAAAACAGGATTGCCGTTGCCGTTATGCCGTCCGCGTCATAATCGCCGTAAACAGCAATTCTTTCAAATTCTTCGACAGCTTTGCTTATGCGCGCCGCCGCCTTGTCCATATCTTTGAGCGCAAAGGGTGTTTCCGGCTCGCCTCCGCCGTTAAAGAAAGCATTACAGCGTTCACCTTCCGTTATACCTCGCGCATAGGCAAGCAATGCCGCAAAAGGAAACAGACCGTATTTTTCGGCGAACTCCGCCGCAGTGTCTTTATCACAACTTGAAACAAGCCATTTTTTGCGGCTCACGTTATCGCTCCTTATAAAATATTAAACTTTATAATATCATTTTTTTGTGTCACGGTCAATATTTAACAAAAGTTTTGAAAAAATGTTTACAAAATATTCCCTGTTATATCTCTTTTCAACACGCCGGAAATGTGATATTATATTCGGGGTGAATTATGTGTACAAAACTATTGAAAGTTTTATTTGCTCAAAGAAAAATAATCCTCTGCTGTGTGAAGACGGTCTGTTTGCAAACGAATATTTTGTTGCTGTCGTTGACGGCGTGACTTCAAAAGGAAATTATCTACATCACGGCCAAACCGGCGGCAGACTTGCAATGGAGATTGTTCTCGACGCCATGGAAAAGCTTGACGCAGACGTTTCACCGGAGCTTGCCGTCAAACAGCTCAACGACGCCGTCGGAAACGGATACGGTGCGGAGAAGGACAAAGCCGCAGTCAGCCCCGAAATGCGAATGCAGGCGTGCGTTATCATCTACAGCTGCTTTCGCAGAGAGGTCTGGTGTTACGGCGACTGCCAGTGCATTATAAACGGCAGGCTTTTTTCTCAGGAGAAGGAGTTTGACAGAATCGCCTCCGAGGCAAGAGCTATGTTTCTCGATGCCGAGCTTGCCTGCGGAAAAACCGTAGAGGAGCTTTCCGCACACGATACAGGGCGGGAGTTCATTATGCCTCTGCTGCGCGTTGAGGGTATGCTTGCAAATTCACCCGGCAGATACGGCTATGAGAATATCAGCGGTTTCGGTCTGCTCTCAGACAGTCTTAGGGTTTTTGACGTTCCTGCGGGAAGTGAGGTCGTTCTTGCGAGCGACGGTTACCCGCTGCTGTGCGACACTCTTGAAAAAAGCGAAAAGGAGCTTGCACGGATTATCAGAGAGGACCCGCTGTGCTTCCTTGAATATAAATCCACAAAAGGGCTTGTGCCCGGCAACGCATCTTTTGACGACAGAACATACATACGTTTCAAGACATGAGAACAGGAGTGACATTCAAGTGAAAAAGATTATTTTTGCCGCCGCAACAGCACTGCTTCTTTTTTCTCTCGCCGCCTGCGGAAAAGGGGTTTCCGACACGACAACTTCTTCCGACACAACGACCGGCGCTGTAACAGCCACCGCTCCGGAAACAAACGCGCAAGATGTCACAAAATCGGACGCGGATATCAAGGCGGAAAAGTTTGAGGAGCTCGGGAACGAGCTGCTTGAGAGCGACAGCATCAACGGAATATCAATCGGTATGACCCGCGAAGAAGTAGTTGCCAAGATGGGAGAGCCGCAGGAAAGCACCGACCCGATTGTCTGGGGCTCGGACGGTCTGGAGCATTTTATCTGCTATTACGACAACATTTCCTTTGAAATCGAATTTTCTGGCGAAAGCGGGAACAGCCGCGTGAACGGAATCACAATGCGTGAGCTGAGCAAATACAAAACCTCGCGCGGTATCGGCATCGGCAGCACCGCAGACGAGGTTAAAGAGAAATATAAAGGTTACATCAACGAGGAGCATTCAAACGAAACCGGCATTGTCTGCGGTTCGCTTTACGGCGGTGTGGTTTTCGGTGAAGAAAACGGCAAGGTCGTTTCAATCTTCATCGGAGCGGTTGCCGAGTAACGGTGAACTCGCCCTCAAGCACAAAACCGAGCGGCTTATAGAAGTTTTCAAATATGCCGTTATTTCTGCAATTCAGGCGGCACGTCTTGTCATTTGTCAGCAAAGACGATACAATTTTGCCGGCAAGTCCCCTGCCCCTGCATTCGGGCAGGGTTGAAACTGCGCCGAGAAAGATGCTGTCTTCCGTTTCAAACAGAACGGACGCGCTGCTGACCGCCCTGCCGTTCTCACGAATATAAGAAAGCGATGCGGTTGACGAGTTGATTCTGCGCGTAATGTCGGCATACCAGTCATTGAAGCCGTTCTCCCTGAAGTGGCCGCAAATAACCAGAGTGTCAAAAACAGCCTTGTATTCTTCAAAGGATACCGGGCTTTCTGTTTTTATGTCGCATTGCATGATTTCCCCCGTATGGCGCAAACGCAGCCCGGAACTGTCCGGCATAAAGCCGATGTTCATTGAGGTTTCGGCAGTGCAAACAACACTTTTGTAGCCGGCAAAGCGTAAAAACTCCGCAATTTCTTCAAAGTTTGCGGTGCTGCGGCAGCACAGTGTCATGTCTCCGTCAAGCTCAAGCATTGCCGCGGTGCTTTCACCGCCTTTACCCTTTTGCCGCCAGAGTCCGAGGTGCGGACTGTTACGGTATGC
>CAZIMM010000067.1:7359-11635 GCA_964540415.1 uncultured Eubacteriales bacterium
GAGCGCACCGATTCTTGTGCCGAAGCAGTCAATGCCGAGAATATCGCCGAGGGTTTCCGGCACGTCAACGTGTTCAAGCAATTGCAAACACCTCCGCAAGCTTGCCGACAAGCTTACAAACCGGCTCAATATCATCCTTTTTGATAACACATGAGGGAGAGTGAAGATATCTGCAGGCAAACGACACCGTCAGAGTTTTGACACCCGTGCCGCTTTTATGAATTGCGCCCGCATCGTTTCCGCCTGCGACAAGAGTCTTTGTCTGAATCGGTATGCCGTTTCCTTCTGCAATCTCAAAAGCTTTTTTGAACAGCTCGCGGTCGTAAACCGTCGTCCTGTCCATGAACGGTACAACACCTCCGCCGCCCAGAGTGCAAACCTGCTTTTCTCCGTCAACTCCGGAAATATCTGCGGCTGTTGTAGTTTCAACAACAACGGCATATTCGGCCTTCAGACCGTATGCCGCAGCGGCAGCTCCGCGAAGCCCGACCTCCTCCTGAACGGTGAAGGCACAGGTTAAATCATATTCCGGAGTGCCGTTGAGCAATTCCAGCAGTACCGCGCAGCCGGCACGGTCGTCAAGAGCCTTGCTCGCGATATATCCGTTTCCGAATTCAAGATACTTGCTTTCGAAACATATTTTATCTCCGGGCTTCACAAAGCCTTTCAGATCCTCCGCGCTTGACGCACCCACGTCAATATAGAGTGAATCCGGCTCAGGCAGCTTTTTGAGCTTGTCGCCTTTGAGCAGGTGAACCGGCGTTACGCCTATCACTCCCGGCAATTGCTTATCCCCGACAACAACATACTTTCCGAGCATTACCGAAATGTCAATACCTCCGACATTTGCAAAGCGGAGAAATCCCGACGGCGTTATATCCGTTACAATCATGCCGACTTCGTCCATATGTGCTGCAAGCATAACTCTGTTTTTGGCGCGCTTTTTGCCCTTCATTTCAACTAACAGATTGCCCATTGCGTCAACGCGGAATTCGGTGTTTTCCCCGAGCATGCCGATAATCATTTCTCTGACATTCTCTTCTCTGCCCGAGATTCCGTTTATGAGGCTCAACGGCTGAAGATTGTCAAGCATTTTCCCCACCTGCTTTCATAACGTATTCTGCAATCAGTCTAGACGCTGCAAGCATATCGGAGGTGTCAACAACCTCAGCCGCAGTGTGCATGTTACGAATCGGAATTGAAACTAGTCCCATTTGAGTACCGCAGCGCACAGCGGATACTTTGTCAGCATCAGTTCCGGTCATTCCGCCCATAACCTCACATGTGAAGGGTATGCCGCAGTCCTCTGCAAGCTTTCTCATCTCACAGCTCATCTTGTGTGAAAGGACGGGCGAAAATCCGATTGTGGCTCCGCTTCCCATCGGAGATGTCTGCTCGGGCGGTATTCCGGGCGCGTCGGCAAAGCTGACGTCAACGGCTATCGCCTCACCATAATCAAGCGCGTAACTGCCCGTGACAGCTCCGCTGCCCGTTGTTTCCTCCCTTGTTGAAAACAGAACGCTTATGCGGCGGCTGCAGTTCTTTTCCTCAAGCAGCTTCAAGGCATAGAGAATTACCGCGACTCCGCAGCGGTTGTCAATCGACGCTCCCGCCGCCCTGTTGCCGTTGAAAAGCGTTTGCAGCTCTCCCGTGAGTGACACCCTGTCCCCCGGAGAGACAACAGATTCCGCCTCCTCCTTTGACATTCCTATGTCAATTGCAAGCTCCTGAGCGCTCTTGACAGTTTTTTCGTCTTCCTCGCCGTTTTTCAAATGCGGCGGAACGCTTATGATAACACCGTCAAGCTTTTTGCGTCCCCAAACTTCAACCTGTGACGCGGGCAGCACTCTCTCGTCTGCGCCGCCGCACTTTGTGAACTTCAGGAATCCTTTTTCGTCAATCGCCGTAACGCAAAAGCCGATTTGGTCAATATGTGCTTCAAGCAATATGCCTTTTCCCTCGCCCTTGCGAGTGCCGACAACATTGCCCATAGTGTCAATTTTACACGGCATATAGTTTTTCAGCAGCTTCATTGACGCTGTTGCCGCCGCTTTTTCGTCGCCCGACACTCCGCTTTTTTCTGTCAGCTTTGCCAACAGACCGTAAATATCCCAATACAAAATTATCAGACTCCCTTCGAGTAACACTGATATTATACGTTTATCTTTTCCATTTTTCAAGGCTTTTTGAAATGTGAATGTTGATTTTCAGAAAGAAATAGTGTATACTACTCATAAATAATATTATGAACGGAGCGGTCTTTTTGAGTAAGCGTAAAGGCACAAAGAACCACCGAATAGCTTGGGCTGTAGTATTATGCGTTCTTGTTGCAGTGCTCGGTTCGGGTATTTTTCTCGTAAATTTCGTGTTGAACAAAATCGATTATGACGATGATGACACTATCAACAACGGTATGCTCGACACTATTATTGATGCCGAAAGCGTTACACTGCCGGAAGGTTTTCAGGACCATGATAATGATCTAAGCCAGAATGCAAATGATACACGCATGTGGTATCACGATGAAATCGAAAACACTCTCCTGCTCGGTCTTGATTATGCAGATGCAGAAGGGAAGAAATATCCGCGTGCCGATGCTGTCATACTCGTGTCGGTCAACAAAATGACAAATAAGATTAACCTCGTTTCACTTTCCCGTGCAACCTACGTTTCCATTCCCGGCTACAAAAACGCGAGGCTTAACGCGGCTTACTCCATCGGCGGCCCTTCCCTGATGATAAAAACCGTTGAGATGAACTATAAAATTAGAATCGACAATTATGCGAGCGTCAACTTTGAGGCGTTCACATCAATTATTGACATTCTCGGCGGTGTTGAAATCACTCTCACAGAAAAAGAATGCAACGGTATGCGCAGCGCTCTCGGCTCTGCAAACAAGGGTGCCGGCACATATAACCTTAACGGCTCGCAGGCTCTTGCCTATGCGAGACTGCGTGAAATCGACTCCGACAGAGACCGTACACAGCGCCAGCAGAGAATACTCCTTTCCATTGCCGACAAGGCAAAGGGCTCCATGTCGGTTGATGTTATTATGGATTTAATCAATCAGATTCTTCCTCTTGTAAAGACCGATTTCACAAAAATGGAGCTTATTTCACAGGCAGTCAGCGCTCCGGGTTATCTGAAATGGCCGATTACGCAAACACTGATTCCCACAAAAAAGCCCGTTTCCGGCGAGAATTTTCTGCTTATTGAAAACAGCGAAGTCATTTTGCTGGATTGGCCGGAAACAAGGAATCAGCTTCATGAGCTGCTGTATCCGGGAGTTGAGCTTGCTCAACCCCTGGAAAAATCCGGGTTTTTGAAATGATACATAAAAAAGTGATTTGTCCTTTATATAAAGATACTGCTTGCGGTGCACCGGAATACGGGCTTGAAAGCTTCCACTGGGAAAGCGATAAGCCCTACAGACCTCATTGCACCGCCGGCATATGCGCAGTTGCGGGCAAAGGATTTTTTGTCAGGTTCAAAGCTTTTGAAACAAATCCGAGAGCTGTCAACAGCGCTGTGAATTCCCCGGTTTATGAGGACAGCTGCCTTGAAGCTTTCCTTGCGCCCGTGCCCGGCAGGGATGAATACATTAACCTTGAAATGAACTCCCGCGGTGTCTATCTCCTGCAATTCGGGTCTGAACGCGAGCAGCGTGTTTTTGCAGACACCGTCACCGACATTTCACCGTCGGTCAAGCCGTTTTGGGGCGACGGCTTCTGGGGACTTGATGCGTTCATTCCGAACGCTCTGATATCCGCGCTTTACGGCATAGATTTTGACATTTTCCCCGGAGAAATCCGCGGGAACTTCTGCAAATGCGGTGACAAAACCGAAACTGCACACTATGCCGTGCTTTTTCCCGTCGACAAGCTTCCTCCGGGCTTTCACAACCCGCGATGCTTCGGGATAATCTCTATAGAAAATTCAGGAGGAAAATGAATGTCAGCCAACTCACTCAACACTGCGGAGATTTGCAAAGCTTTTGGTTTGTGTGGTGATTTCTGCGGTTACAAAGCCATCGACAACGGACATATCAACAATACATATGTTTTTGAATTTGACGAGAACGGTTCCCGCCTCAGCTATTTAATTCAGAAAATCAACGTATCCGTTTTCAAAAAGCCCGTTGAACTGATGGAAAACATCGTCGGTGTGACGGGGTATCTTGCAAAAATGATTTCGGAAGCCGGCGGAGACCCTGCAAGGGAGACAATGAAGGTCTATTATGCAAAGAACGGTTTGCCGTTTGTTGTTGACGCAAACG
>CAZIMM010000068.1:0-11551 GCA_964540415.1 uncultured Eubacteriales bacterium
GATTAATCGAAGTAAAGCTCAAGTTGCCTCTGCCGCCGACAGTTTCTCTGCTTGGATCATAAACATTGCCGACAACCCTTGTGCGGCAGCCCATATAGGCAATCTCTGTGTCGTAATTACCCTCTTTGTAATACTTCTTATTATACGGAGAATCCATAAAAGAGAAGTTCGGGAAAAGACGTTTTGCGGAAACGCGGCAGGCAAGCTTGAACAAATCATAGTTGGGGTCACCGGGATTGTAATTCTTGCCTTCCATGATTCTGAAAATGTGAATCGGGAAAACGGGTGTTTCTCCGTTGCCGAGACCTGCTTCGGTTGCAAGGAGGACGTTTTTGATGACAAGTCTGCCCTCGGGTGAAGTATCAAGGCCATAGTTGATTGAGGAGAAAGGTATTTGTGCACCGGCACGTGAATGCATAGTGTTGAGATTGTGAACAAGGGCTTCCATTGCCTGGTAAGTCGCACGGTCGGTTTCTGTGTTTGCCTTGCCGATTGCAAAAGCCTGTGCCTTTTTAACCGTCTCGGCATCGAGGCCGAACTTCTTAACAAGGCGCTCCGCTTCAATTTTATGATATCCGTTGCCGTTTTCAAGAACGGGATAAAGCTTTTTTTCCGAAAGAATCTCATCCATTGTCGATTTAACAACAGACTCAGCATCTGCACAGTCTGCAAGCAGTTCAAGAGCTTTTATGAGATTGTTGCGATACAGCTTTTTGTAGGTTTTAACAACACCCTTTGCCATGCCGTAATCAAAGTTCGGTATGCTCTGACCGCCGTGTTGGTCATTCTGGTTTGACTGGATTGCAATGCAGGCAAGAGCCGAATAGCTTGCGATGTCGTTGGGCTCACGGAGATATCCGTGTCCGGTTGAAAATCCGCCTTCAAAGAGCTTGATTATATCTATTTGACAGCAGGTTGTTGTCAAAGTAAGAAAGTCAAGATCGTGGATGTGAATGTCGCCGTTGATGTGTGCCTTTGAATAGACAGGGTCAAGGATGAAAAGTTCATTAAACTGCTTTGCACCTTCCGAGCCGTATTTAAGCATTGTTCCCATTGCGGTGTCGCCGTCAATGTTAGCGTTCTCGCGCTTAATGTCATTTTCTTTTGCATCAACAAAGGTCAGCCCTTCGTATATCTTCATCAAACGGGTATTCATCTCACGAACACGGGAACGCTCCGCTCTGTAAAGGATGAAAAGCTTTGCGGTTCTTGCATGGCCGGTTTCAATGAGAACCTTCTCAACGGCATCCTGTATCTGCTCGACTGTCGGCTTTTCCAACCCGTTTTTCTCGATGTATTCCTCAACTTTACGGGCAATCTCAAGTGAAGATTCATAGTCTTTTCCGCCTGCGGCATTGGCTGCCTTGTAAATTGCGGCAGCAATTTTGTCGATAGAAAAATCTACCTCGCGTCCGTCCCTCTTTACAATTGTTTTAATCATGATTAACCCCCAAAATTCGACAAAATATTTTTAAAGTTTTTTATAGCGCTAATCTTCACAATATCAAAAATACAACATATTGTGTTCCTCTCGCGTTCAGCTATCATTATATAGCAAAAGCGAATAAAAATCAATAAAAATATAATGAAAAATTACATAAAAATTCGTGTCGATTTTTGTTGAAAAAGTTAAAAAAACGGGTGTCTGACAATGTCAATAGCTTTACACGCAAAAAAATGTTAACATTTTGTTATAATTTGAAAATATACTTTGAAACAGAGTATATTACCTTATTTGGTGGATATCGAAGACAAATACATCAATATATTGTGAGTAACGGAGCTTGAATATTTAATTGTGTACAAATTAATTTGCCTCCGCAGATAAAAAATCAGCGTGTAAAGACATGCATCTTTACACGCTTAAAAATGTTGATAGGCAGAAATTTAAACGCGATTCAGACGTTCAAGAGCCAACTTGCCAAGCTCAATAAGCTCAATGGTTTTCATCGGGCAAACCTCACTGCATTTTCCGCAGCCCACACATTTTGCGCTGTCAACCTTTGCACAGTTGTTCTCAACATGTATGGCATCGTATTCACATTCTTTTTCGCAGCGCATACAGCTGATACAGCCGGTTTTGCACTGCTTGCGTGTGACAGCTCCCTTTGCCCTGTTTTGGCACAAAACGGCTGCCATGGGTTTGTGAAGCGGCAGCATTTTTATTATGCCCTTCGGACAAGTCTTTACGCACTTTTTGCAGGCTTTGCACTGAAGCGGATTAATTCTTGCAACACCGTCGCAAATGTGAATAGCATCGTATTCACAGGCATCAACGCAATCACCGTAACCGATACAGCCGTAAGTACAGTCCTTCGGACCGCCGAAAAGCTGAGTTGCCATTTTACAGCTCTTAACGCCGCTGTAAACAAGCTTAGTACCGCAGTTCTCGGAATTACCCTGACAGAGCACAACCGCGGCAACAGGCATAACGTTGCCCGAGGTGAGACCGGAAATTTTCGAAATTTCCTTTGAAACCTCCGAACCGCCCGGGGCGCAAAGCGTGGTGTCGGATGTTTTGCCCTGAGACAGTGCAGAAGCATAACCGGAGCAGCCTGAAAATCCGCAGGCACCGCAATTTGCACCCGGCAATACAGCCTGAATTTCTTCGGCTTTTTCATCAACCGGAACAGCCATGATAATTGATGCTACAGCGAGGCCGAGACCGGATACAAGACCGATTACAGACACAATGATAACAGCAGTCAGCAAAGACTTCACTCCCCTTTCTTATTTAAATATTCCCTCGACAAGTCCCGTGAATCCGAGAAAAGAAACCGATACCAAGGAAGCCGCGACAAGAGTTATCGGCAATCCCTGCATAAACTTCGGAATTTCACAGGACTCCAATCTTTCACGTACACCTGCAAACATAACCATTGCCAGCATGAATCCGATTCCGCCGCCGAGCGAGTTTATAATTGATTGAGCAAAATTATAGCTGTTTGAAATATTCAGCAGCACAACACCGAGTACGGCACAGTTTGTTGTAATCAACGGCAGATATATGCCGAGCGCGTTGTAAAGCGACGGAATGTATTTTTTCAAAATGATTTCAACAAGCTGCACGAGTGCCGCAATAACAAGAATAAAAACAATGGTCTGAAGATATTCAAGATCTTTTTTGACAAGCAACAGATTGATGGGATAGGTAACGGCAGTTGCAAGAACCATAACGAAGATAACCGCGGAAGACATTCCGACAGCGGTATTCAGCTTTTTCGATACACCTAGAAAAGGACAAATGC
Organism: uncultured Eubacteriales bacterium; assembly: GCA_964540415.1. Lineage (GTDB taxonomy): Bacteria > Bacillota > Clostridia > Oscillospirales > Acutalibacteraceae > CAZIMM01. The sequence continues at coordinate 3,249 of CAZIMM010000068.1, forward strand.
CGAGAAACTTTGCGAGAACAAAGTTCTGCGTCAGTATCGCGGTGAGCAGAATTACGATAAAGCCTTTCATTCTACAGTCGCCTCCTTAAAGCCGTCATCCGGTTTGTCTTTTGCAAGCAGCGAACAGTTCGCAGCCATCGGACAACCTTCACAGCCATGAAGTTCAGCCTTCGGCTTGCCTTTATTTTCCGCTATTCTGTTGGCACATGCCATGAGTATTCCGAACACGAAAAATCCTCCGGGAGGAAGGATGAAAATAATCATCGGATCAATGAAGGACGGTACAATCTGAACTCCCGCGAAAGTGCCTGCTCCGAGAATCTCTCTGACTGTTGCCATTGCGAGCAGCGCGGCAGTGAACCCGATGCCCATGCCAAGGCCGTCAACCGCCGAAGCAATAACACTGTTCTTCCCTGCGAAAGCCTCAGCCCTTCCGAGGATAATACAGTTGACAACAATAAGGGGCAGGTAAACACCGAGGCTACTGTCTATTGCGGGAGCAAATGCCTTCACAATCATCTGAACAATTGTAACAAACGAGGCAATAACAACAATATATGCCGGGATTCGTACCTTTGAGGGAATCACCTTCCGCAAGGCGGATATTGCAATGTTTGAGCAAATGAGAACAGCGGAAGCAGACAGTCCCATGCCAATTGCATTTGTGATTGATGTTGAAACGGCAAGTGTCGGACAGGTGCCCAAAACAAGTCTCAAAACCGGATTTTCAGACAAAAACCCTTTGGTAAGCTCTTTGCCGAGCGAACGTTTTTCAGCCATTTGTGACACCTCCGTTGAGTTGACTGCTGAAATAATCCAGCGCCGCATTGACGCATTTTGTAACCGCTGTTGATGTGATTGTAGCTCCGGTGAGCGCCTGAATTTCGTTCTCACTGGGCGAATTTTTTGCAACGGCGACAGTTCCGCTCTTTCCTTTATATTGGTTCAGGAAGCTGTCGTTTTGCGCGTTCATTCCGAGTCCTGCAGTTTCGCTGAGCTCCAGAGTTTTAACCCCGGTGACTGTCCCTTTCATGTCAACTCCGGTCATAATCTTAACATCGCCGCCGTAGCCTTTACTGACAGTTGTGAAAACATAGCCGATTCCCGAACCGTCAGCATCGACGCCCAGGCAATAGGTTACGTTATTAGATGCATCATTTACGGATTCTTCAAAATCTGTCGCTTCCGGCAGGAGAAGCTTTCTCACGGCGATTTCATTTTGTTCGGCAAGCGCGGCAATTTTCGGAGCAGTCAACTGATTTGTGAAGCCGAGCAGAGCTGCTGTGACCACACATATAATGAAAAGAACAATGGTTGGCTTCAAGATTTCCTTTGCACTGAATTTCATTTCTGCACAGCCTCCTTAGTTTTAGGAGCCTTTTCCTTTTTCGGAGTGCCGAAAGGCTTTGGCGTTGTGAGGTTTTCAATGTGAGGAACAAGGATATTCATAAGAATTATTGCGAAAGAAACACCCTCGGGCAGGCTTCCGAAAAGCCTGATAAGGGCAGTAAGCACTCCGCAGCCAATGCCGAAAATAATTTTGCCTTTGAAGTTAATGGTGAGGTTGCATAATCGGTTGCCATAAAGAATGCACCGAGCACAAGGCCGCCGCTCATAAGCTGATATGCAACAAAATTGAAATTTCCCTTGCCGGCAATGAACATAATCACGGCAACTGTACCGATAAAAGTGAACGGGATTGCCGGTGAAATGACTTTTCTCACCATCAGATAGAGCCCTCCGAGAAGAAGAGCAACAATGCAGACCTCACCGATGCAGCCTTGACGAATACCCAAAAGCATATTTGTCAAACTCGGCATATTTGAAAAATCGTTCAGGTTTCCGGCTGTGAACATCGTGCTGAGGTTTGAAAGCGGGGACGCGGTTGTTATTGCATCAACACCCTTCCATGACAGCGGAGATACCCAAGTTGACATAGAGGTCGGGAAAGACGCCATAAGTACAATTCTGCCGATGAGCGCGGGATTAACGAAGTTTTGTCCGATTCCTCCAAACATTTGCTTAACGACAACTATTGCAACAACACTGCCGATTGCCGCTTTCCACAGCTCAATGGACACCGGCAAATTGAACGCAACAAGCAAGCCTGTTACAACCGCGCTCAGGTCGCCGATTGTGTTGCTGCGCTTCATAACCTTGCGGCAAAGATATTCAGAAAGCACACATGTGCCAACTGTTACTATCGCAATCATAAGAACCTTATATACGAAAAGAACAATTGCGGCAATCAAGGCAGGAATGAGTGAAATGATAACATCAAACATTATACCCGAAGAGGTATGCGGTGAGCGCGCGTGAGGAGAAGCGCTGACCGTAAGCTTTTTTCCAACACTCATTTCTTTGCACTCTCCTCTCTGAGAATTGTTTTTGCAAGGCGCATATGCTGAACAAGCGGTTTGCCGGCCGGACAACTGTATGCGCAGCTGCCGCATTCCATACATACGTTAACGCCGATTTTTTCCAACCTTTCAACGTCATGTGCCTTTGCATATCGGGCAATAAGGGTCGGCATAAGGCTCAACGGGCAAACGGCGGCGCAGCGGCCGCAACGGATGCAGTCTCTCTCCGGTTTGATTTTGAAGGTGTTTGTGGCAAAAGCCAGGATGGCGTTATTTTGCTTAAGGACGGGCAGATCCGTTCCGATAATTGAAAGTCCCATCATCGGACCGCCGGTGATAATTTTGAACGGTTCTTCCCTGAAGCCGCCGCAAAAATCAATAATGTCAGTGATTTCCGTGCCAATCGGGACACGCACATTTTGAGGAGTATGAATAGCCGAGCCGTCAACCGTCAGCGAACGGCTGACAAGCGGACGCCCCGTTTTGAGATATCTGGAAATATAAGCCACACTCGCAACATTCATAACAACGCAACCTACATCGGCAGGAAGCTTTCCGGGCGGAACTCTCTTACCCGTTGCGGAAAGAACCATCATTTTCTCGGCACCTTGCGGGTACTTAGAGCGAAGCATCATCAGGTTGACATTATCAAGTTCAAACTCATGCCTCTTGACAGCTTCACTTATCATTTTAAATGCTTTCGGCTTATTGTCTTCAATAGCTATAATAACTTTCTTGAAGCCGAGATACTTCTTCAAAGCCGCAACTCCGGCAACGATATTGTCTGCATTTTCAATACATTCACGGTAGTCAACAGTGATATACGGCTCGCATTCGGCGCTGTTGACAATAAGAGTATCAATGTTTTTGTCGGGGGAAAACGCAAGTTTTACATGAGTCGGAAAACCGGCACCTCCGAGACCGACAAGGCCGGAATCACGAATAGCCTTGACAAAATCCTCACGCCCGGTAATCTTCGGAGGCTCGATATCATCACAAAGACGCATCTCACCGTCAGACTCAATGGTGACTGCCTGAGAAATTGCACCGTTTGGCAGCTGCACCTCACCTACAGCCGTTACTTTGCCGGAAATGCTTGAATGAATCGGGGCGCTGACAAACTTGTCAGTGTTTCCGATAAGCTGCCCCACGGCGACAGTGTCTCCCTTGGCAACCAATGGCTGACAAGGTGCACCGATGTGCTGTTGCATCGGCATAACGACCTTTTCGGGTACAGGCATACGCACAACCGCACAATCTTCGGTATTCTTGTTGTGAGCAACACTGACTCCTCCGCGCCCTTTAACAACTGCTTTCAGCACACCGCTGACATTTTTGGAACCCAACTGCTTCATCTCCTTTATTTTTGAAAAGCAATATGTTCACTCTGTTTTTTCAGAGCCGGTATAACAAATTTCAAAATGTTTCCGGTTACAAAACCCGTGGCCACACCGAAAAACATTAAAAGCGGTGCGTAGCCCACAACCGCAAAGGTTTTTGCAAGCACACAAGCCGTGGCAAGCTGACCAAAATTGTGAGCTAAGGCGGATATAACTCCGAGACCGACAAAACCGAACGGATGGCTTTTCAGCCTGAAAATAATAATCATAACAAGAGTGCTCAGAAGCCCTCCGGACAGGCTCATAAAAAAGGCTGTTGCGCCTCTTGTGATGCCTGCAAAGCAAGCCTTGAACAGAGTTATCATCAGCGCATCAAGCGGAGCGCCGGAATAGGCGGCGTACATTGTAACAATATTTGAAAATCCCGGCTTTGCTCCGGGCGGCAATCCCGGAAAAGCGGGAATTAGATTTTCGAGAAAAGACAGCGCAAGCGCCTGTGCTCCGAGTACGCCGAGCAGAGCGGCACGGCGTGCCGGAGAAATCTTTAGTCGGTTAGCCTTTTCGGTGCCGTCAGTGCAGATATCGGATGCTTTTGTTTTCATAATCTCTCCATTAAAATGCAAGGATGTCAATATCGCTGCGCTCGGTTTTGTCTCCGTCAACTCTCACGACAACTCCGGCAGGCAGACAGGCAGCAGTGTCACCGTCTTTTTTCAACTCACCTGCGGCAACACAAAGCTTATCCCTGCAGTCAGCTTTTTCAAAGCTGATTGCAGAATTCTCAATTTTCAGGGACACCGCCGGAGTGCAATCAAGCCTTATCAGTCTGTTAACAGAGGCATCGGACAAGTCATTTACCGATTGAACCCTGCCGTTGACATAAACAGTTGCAACAAGCCGTGAGGTTTCACTTTTTCTTGTTAAAAGAGAAAGACCGCAAAAAAGACAGACCACTGCAATGAGCAGGATATCCAGTGGTTTTATGAGCTTAATATTATGCATTGTCATTTTGCTCCAAAGTGTATTTATCACTGTTTGTCAATTCAAATGAATCAGCAATTCCGTCCGTAACAATAACTTTTTTATCAGTTGTAATGAAAACAGCCTGCGCCGAGTATTTTTCAAGAAGTGGCAGGCTCTTTTCGTATCCGAGAACGAAGCATGCAGTTGACAAAGCATCACTGACAAGGCCGCTGTCGGAGCAGACAGTTACACTGATTAAATCTCGCCTGACTGGATAACCGGTTTCCGGATTAAGGATATGATGATAAACCGAACCGTCGGCTGATGTGAAATATTTTTCATAGTCACCGGAAGTTGAAACACAGGAAGAATTCAGCTTGAGAATGCCCATATATTCGCCGGAATCGCCGCGAGGGTCCCGGATACCGACTCTAAACGGAGAACCGTCCTCATTTTCACCGAAAAGCAAAACGCTGCCGCCGACTGAAATAATCGCATTTTTAACCTTTGTGTCAAGCAGAATTGTCCTTGCTTCGTCGCAGGCAACCCCTTTTCCGACTGCTCCGAGGTCTAACGAAAATCCCGTCGGTACACCGGCAGTATTTCCGTTGATAACGAGGTTTTTATAGCCCGTAAAGTCCAATGCCTTTTCAATCTCGCTGTGCAAAGGCACTCTTTGGTTTTCACCGCCGATATCCCAAAGCGAAGTGAGAGAGCCGAGTGTAATGTCAAACGCACCGTCGCCGGCGGCACAAATCTCATTGGATTTTGTGAGAATACCGGCTGTAAAGCCGTCAATATTGACAGTGCTTCCGGCGCCTGCGTTAATTCGCCCCACATCGGAATCTGATGTTTTACAAGTCAGAAAACGGTTGTCAAGGTCATTAATTCTGTCAACAATCTGCTGAGCAGCTTTGTCGCTTCCGTAGCCGTTGAGCTTGATTGAAACAACAGTGCCCATTGCAACAGAGCTTATCTGTGCATTGCTGCTCTTAATGGCATCATAAGCCATAACGCCGCAAAGCCCTGCCACAGTGAGCAGGACAAAGACGACCGCAAATATTTTCTTGCCGGATGACTTTTCTTTTTTCTTCACTTTTCAAACTCCCGGGATATCAGTATGGTCTTATCCATGTGTAGAAATCGCGCGAACCGTAGATATCAGTCAAAAGATCGCTGAAGAATTGCATGGTGCCTGTAAGCTTTTCTGTTTTTTCCAGTTTCTTCGGGTCAACAGCAACTGAATCAATACCCAATTCGAAAACAATCGCGTTGAGGCGTTTTTCAACGGTAACCCGTTCACTGTCTTTCCAAACTTTTTTTGCACAAAGCGCCATACCGTCTTTATATGCTGCATTAAGCTCTGAACGCTGTTCATCGGTGATATTCATCGCAGCAAGATCCTGCTCGGTGAGCTTGGAGATGCTGAAAAGGAAGCGTTCCACTTTTCTCAAATCCCGATAGTCGTTGAACTGCGGATAGCCGCCGTTTTGTGTCCTTGCATTCTTGATGTCTTTGTTGACGGCAATGTCAATGCAAAGCTGGATTGTGTCATTAACAGAGCTTTGAAGGCGCAGGTGGCTTTGATTGCGGATGAACCATGTTCTGTCGGGCAATGCAGCTGCGCCGGCATCAACCTCACGCCCCGGAGAAAGATAAGAAGCGTCGATTTTCGGCACATAGCTGTCCGGAAGAGACTCCCCTGCTTTGGCAAAGACCGCTCCGGCTGATGTTGATTCGGCGTGAATGATATTGTCAGAACTCATCTGATATGATGAGACAAGAGCCGGCAGCTCAAGATTGTAACCAGCAACCACAAAAATGTCCATTCCGTTTGCAACATAATTCTGCAATCGCTGAGCCGAGGTGGACTGAATCTTATAATAGGCATCTGTTTTTGCTTTGAGAGCGCTGTGCTTCGCGTCAGAAATAAGCCTTGCGGACATTGACGGATATTCCTCACTCGGCACGAGTGCCCACATAGACGGGCAGTTATACAATATGTTGCCCAGAACATCTGTCACAAGTCTGTCCCCTGCCTCAGTGAGCAAATCGGAGAAGAGTGAATTCGGCAGGACACGGAGAAGAACGTTCCCGAGATAACTGAGCCACATATAGTCCTCGTCAGCAAGTGCGATAACGTTCGGAAGAATATCATTATACAGTGCGACGTTGTTGTCGAGAGTTAAATCAGCGTTCATCATATCACTGAGCAGATATGAGCCATCAATGGCGGCAGCTGCAAAAACAACACGGTCGATATCGTCGGGATTGCAGAAATTGGCAAGATAAACGTTTCCGATTGTTCCGCCGAGGCTGATAAATACGAGGTTCACCTTATCGTGACCCGTCTGCTGTTTGACCATGGCAATGTAATCATTAAGGCGTCTTGCAATCTCAATGGTGTCGCCAAATGAGCTGTAAGCATAATAATACGCATGATCATATCCCGCAAGCTCACAATAAGCGCTTAGGTCAACCTGGCGCATAATGAAGTCGTATTCAGTTTTATATTTAGTTGTCGGCAAAGAATTGCCGTCTTCGTCCTTTGAATAGCCCTTTGCATAATTATAAGACTTGTCCGGCTTTGATTTGCACGCTTCGAGAGAATACCAATACTCATCAACATCAACATCGTTGAATCGAGTTCCGTCTGGTTTAAAAAAGTGACTTTTTAAATTGTCGTTTGCAACTTCAACAAAAGCGTCAAGGAAATATTTGCGGTTGCACAAAACAATTGATTTGAAAAGCGGAAGAATCAGCTTTTTCAGATCCTCCTTTAGTTTTTGTCCGTCAACAAGAAACGCCATGTCCATTCCCTCAACAAGCGGGAATCCGTCAACCGTCAGGAGGTCGTTATCGTTTTCATCCTGAACGTATACCTGTGACTGCATAATGCCCGGAACAACAATAACCGGTGAATAGTCGCAATCCCCCGCACACTCCGTCAGGCATTGTGCTTCCTGCTCAGCAAAACTGAACGGCAGGCATGCAAAAGCAACTGTGAGCACCATCAAAAAGCTCAATGTTTTAATCACAATTTTTTTCATTTTTTAAAACCGCCTTATGAACAAATATAATATTGCAAATAAAAAAATAACAATAGTATACAAATACTTTAATTTGTATTATATCATATAATTTTTAATAAGTCGAGACTTTAAAAACATATTTCGGCTAAGAAACGGGCGAAACAGCCGAAGCTGTTCCGCCCGAAAACATGATAATATGGGTTATTTATACGCCAAAGAGCTTAAGAATTGCAAACATATCGTCTCTGTATTCAACGATGCTGTCTGTGAGAATTTCTTTTGCGTATTCAGCTTCAACAGGCTCACTGAGATCATAGATATTATCGCTGACCCATTCATTCTGAGCGCTGAGTCTGTCCTTCTGCCAATCAAACTTGTAGAAGCAAACCTTGCAGGAATCAGAGATTATTGTTCCGTCCTTAAGCTTTGCCTGCACGGTGATTGTTGACAGACGAGCACCGAAAATGCCGTTGTTGGTGAGAACACCGCCGTTGACATTAATCTTTGAATTGCCGGACACCCAGGTTATTGTTGAAGAAACTACAGGATTCTCAGGGTCAATGTTCCTTGTTGTATAGCCGAGAGTGTAAGATGACTGTGTGTAAAGT
>CAZIMM010000069.1:0-11379 GCA_964540415.1 uncultured Eubacteriales bacterium
TGCGAGTCATCGTCGCACCCTTAATACGAGCCATGATAAACTACCTCCAAAATTTCGTTTCTTCCCGATTATTTATAGGGAACAAGGCGCTTGATCTGCTTCTGGTTAGTGGTATCCGCCACCTCAACCTTACGCAAATTTCTCTTGCGCTTGGTGTTCTTCTTTGTCAGGATGTGCGATTTGTAGGCATGAGCTCTCATGGGCTTGCCGTTCTTTGACAGCTTAAAACGCTTTTTCGCACCGCTGTGAGTCTTAATTTTGGGCATAACGGGTTTCCTCCTTAATTCTCCTTTGCTCGGCAAAGGGCCTATTTTGCATTTTTCGGCGTAAGGAACATCAGCATTGAACGTCCTTCAAGCTTGGCTTCCTTCTCGACAGTGCCTTCCTCGGCACATGCCTCGGCAAAGCGCCTCATGTTTGTGAGCCCAAGGTTTGAGTGAGCCATCTCTCTGCCTCTGAATCGAATTGACACCTTGACCTTGTTGCCCGCAAGCAGGAACTTCTTTGCGTGCCCGACCTTTGTGTCGAAATCATGCGTGTCAATGTTGGCTGAGAGGCGGATTTCCTTGATTTCAACAATACGTTGATTCTTCTTTGCCTCTTTCTCACGCTTTGACTGTTCGAAATGATATTTTCCGTAGTCCATGATTTTACACACAGGCGGCTTCGCCTGCGGCGCAATCTTAACAAGGTCCAGATTCTTGCTCTCGGCAATTCGCAGCGCCTCGCTTGAGGACATAATCCCGAGCTGTTCGCCGTCGTTCCCGATGACCCTCAGTTCCTTGTCGCGTATTTCCTCATTGATTTGCATTTCTTTCACACTAATTGTCAAACACCTCCGCGTCGAATTTGAGATAAAAAACAAAGCGCGGACACATTTCTTCCGCGCTGCCAATACACCGGTGACACAAAGTGCCGCACCGATTAAAAGTATTGACCGCAGCGGGACAAAACCCACAGGGTGAGAACGAGATGTTCTGCTTTGTTGTGCTGATATTCTAACAGACTATTATTTATATGTCAAGTATTTTTTCAAAAAAACATCGGAATATTCCGTTTTTTGCTTTTCTTCCTCATGAATCAATGCAATTCGAAACATTCAAACCGGCTTTTCTTCAATGAGGCTGTCCAGTATTTTTGCCGCGTCCTCAACAAATCTCACGCACGGACGGCATTTATAAAATTCGGCGGTTCTTTTTGTCGGCTCGGGTGAGGAATCCGGCTTTAGAGATTCCAGCAGCTCACGGCATATTATTGTGCCGTTCATCCCCTTGAATTCAGCACCGAGGCGCTGAATGAGCGCGTAATGCTCTTTTTTTGCAATAGGGTCGGAAATGTCGGAATAACCGTAAAGCAGACCTGCAACCATGAACATCGCGGAGCACGCTCCACAGACCTCACGCATTCTGCCCATTCCGCCGCCGAATGAGGAAGAAAGCCGAAGTGCCTGCTCCTTCTCCATCCCAGTGACATCACAGAACGCCGCAAACACCGCCTGTGCGCAGTTACAGCCATCGGCGAAAAGCTCATGTGCTTTTTCAACATGTGACATATTCGAGCCCCCTTCGCAAATTACTGCAGTCAGTATACATTTTTGCCCGACATTTGTCAACAAACGGGATGAATAAACAGCTGTTTTTCTTGTTTTTTGGTATTGTATCTTTTTTAATTAGATGGTATAATTATTTTGATTTTATGTATAGGGGCAAATATAATGAAAATAAAAGAAATTGCAGAACTGCTTCCCGGCGAGGTGCTGTGCGGCGAGGAATATCTTGACCGTGACGTTTACACCGCCTGCGGAAGCGACATGATGAGCGACGTTCTGGCATATGTGAAAGAACAGGCCGTTATGCTCACAGGGCTTGTCAACCCCCAGGTTGTCAGAACAGCGGAAATGATGGATATGAAGTGCATCGTTTTCGTCCGCGGAAAAAGCCCGGACGAGGGCATGATTGCTCTTGCAAAGGAGCGTGAAATCACACTGATTTGCACGAAGACCGAGATGTTCACCTCATGCGGCAAGCTTTACGAAAGAGGTCTGAGAGGCGGAAACAAAGGAAGATGAGTGTGATTAAACAACATTACAACATCAGCGGGTCCGATTTTACCCGTGCCGGCGAGGCATCCGGAAAAATCAAAAAGACGCTCAAGGAGCTGGGTTTTTCGCCGGATGTTGTCAGAAACGTTGCAATTGCCGTTTACGAGGGTGAGATCAACATGGTTATTCACGCTGGCGGCGGAGAAATTGATGTGATTATCAACCCCGAACAGATTGTTTGTGTTCTCAGCGACAGCGGCCCCGGCATAGCAGATGTTTCTCTTGCAATGAAAGAGGGCTATTCCACTGCGCCGGATAATGTTCGCGCCCTCGGCTTCGGAGCAGGCATGGGTCTGCCGAACATTAAAAAATACAGCAGCGAAATGAAAATCGACACCGAGCCGGGTGTCGGAACGACAATAACCCTTCGTTTCGCAGCCTGACTACTTTACTGAAGGATTGTTATAGATATGGCAGAATTTTACCATTCAGTGCGCCTTGACGAAAGCAAGTGTCTGGGCTGCACAAACTGCATAAAGCGTTGCCCGACGGGTGCAATCCGCGTACGCAACGGCAAGGCTCACATCATCAAAGAGCGTTGCATTGACTGCGGCGAGTGCATTAAGGTTTGTCCTCACCATGCAAAATACGCCGAGCACCAGTCACTCAACCAGATTCTCGAATTCAAGCACCGCATTGCCATCCCGGCGCCGTCACTTTACGGTCAGTTCAACAACCTTGACGATGTTAACTATGTTCTCACCGCGCTTAAGAGTGTCGGCTTTGATGACGTTTATGAGGTCTCGCGGGCAGCAGAGCTTGTCAGCGATGCAACACGCAGACTTCTCGCCGAGGGTAAGCTGAAAAAGCCCGCAATTTCCTCTGCATGTCCTGCAATATGCAGGCTAATCAGGGTTGCTTTTCCGAAGCTTATTGACAATGTGGTTCCGCTGAACTCTCCCATGGAGGTCGCGGCTTCTCTTGCGCGCAAGCGCGCAGTTGAAAAAGGACATTTTGAGCCGGACGAGGTCGGAGTGTTCTTCATAACTCCCTGCCCTGCCAAGCTCACGGCAATCAAACAGCCGATTTGTCTGCCAAAGTCAAACGTCAACGGTGCCATAGCAATCAAGGACATCTATCCCATCCTGCTTCGCACCATGGATAAGCTGACTCCGGAGGAGGTTGAAGATTTGAGCCGTTCCGGAATTATCGGTGTCAGCTGGTCGGTGAGCGGCGGCGAGTCTTCCGCGCTGCTGAGAGAGCATTATCTTGCTGCCGACGGCATTGAAAACGTCATCCAGGTTCTCGATGAGGTTGAAAACGGAAAACTGCATGACATAGATTTTATTGAGCTCAATGCCTGCACCGGCGGCTGCGTCGGCGGCTCGCTCACGGCTGAAAATCCGTTTATCGCTCGTGCGCGTCTCCAGCGCCTGCGCAAGCACCTCCCGGTTTCGTGCAGTCACCTCGAAAATGATATTCCCGATGAAATGTACTGGAAGCTTCCTCTTGTCGGTGTCAATGTAATGCAGCTTGCGGACAATGTCAGCGATGCTATGACCATGATGAACCATCTTGAGGAAATTCTCAACAATCTGCCCGGTCTTGACTGCGGCACCTGCGGTGCTCCCTCTTGCCGTGACCTTGCGGATGACATTGTCCGCGGCTATGCACGCGAAAGCGACTGCATTTTCAATTTGCGCAACGAGCTGACGGGTCCGACTCTCAAACACCTGATTCCCGCTCCGTTCAGGACGCCGTAAAGCTTCAATTCCCGATTTACATTATTGACGAAAGAGTGAGCATCTCCTCAACGTCTGCATAAATGCTGTCAAGCTGTTCAATCGGCAACGGGTTTTCTCCCCTGCCGATTTCGATTGTGAACGCCGGTCTGTCAAACATTCGTATGAACCAGTCCTTGAAGCCGCCGTGGCTTGCAAGCCCGGCATTTGTCACGAGAGTGTAGCCGGACGATGCCGCAAATATTCGCGCCATCATTTCCGCTCTCTGAGGAGTTTTTTCGCCGTACTGCCAATAAATCTCCTCACCCTGGCTGTGCAATGCAATCGCATGGCGGATATCCCTGGAGTTGCACAGCCGCACAAGTGCAGAGGTCTCCGGCTCGCTTTCCGGACTTTTGCCGCCGTACTGCTTCGGCGCGGGTCCCGTGATTCCGCACTCCTGCTCCATTTTGTGCAGTTCGTACCAACCGGCGTTGAAATTATGATTTATGTCCACTCCGGCAGCGTTCGCACTCCACGGCTTTTTGTCTTTACCCGCCGCTTCGCGAACAGTGTTTGCATAACACCCCGCCGACTCCGCGCCGTGCATGCAGATTTCCATACCGTCCGGATTGAGACAGGGCACAATAATAATTCCTCTTTCCTGAAAAATATTGTTAATTCGTATGCCCGACATTTCGGTTTCGTTTTGCAGTGCCGAGCATATGTTTTCAAAAAAGCGCAGCAGCACAAGGCAGGTCATCCACTCGCTTCCGTGCACCCCGCCGACATAAAGCGACGCGTTGCTTCTGTCTCCTGCTCCGAGAGTATATATTGCTCTGCCTGCAAGACTTCTTCCGCAGACACCGTATGTTGCAAAAGGATACTTTTCCTTGAGAGCGTATATTTTGTCTCTGAGCTCAGAATAATCAAACTGTGCAACCTGCATTGAATTTTCATCTCCGTTATATTTAGTTATCACAAATCTATATTCATCCTTCGCCGCTCATATTCCGGCGAAACAAAGGAGAACACTTAATGAAGCTTGAAGAAAGCACAATTCTCAAAACCACAGTTTACAAAGGAAAAATTCTCAACCTGCGTGTCGATATGGCTGAGCTGCCCAACGGCAAGGAGGCTGTCCGCGAGGTTGTTGAACATTCCGGCGGGGTCACCGTTGCCGCTCTGACGAACGATGATGAGCTGATCTTTGTCAGGCAGTTCCGCTACCCTTACATGGAGGTTGTGCTTGAGCTGCCCGCAGGCAAGCTCGAAAAGGGAGAGGATCCCCTTGAGGCCGGCAAACGCGAGCTGCTTGAGGAGGCAGGGGTCACTGCCGAAAAGTATCTTGATCTCGGAAAATTTTATCCCTCCCCCGGCTATTGCGCCGAAATAATCCACCTTTATGCCGCAACAGACATCAAAGAGAATGAACAAAATCTTGATGATGACGAGTTTCTCAATGTTGAGAGAATTCCGCTGAAAACCGCCGTGGAAATGGTTCTTAACAATGAGATTCCCGACGGCAAAACTCAGACAGCGGTGCTCAAAGTTGCAATGATAAAGGGTTTGCGGGTTAAATGAAAAAATTTGTTTTGGCTTCCGCCTCTCCGCGGCGTTCGGAAATTCTGAAAAATGCGGGTTTTGACTTTTCGGTTGACCCAGCAGACGTTGACGAGTCCGTTCCCGAGGGATTACAGCCCGAAGAATATGTAAAGTATTTGGCCATTACAAAGGCCAATGCAGTTGCCGCAAGGCACCGTGGCGCAGCAATTGTCAGCGCTGACACTATTGTTGTGCTTGACGGAAAAATTTTAGGGAAACCGCATGACAGAGCCGATGCAAGGAAAATGCTCTGCATGTTGTCCGGCAAAAGCCACAGCGTTTTTACGGGCTTTTGCATTTTGGAGGGCACAACAGAAAGAGCGTACTGTTGTGAGACAATTGTAAAGTTTTACACCTTGACATATGAAATAATCGAGAATTATCTTGCTTCAGGTGAAAGCATGGACAAAGCAGGCTCTTACGGAATACAGGGGCTCGGCTGTTTGCTTGTTGAGAAAATAGACGGCGATTATTTCAACGTGGTCGGCTTTCCGGTATCATTATTTAATCAAGTTTTTTAATTAAATATATGGGAAAGAGGTAAAATTATGGCTTATGAATTCAATGTAAGAAAAACTCCCGGAGACACCGCTTGGTTCACGCACGACCGTTTCGGAATGTTCATTCACTGGGGGCTCTATGCTTTGCCGGCAAGGCACGAGTGGGTTATGAACATTGAAAAGATCAAAGACGAGGACTACATAAAATATTTTGAAAATTTTAACCCCGATCTCTTCAATCCGACCGAATGGGCGAAGGCAGCAAAAGCAGCGGGCATGAAATACGCTGTGCTGACAACCAAGCACCATGAGGGCTTTTGCCTCTTTGATTCAAAATACACAGATTTCAAAGCAACCAACACCGCTGCCGGCCGCGACCTTGTGAAGGAATATGTTGACGCATTCCGCGCGGAGGGTCTGAAGGTTGGTTTTTACTATTCACTGCTCGACTGGCATCATCCCGATTTTCCGATTGACGGACTGCATCCGCGCCGCGATGACGAGGACGCAATTAAAAAGAACAAATCGCGCGATGTAAAAAAATATGCCGAGTATATGCGCAATCAGGTCACCGAATTGTTGACCAATTACGGCAAAATCGACATTCTCTGGTTTGATTTTTCATATTCAGGAAACGAACACAAGGGTTTGCGCGGAAAAGGCAAGGATGATTGGGAGGCGGAGAAGCTGCTTGCGCTTGCAAGAAAGCTTATGCCCGGCATAATTATTGACAACAGAACCGAAATCGAGCAGGATTTGTGGACTCCCGAGCAGTGGCAGCCCACCGAATGGGTGCGCGACAGCGACGGAAACCTTGTTGTTTGGGAGGCCTGCCAGACCTTCAGCGGTTCATGGGGCTATCACCGTGACGAGCAGACCTGGAAAACTCCCGAGATGCTCATTCGTATGCTTGTAAACACCGTCAGCTGCGGAGGCAATCTGCTGCTGAACGTCGGCCCGACTGCGAGAGGATACTTTGACCACAGGGCAGTCGATGCTCTTTCGGCAATCGGCGATTGGATGAAATACAACTCACGCAGCATCTACGGCTGCACGCAGTCCGAATACTCAGCTCCTTCCGACCTCAGATATACCCAGAACGACAACCGTCTTTATGTCCATATTTTCGCATATCCGTTCCGCAATATTGAGCTCAAGGGCTTTGCGGACAGAATTAAATACGCTCAATTCCTGCACGATGCTTCCGAAGTGGCATATGAAGTCGACACTGAAAAGAACACCGTCAAGTTTGAGCTTCCTCCGGTCAAACCGAATACCGCTGTTCCGGTCATCGAAATTATGCTTAAGGACTGATTGAGTTGATCATAAAAAACGCCACAGTATACGACAGCAGCTTTGAAGCGAAAAAAACCGACATAAAAGTCGAAAACGGTGTTATCACCGAGCTTGGCGAGAATCTCCGCGGCGACGGCGAGCTTGATTTTTCCGGGCTAACCGTCTATCCTGGCTTCATTGACATTCATATGCACGGCGGCAACATGGCGGACACCTCCGACGGCACAGCTGAGGCAATTCAGACCTTGAGCACCTATCTTGCCGACAGAGGCATCACCTCCTTCTGCCCCGCGACAATGACGCTGCCGGAAGAAAGAATCGCCGCGTCGTTCAGAGCCGTCAACGCTTGCATGGGCAAGGAAAAGGGTGCCTATATTCACGGCATGAATCTTGAAGGGCCGTTTATTTCAATGACCTGCAAGGGTGCACAACCCGGTGAATACGTCAGAAAGCCGGACATTGCGGAGTTTGAAAGGCTCAGTGCCCTGTGCAAGGTGAGCCTTGTCGACATAGCCCCGGAGGAGGATGACGGCTTTCGGTTTTCGGAAACTGTATCAAAGCGCTGCACCGTTTCGGCGGCGCACACCTGCGGGAGCTATGAAACTGTGACCGAAAGCTTTGCGCACGGAGTCAGCCACACAACGCATCTTTTCAACGGAATGCAACCGATTGTCAACCGCAATCCCGGCGCCGTAATGGCGGTGCTCGACAATAATCACGTCACAGCGGAACTGATTTGTGACGGGAAGCACATCCATGCATCCATTCTTCGCCTCGCCTTCAAAACACTGGGCGAGAGCAGGACGGTTATTGTCAGTGATTCAATGATGGCTGCCGGCTGCGGCGACGGAGAATATATGCTCGGAGGGCAGACGGTTTATGTCCGCGGCGGCACTGCGACACTTGCGGACGGCACCTTCGCGGCAAGCACGGCGAACATTTTTGACGAGTTTAAAATCATGCTTTCTATTGGCATACCGTTCAGGCAGGCACTCAAGTCCTGCACCATAAACCCCGCCCGCGTTATAAAAGCGGATGCCGAAGTCGGCAGCATTGCTGTGGGCAAAGCGGCTGACCTGACGGTTGTTGACGGTGACATCAACCTCAAAGCAGTGTTTATTAAGGGAAAAAGATACAAATAAACCCGCCGCCTTCCGGCACGGGATAAATAAGGAGACACGTTTTTTGGACACACACATATCATCAGCTGTAAAAGCCGCATTGCAGGAATACAGGTTTAAGCTTGAACTTCACGCTCACAGCTCGCCTGCAAGCACCTGCAGTGAAATTCCTCCGGAGCTGCTTGTTGAAAACTACAGTGATCTCGGCTACAACGCTGTTGTTTTGACCAACCATTTCACTGCAGAGCATATTTTGCAGGGCAATTTTGAAGTTCTTGTTGACGAGTATCTGGAGGATTATTTGCACGCGAAAAAGCGCGGTGATGAACTGGGATTGAATGTGATTCTCGGCGCTGAAATACGCTTTCTTGAGAACTGCAATGATTATCTCGTTTACGGCATTAACCGTGACGAGCTTCTTCGCATCTGTGAGTTCTTTGCTTACGGTGAAATAAAGGATTTTTATACCGGGTTCAAGAACGACAAAAATGTCATCATTCAGGCGCACCCGCTGAGAAACGGCATTGAGCTTGTTGAGCAGGAATATCTCGACGGCATTGAGGCGTTCAACATGCACCCAAACCACAATTCGCGCGTCGGAGTTGCCGCCGGTATTGCCCGCGAAAGAGGCCAGCTTCTGCTCGCGGGAACCGATTATCACCATCCGGGTCACGAAGGCATTGCTGCAATGAAGTCAAGGGTTCTCCCCTCCGATTCATACGAATTGGCACAGCTTCTCAAGAGCAGGGACTATTACTTTGAAATCGGCGGATGCACTTTGCTTGATATCTGAAAAACATTCTGAAAGGTCGGTTGGGCATGGACACACAGTGGACAGAAATACTCATAAACATCGACTCGCGCCATCTCGACACTGCCGCAGCGATAGCTCAATTGATTGTCAACGGCATTTATATTGAGGATTACCGTAATCTTGCGGAGGAAGCCAAAGAGATTTCCGGAATTGACCTCATTGATGAGGAGCTTCTGAAAAAGGACCCGGCTAAGGCAATAATTCATGTATACCTTTCCCCGCAGGAAAATCCGGCGGAGGCTGTTGCCTTTTTGTCTGAAAGGCTGAATGCGCATGGCATTGAACATACAATTGACACGCAAGGCTGCCGAAACGAGGATTGGGAAAACAATTGGAAAAAATACTTCAAGCCAATCAAGGTCGGCGAAAGACTGCTCATCCGCCCTGTCTGGGAGGATGAATTCGATGCACAGGGGCGTGTTGTGCTTGACCTTGAGCCGGGTCTTGCTTTCGGTTCCGGCACACATGAAACAACACGGCTGTGCCTTGAGGCGATTGAGCCGCATATCAACAAAAACACGCGAATGCTGGATGTCGGCTGCGGCAGCGGTATTTTGAGCGTTGCTTCTCTGCTTCTCGGTGCAAAAGAAGCTGTCGGTGTTGACATTGACGCTTTGGCAGTGAAAACCGCCGTTGAAAACGGCGAGCGCAACGGCTTTTCCTCTCCCCGCTACACTGTGCACAGGGGCAACCTTGCCGACACAGTAACCGGCACTTTCGACGTGATTGCCGCAAACATTGTTGCAGACGTGGTGATTATTTTTGCCTCCCAGGTCGGAGAGTTTTTGAAGCCGGACGGCGTTTTCATTGCTTCCGGCATCATCGACTCACGGGAGAAGGATGTTCTAGACGCTTTTGAAAAATACGGTTTTGACATCGCAGCGCGGCACGAAAAGAACAACTGGCTGTGCTTTGAATGCTTCAAAAAACAGAGGTGACACTCTTTGAAAACAGCAATAGTATATTCATCAAAAACCGGAACTGTGAAAAAATGCGCAGAGCTGATTCGGGATATGCTCTCAGATGCGGAACTTTTTTCGCTGGAAAAGCGCTCCTGTGATTTTTCAAGGTTTGATACTCTTGTTTTCGGCACATATATCCGCATGGGCAGGCCGTCAAGAGCGCTTGTCAAGCTTGCGAAGAAAAATCCAACGCTGCCCGAGAAATGGCGCTGTGCCGTTTTTGTCTGCGGATGCACGGGCAATCCTGTTGAAGCTCTGAACAAAGCCCTGCCGGAGGAGTTTTTGAGTCACTGCGTTATCGTTTCAGGCTTCGGCGGAGAGCTGAGCCCGGAGAACGCATCCGGCCTTGAAAAGAAGATGCTTCAAAAAATGCTCGGCGACGCCCGGGCAAGCGAATCCGTTCCCGAAATTAACATTGAAAAAATAAACTTGTTTGTGGAGGAAATAGCCGAATAAGCAGCGCCTTCACCGGGCCCGAGGGGTGCACTGCAAAAGCAATCATCGTAGAGGACATCGTTTTGCATAAGCCTGGCAAAAACAAGTTTTGCCGTTTGCTCCGATGCACCTGTTGAACAGATTAAAACACACCGTTCTAATTGCACGGTGTGTTTTTTATTATTAAAAAACAGACTGTTACCAAAGCAACAGTCTGTCTGAGGTTATAATTTTTACTGAATTGTCGGCCGACGGCCGATACCAAACAAAAGGCGAAGAAGACCTCCGAGCATTTTCGGACTGCGAAATACGATAATTTTCATGATTAATACCCCTTTCAGCTGACAGTTCACTACAGTCTATTCAAAAGGGGTTAAATGTGTTACAGTTGCCACTCACGAAAATTTTTAACTTCATTATAAAGTGCAACATAACCCTCGTGTCTGCTGCGCGGAATGGTTCCGTTTTCAACCGCCTCAACAATTTTGCAGCCGCTGTCCGCAACGTGAGTGCAGCTTGAAAAGCGGCACTTTCCGAGATAGGGCAGAAACTCCTTAAAGCAAAACGGAAGCTCATCCCTGAGGATAACCTTGCCGGCGCTGTCCTTGTCGAGCGATGCAAAGCCGGGTGTGTCCGCAACATAACCGCCGCAGGCGGGATAAAGCTCAACATACCTGGTTGTGTGTCTGCCGCGGCCGAGCTTTTCGCTGATTTCACCTGTCGGAAGTGCAAGCCTGCTGTCGATCCTGTTGAGCAGCGACGATTTGCCGACACCGGAATTGCCCGCAAAGGCACAGACCCTGCCCTCAATTGCCCCCCTCACCCTGTCAACTCCGTCACCGCTGAGGGCGCAAACCGAATAGGTGTCAAAGCCCGCGAGCGAA
>CAZIMM010000070.1:0-11368 GCA_964540415.1 uncultured Eubacteriales bacterium
CAAAAAAATGTTTGAAACTCCCGACCAGCGAACCCTGAGTGCCTCACGACGCAGGGGAAATCTTGCGGGAGCGTCTTCCGCAACAAAACAGGTGAACGGAAAAACAGTTTTGCTGTGCGACGATGTAAAAACAACCGGAGCAACGGTTGCCGAATGCTCGCGCGCACTGCTTGCGGCGGGAGCCGAAGAGGTTTGTTGCCTGACTGCCGCCATAACAAAAAACATGAAGGGAAAAGATTGATTTGCTGGGTCTTAACATAGGCGTGGATCTCGGAACTGCGTCGGTGATAATCTATGTTCAAGGCAAGGGCATCGTGCTCTCCGAACCCTCTGCGGTCGCATACCTTGCGTCGAGCGGCAGGCTGTGCGCTGTCGGAAGGCTTGCGTACGAGATGATTGACCGCACCCCCGAATCAATCAGAGTTGTGCGGCCGCTTACGGACGGAGTTGTTTCCGACTTCACAGTGGCAAGGCAAATGCTGAGAATTTTTCTTTCAAAAATCTGCGGAAACAGAATATTCAAACCGAATGTCATTGTCAGCACTCCGGCAAATGTCACAAATCTCGAAAAGCGTACCGTTCTGGACATAATAACGGCAGCGGGCGCGGGCAAGGCCTGCCTGATTGAAGAACCGCTTGCCGCTGTCATCGGGGCAGGTGAAGACATCTCCCGCCCGGGCGGCACAATGGTTGTTGATATCGGCGGCGGAACAACGGATATCGCAGTTGTAACAATGGGCAGCATTTCGGTTGCAAAATCAATCAAAATTGCCGGAAATGTCCTCACAGGTGATATTCAGCGCCAGCTCCGGCGCGAAAGGGACATCCTGACGGGTATGCTGACAGTGGAGGAAATAAAAAAATCAGTCGGCTGCGCATACCTCCGGGATGAGGAAATGGCGGTCAATGCGAAGGGCAAGCATTACATAACCGGTATGCCCGTGGTGTTTGAGGTCACATCAACGGAGACATATCTTGCAATGAGAGAGCATATCGAAGCAATAGCGGATGCTGTGTGCGAGGTGCTCGAGCAGACTCCTCCCGAGCTCGTCGGCGATATCGGAAGCTCCGGAATTCTGCTCACCGGCGGCGGCAGTCTGCTGTACGGCATGGAAGAAACAATAAAACGAAAAACCGGAATCGAAACACACCGTGCTGCAGATCCTGTCAATTGTGTGGCAAATGGAATCGGTATGGCTTTGGGAGACCTTGATTTGCTCGCCGAGCAGGGCTACATTTTCAAAACAAGAGAAGAAATTACCGGCTTCCGCGAGGACGCCTGAAAACAGGGGTGTATATTTATGGAGTTTGACGAATTTGATGCTCTCGACGCGGGCATTGAACCGGGCGGACTGAGAAGCAGATTTGACATCAGAATTCTCGTTTGCTATCTCGTGAGCAGCCTTGACTCTCCGATAAGCAGGGCGCAAATCGGGGAAATCGCAATTGAGCAGGGCCTTGCAAATTATTTTGAGGTGAATCAGGCGCTCACTCAGCTGCTGGAAAACGGCAGCCTCACCTCCGAGTTTGCGGACGGTGACGAGTTTATCGAAGCAACCGCTGTCGGCAGGGAATCCGCAAAAACGCTTGAAACTCATATCCCGCGCGTCGTCAGAGAAAAGGCAATAAACGCGGCGATAAAGCTGCTCACAAGGGCAAAGAACGAGCGTGAAAACCGCATTGAGGTGAAAAAGCTCGACGGCGGCGGTTATCACGTAACGTTTTCAATCGCAGACAAGGAGCTTGACCTCATGCGCCTGACAGTGTTTGTCGCGGATGAGATGCAGGTTGAAACCGTGCGCAGCAACTTCCTTGATGACCCTGTGAAGCTCTATTCGGCAATTATCGCAACGCTGACTGTATAAAAAGGAGTGTAAGCTATGAGCAAATATGCTATAGGTGTCGATTTCGGCACACTTTCCGGCAGAGCACTTGTCGTGGAAGTTGAGACCGGCAGGGAACTTGCAAGCGCCGTTCTTGATTACCCGCACGCTGTCATGGACGAGCGTCTGCCTTCCGGCAAAAAGCTCGGTCAGGACTGGGCGCTTCAGCACCCGATGGACTATGTTGAGGTTCTCAAAACGGTTGTGCCTCAGGCACTGCAAAAATCCGGCGTGGACGCAGCGGACGTAATCGGAGTCGGCATTGACTTCACCGCCTGCACCATACTGCCCACCCTTGCCGACGGCACTCCGCTGTGCTGCCTGAAGGAATACGAGAATGAACCCCACGCCTACGCAAAGCTCTGGAAGCACCATGCGGCACAGTCCTATGCAACGCGAATCAATGAGGTTGCAGTTGAGAGAAAAGAGCCGTGGCTTGAGAATTACGGCGGCAAAATTTCCTCCGAATGGGCGCTGCCGAAGCTCTGGCAGGTGCTCGACGAGGCACCGGAGATTTATTCAAAAGCGGACAGATACATAGAGGCTGCCGACTGGATTATCTGGCAGCTCACCGGTGTTGAAACACGCAACTCCTGCTGCGCCGGGTATAAAGCGATGTGGAACAAAAAAACCGGCTTCCCCTCAAAAGACTTTTTCAAGGCGCTTGACCCGCGGCTGGAAAACGTGATTGAAGAAAAGTTCTCTGAAAATGTTATTCCCAGCGGAACAAAGGCGGGCGAGATTACAGCAGCAGCCGCGGAAATGACAGGTTTGAAGCCCGGCACAGCTGTTGCAGCCGGAATCATCGATGCACACATCTTTGTCCCGGCCGTCGGCATCACAAAACCCGGCGAGATGCTCGCAATCATGGGAACCTCCACTTGTCACATGATGATGGGCACAGAGGAAAAGCAGGTCAAGGGCATCTGCGGAGTTGTCGCGGACGGCATTATGCCCGGGCTCTACGGCTACGAGGCAGGGCAGAGCTGTGTGGGTGATCACTTCGGCTGGTTCATTGATAACTGTCTGCCGGAAAGCTATTATGCAAGTGCAAAGGAAAAGGGCATCAACATCCACAAATACCTTCGCGAAAAGTGCATTGATAAAAAGCCCGGTGAAAGCGGTTTGCTTGCCCTTGACTGGTGGAACGGCAACCGCTCGGTGCTTGTTGACGTTGACCTGACCGGAATGCTCCTGGGTATGACATTGCAGACAAAGCCCGAGGATATCTACCGTGCTCTGATTGAGGCGACGGCTTACGGCACACGGATGATAATTGAGACCTTCCGTGAGCAGGGTGTCGCGGTGGACGCATTTTATGCCGCGGGCGGCATTTCTCAAAAGGACCCGATGATGATGCAGATTTATGCCGATGTCATCAAAATGCCGATAAAGATTGCCGGCTCGGAGCAGGGCGGCGCACTCGGCTCGGCGATTTTCGGGGCTGTTGCCGCAGGAGCGGATGCCGGCGGATACGATGATGTTTTTGAAGCTGCGGGTGCAATGGGCAAGGTTAAGGATACCGTCTATTACCCCAATGAGGAGAACTCCGCGATTTACGATAAGCTCTATGCCGAATACAGCATTCTGCACGACTACTTCGGCAGGGGAGAAAATGATGTTATGAAGCGACTGAAGGACATAAAAAAGTCCGTTTCCGAATAAACGAAAGTGTTCGCTTGCCAAGCTGCCGTGTAAAGTATAGATTCTTTACACGGTGTTTTTTTGTTTTTCGCCTTCATTATGTTGTATAATCAGTAATGTGACAACAATATACAGTGTTACATAAAGTTTTTTAAGAAACGGCATGTAAAGATAATAACTTTACGCAATTGATGTGCTTGCGCAGAATCGATTGTGAAAAACCGTTTAAAAACGTGATAAATATTTTTTTCGGCACGCATATGCCTATAATATAATAGTATACGAATTTTTTGCAATAATTGTACAGAAATTGAATTTATTTCCATATATTTAGTACGATTATGATGTAAAGCGTGAGAACATTACACAACAAATTCTGCATATTTATTCCATCCGTGGATGCTTCTTAAAGTTTGCTATAGTTATTTCGCACATAAAACGGCCCGAACTGTTGTGCAAAAGGCACAAAACAGAGGAAATAGCCAAATATATATTGACAAATCCATGTCAAAAGTATTAAACTGAGTATGGCTATAAGAGTAGCTTAGTGGGTGAATTATGCACAAAACCGTACATAGACTTCATTAAGCTCCCTATTATTAGTTAATCATAATCTTGCACCAAATAAAATAGCCGTCATCAACGCCTATGTTAAGTCTTGGCGGCATTCCGGTCGCTGTATGCGGCAGGGATAAAGCCGAAATGCGGCATTCGTTTTTGGCGGCAGGCGAAGAAAAGGAGTGGTTTTGACAAGCATTAATATGGTAAAGGCTTTAACAGATGCTGCTAAGTCGGCATCGGGCAAATAAAGTACCCAATGCTTAAATACTTATGGAGGTGTTAAACTTGAGAAAACCCTTTAAACTCCTGAGCGTTTTGCTCGCAATGGTAATGATCTTTTCCTCGGTTGCAGTCGGCGCAAACGCTGCTTATTCCGCATATAAAGACGCGGCTCTGGGCACCAACTTCGACAGCATCGACAAGGCTGTGTTCACAACTCAACAGCTCTCGTCAATTGCACTTGATGAAGTTGACCGTATGCTGTATGCAATGGATGAGGAAGACAAAGTCATCGTCATTCCCGTTGTTAACGCAACTCTCAACCTGAGCAGCGTTGACTCTGCTCTCAACTCCCTGCAGACGATTTATGACGGCTCTGCATGGACAGCTGTTAAGAGCATTCTCGGCGACCTCGGTAACCTCAACTGGAGTGCTCTCAGGCCGACGAGAAGAACCACAGCCGGCAAATATGACTATGATGTCATCTATTGCCTCTTCCAGTTCCTGTATGACAACAAGGCCATCCTTGTCAGCTATGCGGACAAGACCTTGAACATCGGTACTGGCATCTCGAGCCTTGTTGGCGACAGCCTTGACGATTTCCTTGACCTCCCGAAACTTGCGAAGTCCCTCATTTATGAGCAGGCTTACAAAGTCAAGCCGAACGATACTCAGCTTGCAAGCGCAAATCTCGATGTCATGGTTCAGGACCTTATCGACAAGCTCCTCGACGAAGGCGAGATCTCCCTCAACAAGTCACTGAAGTACGGTTTGTCCATCAGCTTCGACTCACCGTCGGATCCCACAAAGAACTTTGTTGATATTGACAACGGTTCGGTCTATGATCTCATCGAAACAGCTCTTCAGAGATATTACAACGATCTCGGTGTGCCTGTAATTAACACTTACGCTAAGCTCGCTCTTCGCAAGCTCGCCGATGTTAAGTACACTACCGAGCCCGTAACCGCAGCAGACATTGACGGCGGCGACGAATCAAAAACAAACATCGGTGCTGAGTTCCTTAACATCGACTATGTCGTTCCGACCCATACCTTTGCTCCCGGCGACCGTATTGTTGACCAGTTCAACAATATTTTGGGTGAAGTTGTCAACGCTATGGTTCTTCTGCCCGCAGGAAGCACTCTGACATGGCAGATGGGCGGCAACAACCTTCTCATTACGAACCTCACCAACTACATTAAAGAATTCCTTGTCAACGAGTCAATGAGAAACCTTCTCTCGGATTATGTCAACCTTCCCACTGTTGAGGAAATCAATGCCATGACCCTTGAGGAACTCCTCGTTTACCTTGCAAAGGATATTCTTTACAGATACCTTGATTACATTGTAATCCCCGACGACGCAACAACTCTTCGCGGTGTTGCATCATATGCTCTGCTTGAGTTCGCAGCTGAAAGAGTTCCCTCGCTGGACATCAGAGCGAAGTTTGCAGCCGGCACATATGATTACAACAACACCAACAACGGTCTGCTTGCAATCGGTTCTGTCCTTGCTGTTTACTATGCAAACGCTTACACGAACATGAACCTTCCGTATGTTGACGGAAACAACAACATCATTGCTTTTGATGCCACTCTGGCATCGGCTCTCACATGGGCGCTCAACAATTACGGTTCCATCCTCAGCTTCACGAGCGGAATCACGGGAGTTACAGCGACTAATGTCTGGGCTAAGCTCAACGAGGTCATCTTCGGTCTTATTCCCGCGACATGGCTGCCTGCCGGCAAGGCTGATGTTCACACCATCCTGTTTGACAGCATCATTGACGCAGTCTTTGACCTTGACCCCACACCGGTGCTTGCTTTGCTTCAGAGAAACACCGATGCTTCCGCTGAGCTCTCCAAGACTACGACAGTTGCACTTATCAACTTCGTTCAGAAGATTCTCAATGCTGTTATCTCCGGCGCCATCCCCGGCACCTTCGCAAACTTTGAGAGCATCCTGAACTACACTGCTCTCGGCAACATCGTCAACGGACTTGTTACCGGCCTTTACAACAGAAAAGTAGGTCTGCTTACCGGTGCTCTTCCGATAGTCTGCCAGGTTCTTGACCTGACCGCAGAGCAGGAGCTCAAGGAATCCACCATAAAGATTCCGCAGTATATCATCAGCGCAACCAACAACGTCACCGGCAAATCAATTTCAATCAGAAATGAGACCCAGGGCGTTAACACCGGTTACACCGATACGAACGGTGTCAAACACCGTGATGATCTGTATAAGTACAGAATCGTTTCAATTGCGGTTTCCGGCGCGAACAAGGGTGATGTCGCAGTTACTTACACCGCAAACCAGGAAATCAACGGCGGTACTACTGTTGTTTTCCCGATTACCGGCAACACAACAGCCGACACCCTTCTCAAGTTCACCATTACTTACAATATTCTCGATGAATCCGGCACAAACCTTACATCCAGCCCGATTTCAACAGATGCTTACACCTATGTCAGCACGACTAACCCGCAGAACAACTACGAGTTCCTCACCGGGATTATCGGTACAGCTCATGCGTCATACAACAGCATCAGCCTGAAATCAACAACTGCATCGTTCATCGGTTCATCCGACGGTTGGTCCGGTCTTAAAGGCGAGTACGGTTATGTTGCAAGACAGGCAACCGTATCTCCCGACCATACGATTCCGGCGAATGTCACGCAGACCTCCTTTGCGGCAACGCAGGGCGGCAACCCGGTTTCCTGGCTCATCAGTGCTTATCCGACAACCGGAGTTCCGACAACAATGCAGGGCAACAACACGATTGTTTATCTCTACAATACGGAGCTTCCCGAGGAAGTGCCCGCTCTTGACGAGGAAGGCAATCCCATCCTTGATCCTGAGACTCAGCTTCCCACAACAAGGGGACCGAGGTTCTCGGATTATTACGGCACATATCTTACAACTCATGTTCTCAATGCTCCCGCAACCAGCGATATGTATCCCGACCAGATCGGAACAATCACTCTCAACCGTACAGTTGTCCTCTTTGATGACTTCAATCTTGAGAGCATGGTTGAAAGATGCCTGACGGCTAACCGCCAGCAGAGCAACTATGCAACCTCGGGCACATTCGAGTACACTGTGACCACTCCGTCACTTGTTGAGGGCGAGGATCCCACAGTTGAGACCTTCACAGTCAACGCTGCAACAGCATGGAGCAATTATGTTGCTGCTCTTGATGCGGCTGCGACACTTGTCAAGAAGCCCTTGACAGTTTCCAACTTCAACGCTGCTGCTTACGAAACCGCTTCCGCGCTCCTTGAGCTGAGAACCAAAGAACTTGAAGCTTGCGCAGTTGCAGCAGGTATCGCTCCTCTTGAAGCTTCTTATGATGCAAAGACGCCCGACAATGAGAAGGACGCTGTCTACACAGACGCCGGATATCATTTCTTCGGTTCTGAAGACTACCTCCTTTACACCTACGAGCGTTTCAACAGCTATAAGAGGAACGCAAGCAGGCTCATCAATTCCCAGTATGTCCAGCTTGAAGAGCCGGCCGAAAACGCAACACCCGAAGAGATAGCAGCCTATGAAGAAGCTTATGCAAAGGCAGAAGCAGCTATCCCGACACTGAAGGCATTCGACATCACATATGCCCAGCATATGTATGACCTGACCTATGCACGTCTTCGTCCGGTAGCCGCAAGCACAACTTATCTTAAGTATGCTATCGACGATGTTGAGGATTGGACAATCGGTTATGTCGCAGAGGATTACACCGTTAAGAGCTGGACAGCACTCCAGACTGCTATGGCTTTTGCGGAGAATATCTACAACAACCGCACCGATCCAACCCTGCGTCAGTCCAAGGTCAACGAGGCACGTCGCGGCTTGATTGCAGCTTATAAAGGACTTCTCCTCGCCGCACTTGCTGCCGCCGACTATGTACAGCTTGATACCGCTATCACAGCCGCTCAGGTTTATACAAACAATCCGAACCTTGCCGATATTTATCAGCAGAGCGCAATCACTGCTCTGACCACTGCTCTGGCAAATGCTCAGAATTGCTCACGCGACCTGTTGCTTGAGGATCAGACAACAATTGATAATCTTGCAACCGCACTGAACCAGGCTGTCACAAATCTCCTTACGGCAGTCATTCCGGCAACAATCACTCCTCTCCTGTCCGGCGAAACCGGTCTCGGTTGGGATACTGTCCTCGATACCGACAACAATCTCGCTTATGGTTTCGACTTCAGCCTTTCCGATCTCGCCTCGTTCTTCACTGCAACCGGCGGCGCTACCTTCACGGTCAGCATGTTTGACGGTTCATCTGTCGGAACAGGTTCTCAGGTTATTGTCAGGGACAGAAACAACAATGTCGTAGCAAATTACACGGTTGTTATCTTCGGTGACAACACCGGCGATGCTTTGTGCGACCCGAGTGACGTCATGAACATTAACAGCTACATCAACGGTGATACCGTTGAAGAGGATTACACAGAAGCTCAGATGAAGGCAAACGATTGCTACAGCGACGGTGTTGCAGATCCGAGTGACCTTATGATTCTCAACGGCTTCGTCAACGGCGATGTCATGGAACTGAGTCAGAACCCGACAGCGTAACTCCTTTCCAATCTCAACGCGGCAGCCGCCGCAGGTCAGTAAAGCTTACGGCGGCTGCATAACTTTAAATGTCTCGGAAGGAGGCACAGATATATGAAATTTGCCAAAAGTGCAATAGTGTATGTCGTTGCGACAGCTCTCCTGTTGTCTTGTATGTGCATTCAGTCCTTTGCGGTCGGTACGCCGACAGGCAGCGAGGCCATGACCGTTTCGGTCGGCTTGAGCAACACTCAGGTGCAGCCGGGTGATGTCATAACTGTAACCCTGAATGTAATGAACAACTATTATGCTACTGCGCTGGCTTTTCCGGTGCTGTTTTCGAGCAGCTTCTTTGAATTGGTTGACGGGAGTGTAACTCCGTCAATTAACAACAGTACGGTGAACACCATTGCCGGAAGCCTGGACACAAACACTTCTGTTGCCGATTTTATCCCGACTGGTTACAGTGCAAGCGAATATTCCGGAATCCTGATTCAGTGGGTTGCCGGGGTTTCACAGGGAACTATGGGCGTTTATAAGCAGGAGGCGGGAGCAGCTTGCTTCAGCTTCTCATTGCGTGTCCTTGCAGATGCAACAGGTTCATCCTCTGTTTTTGTTCCTGCGGAGTATGATGACTTCTACAACATGGCTGTCAACAGTCCGACTGATGCCGGAACGGTTTACTACATCGACAATTTCTCATCAGCCCTTACCCTGACTCCCGCAAACGCACAGGTTGCCTCTGCCGATCCTTATATCGAAGCGGCAACGGGCTACAATGTTATGGTTGACGATGTGAACAACTATATTTACGGCTTTTCCGTTGACGGTTCAACCTTCAACTTCTCCTCACAGTTTGTTGCGGTGAACGGCTCGTTTTCAGTGTCAATGCCAAGCGGCTCTTTCGGAACCGGAACACTTGTCATGCTCAAAAACAGCGGCGGCACTGTGGTCAAGACTTATGAGGTTGTAATCTTCGGAGATCTCAGCGGCGACGGTCTGATTGACCCGAATGACATTATGTTGCTCACATCGCATGTTAATGACTCTACGCTTGATGTGACAAGCCCAGCATATCTTTCAGCGGATCTTTCTGTTGATGATATTCTGGATCCCAGCGATATTATGATCTTGACGGCTGTGGTCAACGGAGATGTTGCGTATTCAGCAATTTCACAGACACATCAGCCACAGTAAAAACGGATATCTTGTTATTGGTTTCGGCAAACGAAATTAATATAGAAAATTTTAAGGAGGAAAACATCACCTATGAAATTGGCAAAAAAAGCGCTTTCCATTGTCCTTGCCTTGGCTTTGGCTTTTGGCGTTTTCGCTGTTGCTGCCAATGCAATCGATTACGACACCTCAGCTCTTGAGGCTGCAATCAATCGCGGCAAAAAGACAAGTGAAGGCGGCGAGCTTACCTACGGCCTTGAGGCTTATGTTCTCTCCGGAACCTTCGATTATTGGACTGCCCGGAAACAGGGCATTGCTCTGTTGACAAAAATTCAGGCAGGCACGGCAACAGAGACACAGCAGCAGGTCGATGATCTTGCTACAACCATCAGCGATGCTCATGATGCTGCGACTTTTGTACGCAGGCAGATGAAGTATTACCTCAACCTTTACACTGTTGCTGACACAGCATACGGAACAGATGCTACGCCTATTACCAATCCTTCTTCCGTTGCTCTCGGCAGCCTTATCAGAGTTGATGTCGGCATGCAGAATAACTACTATGCCGGTGCATCTTCAACGGTTTTTGTCTTTGACGGCAATTACTTTGATCCCGTCAAACTTGATGGCAATTCTTTCACATACGGTGCGGTAAACGTTGCTTACGGTGCTATGTACAGACGTGTCGGTACCTCTTACGGTGTTGCATCGTATGATGACCCCGATGAAACGTACGCCCCCTCAACAACTGACCTTGCAGGCAACACACCTACCTATTTCTATCAGGCAACCTGTAACTCAACAAGCGGCCACGTTTCCAGAACAATCGCTGCTCAGAACCTCAAGCCCTTCCCGCAGGGATGGAAGGTTGCAGCAACAGAGGCTGCTGCAAAGGATGCCGAGCATGCACATTATAATGCGATTCGTATGGACCTTTCTCCCGACTCTGCTAACTCAGATTCCTGGGGCGAGTTGGACACAATCTGCGATCAGATCGTTGCAACCTTCTATCTGAGACTTAAGGCTACTCCGGCAGCCGGAGCTGACGGCGTTGCCGACATCCAGATCCCGCAGGCTGCTCAGAGATCCACTGTCTACACATCCAACCATATGTTCTTGGGTGATATGCCCACACAGGCAATCACCACCAGCTTCATCAGTTATAATGATGATACTCTCTATGATTTCAGCGGCGCTAATGTCGTTGCTTATCAGACAGGCGGAACAGTGACTGAGAAATATGATGTCACTCATAACCTCACCAACGTCACTGCCACAGCCGGAACGGCAGGCACAGATGTTGCCACACAGGGCACAGAGTA
>CAZIMM010000071.1:0-1155 GCA_964540415.1 uncultured Eubacteriales bacterium
TACTGGTCTTGTTCATTAAGCGGCAACCCCTTTATTAATTATGTACGGGGACTTCTCCCCGCATTAAGTTTAGTTGTTCTGATTGTTGTTCTTCTGGTTCTGAGCGTTCTGGTTCTGGTTGTTGTTCTTCTGGTTCTGAGCGTTCTGGTTCTGGTTGTTGTTCTGGTTGTTGTTCTGAGCGTTCTGGTTCTGGTTCTGATTTTTGTTCTCGTTCATAGTTTTCTCCTCTTTCCGCATTGCGGCGATTGATTTGACCTCACGGTCTGACATTATTATTTGCAGCGCGGGAGAAATTATCCGTCCCGGATTATTTGACTTTTCGTCGAAAATATATTAAACTTTTCTCAGGACGGTGAAATTATGACGAAGAAAGAGATTGCGTGGTTTGCGGTTGAGGCGCTTGAAAAAGAATATCCGCAGGCCGAGTGTTCACTTCACGC
Organism: uncultured Eubacteriales bacterium; assembly: GCA_964540415.1. Lineage (GTDB taxonomy): Bacteria > Bacillota > Clostridia > Oscillospirales > Acutalibacteraceae > CAZIMM01. The sequence continues at coordinate 441 of CAZIMM010000071.1, forward strand.
GGATAATCCTGTTGAGCTGATTATTGCAACACGACTCTCCGCACAGTGCACGGATGCAAGGGTCAATCTTGTTACCCCGAAGCTTTTTGAAAAATACAAATCCCTTGAGGATTTTGCCGCGGCGGATATCTCCGAGCTGGAGGATATTGTGCGCCCCTGCGGTTTTTATCATCTGAAGGCTGCCGACATCAAAGCAATGGCAAAAATGCTGCTTGAGGAATACGGCGGCATTGTGCCGGACAAAATTGATGAGCTGGTGCGTCTGCCGGGAGTCGGAAGAAAAACCGCAAATCTGATTTGCGGCGATGTTTACAAAATGCCGGCAATTGTTGCGGACACTCACCTCATACGCATTTCCGGCCGTCTCGGACTTGTGAAGACCAACGACCCGTATAAGGTTGAAATTGCCCTTCGTGAGCTTATTCCTCCGGACAAATCCAACGATTTTTGTCACCGCTGCGTTATGCACGGCAGAGCTGTCTGCACGGCGCGGAAAGCAAAATGCGAGGACTGCTGTCTGAAGCGCTGCTGCAAAACCGCGCAGGAATAAAAAAATAAACCGTATTTGAGCACTGCAACGTCTCAGATACGGTTTTTGTTTTTTAAACTTATTGTGCGAGGACTTCCTCAATTACATCAAGCGCTTTTTCAAGCAGTTCCCCGGGAATGTTGAGTGCCGGAAGCAGACGGATTTTTGTTTTTGCTGTCAGCAGCA
>CAZIMM010000071.1:1165-7217 GCA_964540415.1 uncultured Eubacteriales bacterium
GGAGACAACCTCTTTGGGCGGCACTGCTGTTTTTGCCCCGAGCATCAGTCCGATGCCGTCCGCGTTCTCCACGCCTCTCATTTTGCGCAGCCTTGTGAGAGCATATTCGCCTTTTTCTTTGACAGATGTCAGAAGTGCGTCATCAATGCGGTCAATGATGTTCAACGCGCCCGCCGCGCAAACCGGATTTCCGCCGAATGTTGAGCCGTGCGTACCGGGAGTCAGCGTTCCTGCAACCTTTTCGGAGAACATTGCCGCACCAATCGGCAGGCCGCCGCCAAGCCCCTTCGCGGTTGTGACGATGTCGGGAGAAATCCCGTAGTTTTCATAGCAATAAAGCTTTCCGGATCTGCCGTTGCCCGTTTGAACCTCATCGACAATCAGCAGGATGTCGTTTGCCTCGCAGTGAGCGGCAACAGCCCTCACATAATCCGCGTTGAGCTTGTTGACGCCGCCCTCGCCCTGAATCAGCTCGAGCAGAACCGCGCAGCAGTCGCCCGAAAGCTTTTCGAGTGTGCTTTCAATACAGTCCGGCTCCGCATAGTCAAAGCCGCCGGTGAACGGGTCAAAGAACCTGTGATATTCGTCCTGCCCTGTTGCCGCGAGAGTGGTTACGGTTCTGCCGTGAAAGCCATGGCTCAGGGTGACAATTCTGTTTCTGTCCGCGCCGTATTTGTCAAACGAATACTTCCTCGCCGTTTTGATTGCGCATTCATTTGCCTCAGCACCGGAATTGGCAAAAAAGACCTTTTTGAGTCCCGTGCGTTCGCAGAGCTTTTCGGCAAGAAGCGTTTGGGGCAGGGTGTAATACAAGTTTGAGGTGTGCGCAACGAGCGAAAGCTGATTTTCAACAGCATTTATCCACTCACTGTCCGCTGCGCCGAAAATGTTGACGGCGATTCCGGCGGCGAGGTCAATATACTCCTTGCCGTCAAAGCCGTAAAGTAAGCTGCCTTTACCGCGCTCAATTGCCACGGGAAACCTTGCGTAAGTTCCCTCAATAAAAGCGGCGTCTCTTTCAAAAACATCCATATATATCAATACCTTTCAGTGCTTTTCTCAAAAGAACATCGTGCCGATGCCTTCGTCCGTGAGCATTTCAATGAGGATTGAGTGCGGCACTCTGCCGTCAATGACAAACACTTTACGCACTCCGTTTTTGACAGCGTTCACGCAGCCCTCGGTTTTCGGAATCATTCCGCCGGAGATTACACCGGTTTTCAGCAGCTCGGGATACTGCGCAACGGATATGCTGTGAATCAGGGTTGACGAATCGTCCTTGTCGCGCAGGATTCCGCAGGTGTCCGTCATTGCAATGAAGCTTTCGGCCTTCAACGCACAGGCGATTTCCGCAGCGGCGGTGTCGGCGTTGATGTTGTAAACATTGCCCTGCGAGTCACAGCCGACAGTTGAAACAACAGGAATATACCCGTTTGCAAAAGCTGTTTCAATCGGCTCGGTGTTTATGCCGGTGATGTCGCCGACAAAGCCCAGCTCGGGCTTCATCGCCCTGGCGGTTATCATGTGGCCGTCAATTCCCGAAAGGCCGAGCGCTTTGCCGCCCTTGTTCTGGATGAGGTTGACAAGGTCCTTGTTCACCTTTCCGGCAAGCACCATCTGCACGATTTCGGCTGTTTCCCTGTCCGTGACGCGCAGACCGTTTGAAAAGTGCGACGGCACGTTCATGCGTTCAAGAGTCTGCGTGATTTCCGGACCGCCGCCGTGCACGAGAACTACCTTGACACCGATGAGCGAAAGCAGAACGACATCGCCCATAACGGCGGTTTTTAACTCACCGTTGAGCATGGCGCTGCCGCCGTATTTGATTACAACCGTTTTGTTGTAATATTTTTGTATGTAAGGCAGCGCGCAGATCAGGACTTCGGCGCGCTGTGCGTTTGAAAGCTCCATAATAAATATCCGTCCTTATCCGTCAGGTTCTGTAATCTCCGTTTATTTTGACATAATCATACGTCAAGTCGCAGCCCCATGCGCAAGCGTCAAACGAACCGCTGTTGAGATTGACATCAATGACAATTTCATCGCACAAAAGTATTTCCTTCGCCTTTTCCTCGGAGAAGCTGACGCCCGAGCCGTTTTTGCAAACCTCAATTGTCCCCGCCTGCGAGCTGAAGGAAACATCAACCTTGTTGACATCAATCGCCGCTCCGCAATAGCCGACAGCGCAGAGAACACGTCCCCAGTTGGCATCCGCTCCGAACATTGCGGCCTTGACAAGGTTTGAGCAGATGACGGCCTTTGCAGCTGTCTTAGCAGCAGCCTTTTCCGCCGCGCCGGCAACCCTGCATTCGAGCAGCTTTGTCGCGCCCTCGCCGTCCTTTGCAATTGCACGGCACAACTTGAGCGTAACAGCGGCAAGAGCTTGGCAGAACGCGTCGTAATCCCCGCCGCATTCCGTGATTTTTTTGTTGCCCGCCATGCCGTTTGCAAGCACGCAGACCATGTCGTTTGTTGAGGTGTCGCCGTCAACGCTTATCATGTTGAACCGCTCGTCACAGTCCGCTTTGAGCGCCTTGCCGAGCATTTCGGGGGAGATTGCGGCATCGGTTGTGATAAACACAAGCATTGTTGCCATGTTCGGATGAATCATGCCGGAGCCCTTGGCAATACCGCCGAGCCTGCACTCCTTGCCGTCAAGCACAAAGCTCACCGCGAACTCCTTGACGACGGTGTCGGTTGTCATTATAGCCAAAGCCGCGTCCGTGCTTCCCGAATCCGACAGCGAGGCGACAAGCTCGTTCATGCCTGCCTCAATCGGCTCCAGCGAAAACGGCAGACCGATTACGCCGGTTGATGCAACCACAACGTCACCTGCGTCGATATTCAGCGCGTCGGCGGCTGTTTTGCACATTGCGCGTGCCTTTTCCTCACCGTCGGCGTTGCAGGTGTTGGCGTTGCCGCTGTTGCAAATGACAGCCGAAGCCTCACCGTTGAGCAGGTTTTCCTTCGTCACCGCTATCGGCGCACCCTTGACGAGATTTTGCGTATATACAGCTGCCGCAGAAGCCTTCCGCTCGCTGAGAATCAACGCAAGGTCCTTTTTTGTTTTGTTCTTTCTTATGCCGCAATGTATGCCGCCTGCCTTGAAGCCCTTTGCGGCGCACACACCGCCGTTGATGAATTGAAAATCATTCATCGGATTTTTCCCTCTTTCCGAAAACCGCATCGTCCGCGGCACATTTTTTAAAGCTCGAGACCCGTTGTTTCGTCCAGCCCGAGCATCAGATTCATGCACTGCACAGCGGCGCCGGAAGCGCCCTTGCCGAGGTTGCAGAACCTGGAGGCAAGCAGCGGACGTTCATCGTTGCCGCCGACAAAAATCTGCATTGTATCCTTGCCGGAGAGCGTGTTTGTATATAATCTGCCGCACATGTCGCCCGTCTCGCCGTCGCTCAGGACGGAAATCAGACGTTCACAGGCGTAGTATTCCTCAAAGAAACGTCGCAGGCTTTCAACGCTCATTCTCTTTTTCATCAGCCTTGCGTGCAGCGGTACGCACACCGTCATTCCGGAATAAAAATCTCCGATTATCGGGTCGAACACCGGCTTTTCGGAAAGAGAGCAGACGTGCTGCATCTCTTTGAGGTGCTTGTGCTCACCCGTCAAAGCGTATTGCGCGGGAGAATCAAGCAAAGCACTTCTGCCGCTTTCGGTATATTCCGCAATCATTTTTTTGCCTCCGCCGCTGTAGCCCGTGACCGAGTGGCAAACGACAGGATAATCATTTCCGATTATTCCCCCGCTGACAAGCGGATAAACAATGCTGCAAAAGCCGCTTGCATGGCAGCCGGGCACGGCAATCCTTTTGCCTTGTGCAATGCTCCTTCTGTGCTCAGCCGAAAGCTCGGGGAAGCCGTAGCTCCAGCCCGCCGAGGTGCGGTGCGCCGTTGAAGTGTCAACCACGCGGACATGGGGTGCCTTCACCATCTGCTCCGCTTCAATCGCCGCCGCGTCCGGCAGGCATAAAAAGGCGATATCCGCCGCATTGAGCATTTCGCTGCGTGCGACGGAATTTTTGCGCTCGTTCTCTGAAAGCACGAGCATTTCGATATCGCTCCTGCCTGCAAGCCTGTCGGCTATGCGAAGCCCGGTTGTCCCTGCGGAGCCGTCAATAAATACCTTCATGTTATCACCGGATTCCGAAAACTTCAAAGGAAATACCCTTTGTTTTAGGCTTCTATTATACAGCATTTTTGTATAATGTCAAGCAATATTCATTAATATTCACATTTTACTGAATAAAATTCACGATAGCGCACTTTTTTCGGTCATTTCGTCAAGATATTCGTCGTAGGTCGTCTTCTTGTCATAGAAGCAGCCGGGTGTGACGTCAATTATCCTGTTTGCGACGGTCTGCACGAGCTGATGGTCGTGCGAGGTGAAAATGATGCTTTGAGTGAATTCGTCAAGTCCATGGTTGAGGGAGGTGATGGACTCAAGGTCAAGGTGGTTCGTCGGTTCGTCGAGCAAAAGCACATTCGCGCCCGAAAGCATCATTTTGCACAGCATGCACCGAACCCTTTCTCCGCCCGAAAGCACCTTCGCCTTCTTTGTCGCCTCCTCGCCGGAGAACATCATTCTGCCCAGCCAGCCGCGAACATCGGTTTCAAAAACCAGGTCGGAATATCTGCGTATCCAGTCCGTCAGTGTGTCCTCCACACCGTCAAAAAATTCCGAATTGTCGGAGGGCAAATATGAGCGTGACGTGGTAACGCCCCACTTAACTGTACCCTCGTCCGGCTCAAGCTCGCCGGCGAGAATCTTGAACAGGGTTGTTTTGGAGAGTGCGTCCGTCCCGACAAGAGCAGCCTTTTCGTGCGGGAGGATGACAAAGCTCACGTTGTCCAGCACTTTTCTGCCGCCCACGTTCTTTGTCAGGTTGCTGACAGTGAGCACCTCGTTGCCGATTTCCCTGTCCGGCTTGAAGGCAACATATGGAAACCGTCTGGACGACACGGGCATTTCCTCAACATTGATGTTGTCCAGCAGCTTTTTGCGGCTTGTCGCCTGCTTTGACTTTGAAGCGTTCGCGCTGAAACGGGCAATGAATTCCTGAAGCTCCTTGATTTTCTGTTCCGCCTTCTTGTTCTGCTCGCGCAGCTGCCTCTGAGCCATTTGCGTATATTCAAACCAGAAATCGTAATTGCCGACAAAGGTTGTTATCCTGCCGAAGTCGATGTCCACAATATGTGTGCAGACCTTGTTGAGAAAGTGTCTGTCATGCGAAACAACGATGACAGTGCTGTCCAGCTCAATGAGGAATTCCTCCAGCCAGCGGACAGCCTCGATGTTCAGATGGTTTGTCGGCTCGTCCATCAGAAGAATGTCCGGATTGCCGAACAACGCCTGGGCAAGCAGCACCTTCACCTTCAAATCGTTCGGAAGCTCTTTCATCAAAGAGTAGTGGTATTCGTTTGTCACTCCGAGCCCGTTGAGCAGAATTTCTGCATCGCTCTCGGCGCTCCAGCCGTCCATTTCGGCAAATTCTTCCTCCAGCTCGCTTATCAGCAGGCCGTCCGCCTCGGTGAACTCCTCCTTTGCGTAGAGTGCTTCCTTTTTGTCGATTATCTCGCAGAGCTTTGCATTGCCGAGAAGCACGGTGCGGACAACCTGCTCCTCGTCATAAACAAAGTGGTCCTGCTTCAGCACGGAAATGCGCTCGCCGGGAGTCACGACAACCTCACCCTTGTTAGGTTCCAGTTCTCCCGACAAAATGCGCAGGAAGGTTGATTTTCCCGCGCCGTTCGCGCCGATCAGGCCGTAGCAATTGCCCTTTGTGAATGTTGTGTCCGCGTTTTGAAAGAGCGTTCTGCCCGCGTATTGCAGGCTCACGTTCACTGTTCCGATCATCAGGTTTCCTCCGGTTTAATTATGGCTTATATATATAGCTGTAGTACGCAAGCACAAAGAAAGCCGCAAGCATCACAAGAACCGCGGCGCTGATGACAAGCGCACGTATTTTTGCCCTTTTCTCACTGTCCAATTCAAACCATTCCTTTCGGACGGATTTAAAGAAGTGTCTGTTACTCGG
>CAZIMM010000071.1:7227-11280 GCA_964540415.1 uncultured Eubacteriales bacterium
TGCGCTTTTGATGACAATGGGGGTCACCGGCTTTGCAAGCTCCCTATTCGAGTTGTAGGTTCTCTCAACGTCAAGAAACGCATCAACCGTTTCCATGCCCTCGATGACCTTTCCGAACGCAGCATATGAGCCGTCGAGGAATGAGCAGGAATCGTCATAGCAAATGAAAAACTGCGTGGATGCGGAATCGTAGCTGTCCGAGCGCCTTGCCATTGAAACAACACCGCGCGTGTGTGAAAGAGTGTTCTGCTCAAAGCCGTTCACCTTGAACTCGCCGAAGATTTCCGGCTTTTTGCCGTCGCCCGCGCCCGTGCCGGTGGGGTCGCCGCCCTGTGCCATAAAGTTTTCCACAACGCGGTGGAAGGTCAGGCCGTCATAAAAGCCCTCGCTCACGAGAGACTTGAAGTTTTCAACCGTTGCCGGGGCATATTGGGGATAAAGCTCAATTGTGAATTTTCCGCCGTTCTCCATTTCAAAAAGGACCTTGTTTGATGTCATTGTGTCTTCTCCTTTTCCCGTTGAATCATCTGTTTTTTTGCAACCTGCAAAGCCTGCCGTTGCGACAATTGCCAGTGCAAGGCAAAGCAGCCCCGCAAAAATTTTTTTCATTCTTGTTTTCCTCCTGTTTACTTTATAACAGCCTTTTCGGGCAATTATACATTTAGTTTTTCTTATACGGTTTATTATTCAAGAGTGAGCGTTGAAAACTCGAACGCTGCGTAAACCTGCGGATATGCCGACTCATCGTCCACCGAGCGCGCGTCCGGAAACTTGAAATCGAGCAGCAGCTTCTCACCGTCGAACGCTTCCGCCGGAACATTGAATTCAAGCGTGCCTGCCTCGTTCACAGTCTCATTGAGAAGCTCTGAGTCCCCGGAGCTGATGACAATTCTTTGCGGCGCTCCCTTGACCCCTTCTGTTGTGAGGCGGGCTTTGAGCGGCTTTTGCTGAGCGCTGTCAAAGTTGATTTGCACCTTTGCGGTGCCCGTGACCGAATTCCCGTCTCCGTCAATTCCGATGACTGCGGCATTCTTCGCCTTCGCGGTGAGCTTGATTTTTTCTCCCGCTTTGTAGCATTTCTCCGGCTCGTTTGTCTGTGAATATTCATCGGCAACCATAACATAGGAAGAGGCGTCCACTGCTGAACCGTTGACAGCTATTTTCGCCCTGAAAGTGTTCTGCCTTCCGTAGCCGGAGGAGCTGTAATAATTATAAACATATCTTTCGCGTTCTCCGCTGCCGATTCCGAACAGTGCCGCATTCTCACCCATGCCCTTTGCGGAATCGAGAATGAAGCCTGAATAGTCCTGCGTGTAATCAATCTTCGCCTCAGACACCTCAAGCCTGCCCTTTGCATTGCAGGGCTTCACCATATAGGACGGGTTGAAACGGTTGTCCTCCATGCCGTGGTCGGCTGAATAGATGATTGTTGTGCTGTCGTAAATGCCTTTTTCCTTCAGCTGCTTCACAAGCTCCGCGAGCAAATCAAGTTGACCCAGAGCAATCTGATAACGTCTTTCGGTGTCGTCGGTGTCTAGCGAATCATAGTAATCCCACTTGTAAATCAAGTCGCGTCCGCGGCTGTACGGCGGGTGAATGCCGTAAAGGTGAATCAGGGTGTATTGCTTTTTGTCCGCATTGACGGTGATGCCGCTGCTGATTTTGTCAAAGACAGTGCGGTCGTAGCCGTATTCATAGCCCTGCACTCCGAGCTTTTTCATGTCGAGAGTGACCCATGTGGAGCATATCTCGTTGAGATTCGGCACATTGAACTGCTTGAGAGTGTGCGGAGCATACCTGAAATAAACCACATCTCCGAGCACCCCCGCCGTCCTGACCCTTTCCGAAAAGCCGAACAGCCCGTCGTCAACCTTTGCGACGTTGGAGAAAATTTTGCTGTCGCCCTGCTGAAGAGATATTGATGAGGTGAAATACTTTGTCTCATAGCCGAGCGTTTTCAGCTCGTCAAACAGATATGTTTTTTCAAGGCATTGGCGCATTCCCTCCTTGCCGCTGCAATTGAGCGGCAGCTCCATGCCGGTGAACAGTGTCGGAATGGAGGACACGGTGAAGGACGAGGTGCTCACAGTGTCGGGGAAATAGGTGAAGCCGTCAAAAACATCCTTGAACTCCGGGTATTCCTCGAGTGCGCGCGTGAGATATTTTGACTGCATGGAATCGGGTATTATTGTGATTATATTCCCCTGCTTCGAAAAATCCAGCATTTTTTCGGATGAAAAGTAATAATTTTCTTTTTTCGGCAGCTCGACGGAAAAGGCAAGTGTGCCGAGCGTTACAACCTGAACCGCGGCAATGATGACGCAGATTATTTTTGCGCCCTTTTTGAAAAGCGGCTCCTTAAACCTTGAAAGGAAGAGAGAGGCAACAAAAGTGATGCCCCAGAACAGCATGCTCACGATTTCCGTGCCGCGCATATTCTCCCAGTCTATTGACTCGCCGTTGAGCTCCGGGTAACCCATTGCAAGGAAGTTCCCCTGAATGTATGATGCAAAGGCGAGGGCAAAGAGCACCGAAAGTATGACCGTTCCCAACCTGCCCCTGAACAAAAAGCACAACAGAAAAGTCACCGCAAAGCAGGCGGCAAAGAACAGCAGGAATGCCGGCATGACAAATTTCAGCTCAAACCAGAAATCGTTGCTGTTGGAGCAATAAATTTCAACCGGCGCGAAGATGAACAGGCTGAACGACAGGCAGAAGGAAACAATCAGGGAAAGAGTGAGATTGTTTGCCCTGCTCTTGTTTTTTCTCATTTTATCACCATGCTTCCGAATGTAAATGAACGGAACTCCTGAGGATAGACCTTATAATCCGTATCCTCAACTGCACAGTCGGGGAACTCAAATTCGAGTGACAGCAGACCGTTGTCTGCACACTCCGGCGGAATCTCAAAGGTCACCGTCTGCTCCCCTCCCGTGAGAGCTTCCCGGAACAGCTCACGCCCCCGGCAGCGGACAATCAGCCGCTGACCCGAGAACCAAACCTTTTCAATTTCAATTTGAGCTGTCATTGCTTTTTGCAAATCCCCGTCAAAGCGCACATCAACTCCGGCGGTTTTGCTCGACGGCATGCCGTCAATGTTGATGCCGGTGATGTTGGCGCCGGTCTCGGTGAAGCGAAGGGAAAGCTTGTCACCCGGTTCATAGGTTTTTGACAGCTTGCCGCTGTTGACAAACTCGTCTGTGACTATCTCAAAGGCTTTCTCATCATATGCCTTGCCGTTGACAGCGATTCTTGTCCTGAAGGTTGTTTTGCCCTCAAGCCCGGAGTTGCTGAAGTAGTTGTAAACAAACCTTTCGCGCCCCTGCGTCTGAGTCAGTTCAAACAGCGAGGCTTTTTTATCCGGAGCGGACGCGCTGTCAAGGATGAACGGGATGTAATCCTGCGACTGGTCAATCTGAACGTCGGACACCTCAAGCTTTCCGTGAGCATTCACCGCCTTGACCATGAATGTCGGGTTGAAGCGGTTGATGTGTCCGTGGTCGGCGGTGAAAACAATTGCCGTGCAGTCATATATCCCGCTGAGCTTGAGCTGGTCAACAAATTCGCAGAGCAAATCAAGCTGACCGAGTGCTATCTGATAACGCTTTTCGTCGTTTGACTGGGAAAGGAAGCCGTCGGCATATCCGTTGATAATAAGACTTCTGTCGCGGATATAGGGCGCGTGCACACCGTACATATGAATGAAGCGATACTGCTTTTTTTCTGCGGCCGTACCGATTCCGCTGTTGAAATTCCGGCGGACAACACTGTCGTCACCGTAGGACGCGGCATGTATTCCCGCCTTGCGGAGATTCAGTGAGTTGGCAATTGAAGAAAAATTCTGCGGGTAAGGCGTAAAATAATATTTTAAACTGTGCGGGGCATATTTGAACGCCGTAAGCTCGGAATATCTCCATGCCAGCCTCATGGTTTGCCCGAAGGTCAGAAGGCTTGAGTCAAGCTTTTCGGCGTTTGTGAACGTCTCCTTGTCCTTCTCGGTGAGGTCGATATAATTTGTGTAGAGCTTTGTCTCATACCCTGCAAGGGCGAGCT
>CAZIMM010000072.1:0-11151 GCA_964540415.1 uncultured Eubacteriales bacterium
TACCGCGCGGCCGCGATCTGCGGCAGCGTGCCGGGGCCGGCGAGCAGTCGCAGGATCTCGAGCTGGCTCCCGGTGAGCCGCACGCTCGGTTCGGGGTCCCACAGCGCGAGCCGCCGATCGAAGCTCATGAACAGAATCTGCTGCATGACCCACATCACATCCGAAAACCGACTGACTGCGGTTTCAAGTGCGAATATCTTCACATACGGATTTCGCGCGGAAAGAGCTGCGAAGGCGGCCCCTGATATGATAAAGCAATCGCTGTTTTGCTCGGCCTGAACCGCAACATCAAAAGTGATGCTCTGAATTACGCAGGAAGCCGAAAGAATGCAGACGTCCCCCGGATTCAGCCGATACAGGGTGATGTCCTTGCCGTCCTCGGAAAGGATAGACAAGCGAAGGCAGCCGGTTCTCACCATGATTACCCCGGTGCATTCGTCGCCGTCATGTATTATTGTGCCTTTTGTGTAATTCACCGCAGACGAATTCGCATAAAGATATTCCTTTTCCCTGTCCGGCAAAGTGTCCCAGAAAGAAAACGCGTCTTTAAATGTCTGCTCAAATATGTTGCCCATAATCTTCTCCCGAAAGGTTAATTTTTATGAAAACTGTAATTATCGGCGGAGTGGCAGGCGGAGCGTCTGCTGCCGCAAGACTCAGACGGCTCGATGAAAAAGCCGAAATAGTTGTTCTCGAGCGCGGTGAATACGTGTCGTTTGCAAACTGCGGACTTCCGTATTACATCGGAGGCAAAATCACGGAAAAAGAAAAACTGATGCTCCAAACACCTCAAAGCTTTAAGAGCCGCTTCAATGTTGATGTCCGCGTGTTGAGCGAAGCTGTTTCAATCGATCCCGTGAAAAAAACAGTTTCGGTTAAGAATCTGAAAAGCGGAGAAGACTGCTCCGAAAGCTATGACAAACTCATAATATCTGCCGGTGCCGAACCGATTATGCCGAATATAGACGGGATTGACAGTGAACGGATATTCACGCTTCGTAATATCCCCGATACGCTGAAGATAAAAGAGTTTATTGACAAAAAGAAACCGAAGACAGCGACCGTTGTCGGCGGCGGATATATCGGTGTTGAAATGGCGGAAAACCTGAAAAATGCCGGACTTGATGTTACGGTTGTTGAGCTTGCCGATCACCTTATTGCGCCGCTGGATTTTGATATGGCTGCGGATGTTCACCGCTATATTAAATCGAAAAATATCAAATTGCAGCTGAACAACGGTGTCAAAGCCATTAAGGACAAAAGAAAAGGTCTGACTGTAAAGCTTCAAAACGGCGAGTTATCAACCGATATGCTCATCATGTCCGTGGGTGTCCGTCCGGAAACCGTGCTTGCAAAGAATTGCGGCCTCACACTCGGCACACGCGGATGCATCGTTGTTGACCGCAGGATGCAGACAAGTGTTCCGGACATTTACGCAGTCGGAGACGCGGCACAGGTGCGCGATTTTCTCACGGGTGAGCCGGCATTTATTCCTCTTGCCGGCCCTGCCAATAAACAGGGGCGTATCGCAGCCGACAACATCTGCGAGATTCCGACGGAATACACCGGAACACAGGGCTCTGCTGTTCTCAAACTCTTTGATATGACAATTGCAACAACAGGTCTTAACGAAAAGGCTGCAGCGGCAGCAGGCGTTGAATATGACAAGACCTATATTTATTCGGGCTCACACGCATCGTATTATCCGGGCTCAACCGATATGTCAATCAAAGCACTGTGGAACAAGAAAACTCTCAAGCTTATTGGTGCGCAAATTGTCGGCTTTGACGGCGTTGACAAGCGCATGGATGTTCTGGCAACGGCAATACGCTTCGGCGCGAAGATAACCGAACTTACAACACTCGAACTCTGTTATGCTCCTCCGTTCGGAAGTGCAAAGGATCCGGTCAATATGCTCGGCTTTGCAGCGGAAAATGTTATTACCGGCAAGGTCAAGCAATTCTTCTGGGATGACGTTGCCGAATTGCCCCGCGACGGAAGCGTGACCCTGCTTGACATCCGCACGCAAACGGAGTTTTCTGAAGGAAATATTGACGGCTTTGTCAATATATCTCTCGATTCACTTCGCGACAATCTGAATAAAATCCCTCAAGACAAGCCGGTTTATGTTCATTGCCGCAGCGGGCTGCGCAGTTATATCGCTTGCCGTATTCTTTCCGGAAACGGATACGACTGTTACAATTTGGCCGGTGGCTGGAGGCTTTATGATGCTGTCATGAGTGAACGATCTGTTCCCGGATAAACTGTACTGATTGCTGATAATTCACGAAAGTGCATCCATGCTATGCCGGGTGTGCTTTCCAATACTTATTAACAGTGACTCATATCTACGCATTTTGAATCGCAGTTCCGTAACCGTTCACCGCTTCTTCGTATATCCCCGGCCTTGCGGAAGTATAAAATTGTTGTGCCGTTGTGCATACCTCTTGCACAAATCCTGCACATTATGCCTGTGAAAAGCCCTGTTTGTCCGCCAGCCTTATTTTACGTTTGATATTTGCCTGAGCTCATAATAACGGGCTTTTCAGAGGTGGAATGTCCGAAGAAAACTCACACCCCGGAGGCACTGAACGGGCTTTTGTGCATTTTCGCTGTCTTATAATACCGATAAAACCTTTTATTGTTATCATATGCAATAAATATATCATACCATTCTTTATTACATATTACAACAATAATCACAAAAATTTAACAGTTTTCAGGTATTTCAAGCGGCTGTTTTGTGACCGAGTCACAGAAAAGTCCACGCTGATTATATATAATATACTTGCAAAATAATCTATGAAAGGAGCGAAAACTATGAAGTATATCTGTACAATTTGCGGATATGTATACGATGAGAACAACGGCAGTCCCGAAGACGGAATCGCGCCGGGAACAAAATGGGAAGATCTGCCGGATTCATTTACCTGTTCGCTGTGCGGAGCATCCAAAGACGAGTTTGATAAAGAATAAAGCGTGCAGACCGCAAAGAATCCGGGTTTCAGGCGTGCCTGACAAACGGTTTGTCAGACTTACATGAACTGCAATCGGAAAACACATAAAAACGTTGCAGCGCACTTCCGAAAAACTGTCGACAAAAGCCGTCGCAAAAGCCATTGCATTGAAGAAATATTAATAAAACGGAGGTTAAAAAAATGTGTGAAAAGAGATTCTATATCTGTGAGCATTGTGGGAATATTATTGGAATGATCAACAGCTCAGGCGTACCAATTGTTTGCTGCGGACAGAATATGACACTGCTTGAACCGGGCACTGTTGAGGCAAGTCATGAAAAACATATTCCGGTGGTTACTGTCGACGGAAACGAAGTGAAGGTTGATGTCGGCTCGGTCGCTCACCCGATGGTTCCCGAGCACAGCATCATGTGGATATATCTTGAAACAGACAAAGGCGGTCATCGCAAATGTCTCAATCCCGGCGAAGCTCCGTCTGCCACCTTTGCTCTTTCCGATGAAAAGCCGCTTGCTGCATATGCATACTGCAATATCCACGGCTTGTGGAAAGCAGACATTTGAATTTTCAAAGCATCCCCGGTTGACATCCGGGGATGTTTTTGTGCGGTTTCGGACTTCATTCTTGATTTCATCAAATTGACTTGATTTTTTTTATGAAATCTTTATAATTAAATTGCTGATAAAATTAAATTATGTGTCATGCAAATAAGCGCCCGTAACTGTATCCAAAGGTTATTTGGATAGAAATTGAATGTATTTTTGATGTCTGTAGGTCGAAACGCAGCGGGAAACAGCTCCCGTGCAAAAGACAGTAGCAATAAACCAAAAAACAAACAGAATTCGGATTCTGATTTTACATATTCTATTTCTTGAAGTGTATGAAAAACGGCAGGAAAGAAAGTAAGTTCCCGAAAAACTCTTCGGATGATCAAAAATTCCTGACGCAGACTGTTCAGAACAGAAATTGTCCCGCAAAAATCCAATTATTTGATTTTTAACATTAATTATGTCAATCATATATTTTATAAAGCCGAATGGAGAATTGCATATGACAGTTACAAAAGACATCAAATATATCGGGGTAAACGACCGCAAGATTGACCTTTTTGAAGGGCAGTACAGTGTCCCGAACGGCATATCGTATAACTCATATATTATTATTGATGATAAAATTGCCGTAATCGACACAGTGGACAGAAATTATACCCATGAGTGGCTTGACAATTTGTCTGACGCGCTTGGTGGCAGGCTTCCCGATTATCTAATAATTCAGCACATGGAGCCTGATCATTCGGCTAACATTGCGAATTTTCTGAAGGTATATCCGAATGCAGCTGTTGTCGGAAACCAAAAGACATTCACAATGATAAATCAGTTTTTCAGGGAGGGGCTGTGCAAAAACACCGTTGTTGTGAAAGACGGAGATTCGCTTGATCTCGGCAGACATAAGCTGACCTTCATGTTTGCACCGATGGTGCATTGGCCGGAGGTTATGGTCACCTATGACAGCGCGGACAAGGTTCTATTTTCTGCAGACGGATTTGGAAAGTTCGGCACTTTGGATAAAGAGGAAAAATGGGTTGACGAAGCAAGACGGTACTATATCGGCATTGTCGGCAAATACGGTGTGCAGGTTCAGGCACTGCTCAAAAAGGCTTCCGCACTCGAAATCTCCGCAATTTGTCCGCTGCACGGGCCGATGCTTTCGGAAAACCTTGACTATTATTTGAACCTTTACGGTACTTGGTCGTCCTATGTCGCGGAAACCGAGGGCATTTGTGTTGCCTACACATCTGTTTACGGCAACACAAAGAGGGCAGTCACGATGCTGGTTGACAAGCTGAAGGCAAACGGATGCCCCGATGTGGTTGTTTATGACCTTGCACGCTGTGATATGTC
The DNA here is from genome assembly GCA_964540415.1 of uncultured Eubacteriales bacterium. Classification (GTDB taxonomy): domain Bacteria; phylum Bacillota; class Clostridia; order Oscillospirales; family Acutalibacteraceae; genus CAZIMM01. The sequence goes on from CAZIMM010000072.1 coordinate 4,878, forward strand.
AGCCGCGGTGGCAGACGCGTTCAGATACAGCAAACTCGTTCTGGCAACAACCACATATAACGCGGAGCTTTTTCCGTATATGAAGCAGTATATTGACAATCTGACCGAGCGCAATTTTCAGAACAAAACAATCGGCATAATTGAAAACGGCACATGGGCATCACAGGCCGCAAAAATCATCAAGAAAATGTTCGAAAAGAGCAAAAACGTCACTTTTTTGAACACGACTGTTTCAATACGCTCTGCCGTGAACGATGAATGCAAAAAACAGATCGAGTCAATGACTGAAGAGATGTGCCAAGAATATATCGCGCTCAACAGTGATTCGGCAAATAAAAACGACATGACCGCATTGTTCCGTATAGGTTACGGACTTTACGTCGTCACTTCCAACGACGGAAAGCGCGATAACGGGCTGATTTTAAATACAGTTACGCAGGTTTCGGACAACCCGAAAAGAATTGCCGTAAATATAAACAAAGCAAATTACTCATATCACATAATCAAACAGACGGGAATTCTCAATGTCAATTGCCTGTCAGTTGATGCTCCGTTCAAGGTTTTTGAAACTTTCGGTTTTCAAAGCGGAAGAAGCGTGGATAAATTTGAGGGCTATTCGCCGATAAGGTCTGACAACGGTCTGATTATCCTGCCAAACTATATAAACGCCGCCTTTTCTCTCAAGGTGGAGGACTATGTTGACCTCGGCTCACACGGAATGTTTATATGCTCGGTGACGGAAGCGCGTGTTATTAATGATAAAGAAACAATGACATATTCATTTTATCAAAACTATGTAAAACCCAAGCCGGAAACGAATGGCAAGAAAGGCTTCGTCTGCAAGATTTGCGGCTATGTATATGAAGGTGATGAGCTGCCGGAGGATTTTATTTGCCCGTGGTGCAAGCACGGCTATTCGGATTTTGAGCCGATAGAATAAAATAAAAACTGCGCTCAAAAAACCAAATACTCCGGCTTGATAATCATCTGAGCGAAGATATTTTACAAAAAGCGCCGTAATTTTGATTCAAAATTACGGCGCCTGTTTTTTATTTCTAAACTATACAACCTGAACGGCATTTATGAGCTTCCCGCCTGTGTAAACATGGGTTGCACACGACACGCAGGGATCAAAAGAGCGGATGATTCTGCCGATTTCGACAGGCGCATTTATATTCCCGACCGGTGATCCGATCAGTGCCTGTTCTGCTGTTCCCTTTATATTTCCCGTCTGTGTGGACAGATTCCATGCAGAGGGCGTGATAATCTGATAAAAGGCTATTTTACCGCCGTCTATGTATATCCAGTGGCCGAGCGCACCTCGAGTTGTATCAATGAGCCCTTTTCCGCCTGCTTTTTCTGGTACAGTATATTTTTGCTGCACAGATATCCCCGGAATCAGGTTCTGCAAAAGGATTTTTATTATTGATGCGATTTCTCCGGCCTCCAGCACTCTTGCTATAGTACGGTCCATAACAGAAATACCGTTTCTGTAACGGCCGGAAAGCCATTGCCTTGCCAGCGGCCCGACTTCAAAGGGCAAATCATTATATCTGGGCGCTTTAATCCATGAATATGCCTGAGGCTTTTGTGAATCCGGTTCATTGTTATCGTTATAAAATGCATATTCACTTTCCTGCATTATCTCATCGGGATTAAAAACAGAAATCGTATTATTTGAATAAACAAGCGGGTTTACATAGAGGGTTCCCAAATCCTTATAATCATTAAAGCAACCGTAGCTTAATAAGTTACCGTAACCTTCGCCTATATGATAATACTCGGAATAGAATTTTGAGATTTCATAGACATCCGGAATCATTTTTTGGTTGATAAACAACTCAATGCCATCCAAAATCGATTTTAAAGTTATAATCTTGTCGGCAGTGGCCTGCGTTGTAATGCCGCCGATAAAGACCCCGTGATTGTGTGGGGCTTTGCCTCCGAGTATCGCTAACATCTGATGGGCACTGCGGCTGATTTCAAGAGCTTCGAAATAATCTTCGACCATTTTATCGTTTAATGCTTTTGGCAGTCTGTAATCGTTATGTTCTGTTTTAAACAAAGGATAGTTCTCAGGCAGTTTGACAAAATCGGGAAGTGTGTATTGAAAGAAATGCCGCAGATGATTTTGAAGGAATTCGCATCCGTGAATGATGTCACGAAGATACCGCCCCTGTTCTGTGGGAACAAAGTTCATTGCGCTTTCCAATGCAAGTGTGGATGCCATGGAATGGGCGGATGAACAAATCCCGCAGATGCGCTGCGTGAAGTATACTGCATCAAATGGATTTCTGCCGATCAGCATCTTTTCAAAACCGCGAAACATAAGCCCTTTCGTTTTTGCATTAATAACACAGTGGTTCTCAACATCGGCTTGAATTTCCATAAAGCCGCTGATACGTGTTACTGGATTGATGGTTATTCTTTCCGGCATAGTTATTCTCCCATTGTTGTATCATAGCTGATAAACGGTTCCATTGCGTCGGGAAAACCAAACTGGGCGCAGCCGATACATGGCGAGTCATCACCGACAGGCCAGTTGACATGCCCGTTCCATTGCCTGACAGGGCAGTCAATCGGGGTAACAGGTCCGCGACATCCTATCTTGAACATACAGGTTTCTTCACCGAGCTTTTGGGCAAAGATACCGCGGTCAAAATATGACCTTCTCGGACATCTGTCGTGAATGGTTGTACTGTAAAACATTAAGGGCCGGTCCCGGCTGTCAAGCGGCGGTTCACCGTATAACAACAGGTATGCCAGAGTGCCCATAAACCAATCGGGGTGACACGGGCAGCCGGGCAGTTTAATCACCTTTTTTTGCAGAACATTTTGTATGCCGACACATTCCGTCGGATTGGGTCTTGCGGCTGATACACCGCCATGCACCGCACAGGCTCCGACGGCAATAATGTGTGCCGCTCTTTCACCCAGCTTTTTTATTGCTTCAAGGCCGGTCACTGCGTTGCCGTTGAAACTGCCTATGATGTTACAGGCTCCGTTATCTTTTAACGAAACTGCACCTTCTGCCGCAAGAATATAATCACTTCCGATCACATCAAATAATTGTTCCATTGCCTGATTGCCTTCTGCTGCAATAAGGCTGTTGCAATATATAAAGTTTGTCATTTGTGAAATAAGATAATGAAAATCGGGGTTAAAGCCGTCAAGCAGTGAAATGATATTGCCCGAACAGCCGTTCAGTTCAAGCCATACAAGGTTTCGCTTTTGCAATTGTTCGTTTGCAAGATTGCTTCTTACGAGATCAACAAGGCTTGCGGTTGTGTTCAACCTGCTTTCTTGATATGGGCATCTAAAATCTGCAGTATCCAATCAAACACCGCCTTATATTCAGACAAGAGTGCCGACTGCCGGCAATCTGCTCAGAATATCCGCTCCGGCGTGGCATGAAGCGAATTGAGTTGTCAAATCTTTGCCGGAACTGAGGCCGAAATGAGTTGCGGCGGCCCATGCCGCATTATTTGTGACATTATAAACAATTCCGTTGACTGCAACATATGCATGATTACCGTTTTTGCCGTCGTATTTTGCCAATTCCTCTTTTGTAAAAGTATTCATTTCTTTAACGACGGGCTGTATTTGCGGCATGTAATTTCTTACATATAAATCTGTCATTTCTTGCTCATTAAGTCTGTTGGATTTTCTGAAGTGCTTTATGTAATTATCAAGCATCATTGCTTCACTGCTGAGACGATTTAAAATTTTACGCTTGTTATTGTTCTTATCAGAGTAAAGCTTTTCTATGTCTGAAATTATTTCGTTTATACTGTCGGCAATGAATTCCAAAAATATATCCAACTCCATAATATAATCCTCCCTGAAGACTCATCAGATTTTTGCCGCCGATGCTGATTGCCAAACAAGCATTTCCTTGCCTGTCTGAGGCAAATGCACAAACAAACCGTTCAGATTTTCGCGCTTCACCGGTTTATGCCGCTTTTTCCGCCTGAAATACTGATCATCACGCAGCCCCGTTGCTTTGAACAAAAACGGTGAGGTTAAATGAATTCGCAGCCCAAGATGAAGTCCCTTGTGCCCCCAGGACAAATCCTCGCATTAGAATTAAATAACATAAAGATTCACTAATTGTATGTTTCGCCGTCAATTTGGTCAATTGTGGCTGTAAGCGGCTTTATTTCTTTTTTCTGAACCGTGATATTTGTCCAGTCACCGACAAGTGTGCTGTTCCTGTCGGCAAAATATTCGAGGATGCTTTGCGCGCTTACATGACTGAGGGTATGTACGGTTATTGTTAAATTATTAATCTTTGCGATCGAATGCTCATTGCATAATCCGACAATAGATTCGTATAAATTCTGATTAATAAAAGTATCATGCATGTTCCGACTCCTCCGTAAGTATAGTTTTTATTGTGCTTTCGATCTTTGAATAAATCTGCGGAAATTTTTCCTCTAAAACAGGGCTGAGTTCATCACCGAAGCTTATATCTGCTGCTTCAATGCCGATAATATATCCCTCGAAATTGCAGTTATAAAGCTTCATTAATTCAATTATACTCATATCATGCTGCATAAAAGAACCTGAAGGCTGCAATAATGCATCATTAATGCTGAATATATGAACACTGCCCGGTTCCGAACCGGTCAAAAAAGCATCAAGAAGAATAACAAAGTCACCCTCGCTTAATAAGCTGAGGCTGCTTTGACAGTCGGTTTCTCCGATAATTATTTCAAGTTCTGTATCGGTCATCCTGTCTCTTAACTTCTCGGCAACAATAATACCTATTCCGTCATCCTTCATAAACCGGTTGCCGACAGCAACAATTTTTATCATATAAATCCACTGCTCTCATTCATAACTGTTTCATTTGTCTGTGGGCTGTTGATAAGCTTTCATTAGCTGATATATCCGTAGTGGCAGTCAATCGGCGCGAGATACAGAAAAAACCATATTATTGAAAGGTTCAACATAAATATCGAGAACCCCGCAAAGACGGATGCATAGTATGGGAATGTAAATCTTTAGAAAGGAAGGATACAATGAACAATAATCAATGTTGGGGCAATAATTCGCCGATGAATAACTCCGATCATTTTAATATGGGCAGACCGAATGATTTCGGACCATATCCGTTTGTTATTGATATTGAAAAGGCAACAATAGATAACAACTATTTTCGTTCTGCTTTGTGGACGGGTAATCATATGCAGCTGACCTTAATGAGTATCAAGCCGGGAGAAGAAATTGGTTTGGAAATACATCCAAACACAGATCAGTTTCTGCGAATAGAACAAGGTCAGGGAATTGTAATGATGGGAAGCAATAAGGATAATCTGTGTTTTCAAAAAAGAGTATATGACAATTATGCAATCATAATACCGGCGGGAACGTGGCATAATCTTATTAACACAAGTCGTGTGCCGCTTAAATTGTATTCAATTTACGCTCCGCCTCAACATCCTTTCGGAACAGTACATGTCACAAAACAAGATGCCGAAGAACATCACTGAAAAACAAAAACCACCGGCTCATCCGGTGGTTTTCTTTCGTTTTTATATCTCTGCAATGAAAGACAATTATAATTGTTCTTACTTGAATTTCGGGGCTATGTGATGGTTATAGTAATCAATCGCTTCATAAATCGTGTTGTCTATCTCGGCGATTATTGTGCCGATGATAATCCTGAAAAGCATAACTGCCTTGGTAAGAATGCTGTCTGCCTTATATTCTGCCGGGGTGCCGCTGCCGCCGTAGCATCCGATGTTGTCTTTGGCAATGGTGTTGCCGAAGAAATCCTCCGACGGAGTTCCGCTGACCTTAACGCCCGCGCCGATGAGCGGTGAATCCGATGAGAGCTCAAAGGAGTGAATATCTGAATAATCGCTGCCGGAGAAGCCCGGGTTGCAGCTGAACGGATTTTTATCAACGGACGGTGCGAAGCAATTGTAATAGCAATTATTTGTGAAAACATTGCTGCTCTCGTTTTTGTCGACTATCACGCGGTATCCGGCGGCGGGCGCAATGATGTTGTTTGCAACATAGGCTTCCTTGATATCGGTCATATCAAAGTTTGCGCAGCCGACAACGGTGTTGTTATAGAACTTGATGCCGTATTCAACAGCACCGCCGCCCAGCGTGCTCGTACCGCGGTTATCATTGACCGACAGACAGTAGCGCACGGTGTTGCCGTGATGCCCGCTGTGATTGGGGCAGTTGCACATAAAGCGCGTGTTATCGTGAGAGTAGATGTATTGATAAGTGCAGTTGTGGCTGTATGAGTCGAAATCCA
>CAZIMM010000073.1:0-10513 GCA_964540415.1 uncultured Eubacteriales bacterium
GCAAACCTGGAAATAGCTGTTGAAATACCCGTCATCCATGCGGTTTTTTTCGATGAGGTCAACAATCCCGTCAACCGTTTTCTCCAGTTCCGGCTCCGGCTGCTTTTCAATGAGATAAGCTGCACTTTCAAGCCATTTTGCAATATCGGAGTCCCAGAAAATGTGCGGTTTTTTGGGGTCGCCTTCCTTCCAGTTGAAGTCAAACGCGGCAAATCTTCCCGTCTCCTCAAACCTTGACTTGACATTTCCGACGGTAACATTCCGGTTGATGTCCTGGCGGTTTTTCCAGAAACCTCCGGTAATAGTCACTTCTCTCATTGATGCCTCACGTATCTTCACTTTATTCTCCTCCGCTTACAGTATTTCATTTTTAATTATAAATTATTTATAGGTGTACCGCAAGAGTTTTTTCAAAAAAACTGTAAAAACTTTATAAAAATGTCTTTCTTTTTTTGTCGGCTTGTTGTAAAATATCTATAACTGTTTATTCACGCGTTTGCATAAGACACCGTGACAACGCAAATTCAAAAAAATGCTCAAAGGAAGAAGCTGTTTATGAAAATCGTTATTGCCTCCGGAAAGGGCGGCGTCGGCAAAAGCTCCGTAACCGCAGGGCTTGCAGGGGCGTTCCAGGAGTTGGGAAAGAGCGTTCTCGTTGTTGATTGCGACATCGGGCTGCGCAGTCTCGACCTCATGCTGGATGCCTGTGAAAATCTGCTTTTCAACTGGGGCGACGTAATTGCCGGAAGATGTTCGCCCGAGCAGGCAACGGTTGCCACAGCCTGCGGCGCAACGCTGCTTGCCGCGCCGAAATCCTTTGAAGTCTGTTACACTTTTGAAGGCTTTGAAGCCATGCTCCGGCAATACGAGGACAGGTTTGACTATATCCTTCTCGATTCTCCCGCAGGCATCGGCTCCGGCTTTGCACTTGCCGGAAGCGTTGCAAAGCTCGGACTGATTGTTGCAACTCCGGACGACGTGTGTGTGCGCAACGGCGCAGTTGCTTCGGACAGGCTGTTTGAAATGGGTGTCAAGCGCTGCCGGCTGATTATCAACCGTTTTCGCAGCAAGGCATCGCTCAAGGGCAAGCTGCTGAACATTGACGATGTGATTGACTCAACGAGCGTTCAGCTCATCGGCGTAATTCCGGAGGACAACACAGTGATGTTCAATCTGAGCAGAGGCAAGGAACTGCCGCGAAAAAGCGCAGCCGCCAAGGCAATGCTGCGCATTGCAATGCGCATTGACGGCAAGGATGTGCCTCTCAAGATGTGACGGTTCGGAAGATAAACGATTTTTATTGTAAATTTACTTGTAATGAGAAAGATTTTCTGATATAATACTCGGTGTTTATAATATTAAAACATTTGATTTTAAGTCTACATATTAAGGAGCTGATTTTTTGAACATTGCTTTGATGGCTCACGACGCTAAAAAAGAACTCATGACGCAGTTCTGTATTGCATACTGCGGCATTCTCAGCCGTCACTCTCTTTGTGCTACGGAAACGACGGGCAGGCTCGTCAGTGAGGCAACAGGTCTGCGCATTCAACGCTTTCTCGGCGGTTCTCAGGGAGGAGACCAGCAGATTTCCGCCAGAATCGCCTGCAACGAAATTGACCTTCTGCTGATGTTCCGCGATCCTCTCAATCCCAAGCCGCACGAGCCGAACGAGGCAACTCTTTTGCGTTTGTGCGACGTTCACAATATCCCGGTTGCCACAAACATCGCAACTGCCGAGGCAATTATTCACAGCCTTGAGAGGGGCGACCTTGACTGGCGCGACATTGTCAACCCCAAAAAATGATTTCGTTTTTCCGGATGAGCCGCTCACCCGTTCCCCTCGCCCTGTGTGTGGGATATGTCCGGGCGGCTCAATAATTTTTTATGAAAGAGTTTTGATATGGAACTGATTACCAAAGCCATAAAAGGCACGCAGGATGTTCTTGCTGCCGAGAGCTACAAAAACCAATACATTGAATCCTCCATGCTCAACATTGCACGGCTTTTCGGCTACAGAGAGTGCCGCACTCCCGTTTTTGAGCACACCGAGCTTTTTGAGCGGGGAATCGGAGACACAACGGATGTTGTTCAAAAGGAAATGTACACTTTTACCGACAAGGGCAACCGTTCAATCACCCTTCGTCCCGAGGGCACGGCAGGCGCAATGCGTTCTTTTCTTGAACACGGGCTTTTCAACGAACCGCTTCCGCAGAAGGTTTGCTATCTCACCTCGTGCTACAGATACGAGAAGCCTCAGGCGGGCAGGCTGCGCGAATTCCATCAGTTCGGCATTGAATGCATAGGAACGGATTCCCCTGCCGCAGATGCTGAAATCATTTCGCTTGCGAGCGGAATTTTTGATTTTCTCTGTGTTGAAAACCTTCGGCTTGAAATCAACTCCATCGGCTGTCCGAAATGCCGTGCGGAATATCACAAAGCACTCAAGGACTATTTTTCACAGCACACCGACAATCTCTGTGAAACCTGCAGGGGCAGGCTTTCCCGCAATCCGATGCGCATTCTCGACTGCAAGTCACCCGTCTGTGCCGAAATTGCCAAAGATGCTCCGGTGATTCTTGATTACCTCTGCGACGATTGCTCGACACACTTTGAAAGCGTTAAGGGCTACCTTGATTCAATGGGAATTGACTATACCGTCAATCCCCGAATAGTACGCGGCCTCGATTATTACACCCGGACGGTGTTTGAATTTGTCTCTGACGAAATCGGTGCGCAGGGAACAGTCTGCGGCGGCGGCAGGTACGACGGTCTTGCCGCGGAGATGGGCGGCGGAGATGTGCCGGCGCTCGGCTTCGCGCTCGGTCTCGAGCGGCTTCTGCTGCTCATGGACGTTCAGGGCACACCGTTCCCGGAAGAGGAGAGGCCGGACATTTACCTCGCCTCCATGGGTTCAGCCGCTTCGCTCGAGTGCGCCGCGATTGCAACCGATTTGCGGCGGGACGGCGTATCGGCTCAGTTTGACGTTGTCGGCCGATCGCTCAAAGCGCAGATGAAATATGCAAACAAGCTCAACGCGCGCTACACCGTTGTTATCGGAGACAGTGAGCTTGATGCAGGCGAAGTCACCGTCAAGAACATGGATAACGGCGAGCAGACAACAATTGAACTTGAAGACTTTTCAGACACCTTTTCCGAGCTTTCCATGCGCAGCTCCATGAAGGATTTTCAGGATGCTCTCTCTGCGCTGGATAACGGCGGAATGCCGGATTTTTTCGGCAGCCTTCCGCAGAATAAAACGGAATAAAGCTTGAACATCATCAACTTATCATAAATAACGAAAGGTCAGTATACATTATGGAACTCATGGCAGGACTCAAAAGAACATCATATTGCGGCGAGCCGAGACTCGCCGATGCCGGACGCGAAATCGTCGTTGCCGGCTGGGTACAAAGGCAGCGCGACCTTGGGTCGCTGATTTTCATTGACCTGAGAGACCGCACAGGCATTCTTCAGCTTGCTTTTGATGACAACACGGACAGGGCAATTTTTGACAAGGCATTCACTGTGCGCGGAGAGTACGTCCTCATGGCGAAGGGCATTGTCCGCGAGCGTTCCTCAAAGAACCCCGACATTCCCACAGGCGAGGTGGAGCTTGAGGTTACTGAGCTGCGTGTCCTTGCAAAGAGCGAAACACCTCCGTTTGAAATAGTTGACAATTGCCAGACCTCGGAGCTGACAAGGCTCAAATACAGATATCTTGACCTTCGCCGTCCCGACCTTCAGAAAAACATTCTTCTGCGCCACAAAATCTGCAAGGTTGCACGCGATTACTTCGATGAAAACGGCTTTATAGAAATCGAAACTCCCATGCTCATCAAATCAACTCCCGAGGGCGCGAGAGACTATGTTGTTCCCAGCAGGCTTCACAAGGGCACATTTTATGCCCTGCCGCAGTCCCCTCAGCTCTATAAGCAGCTTTCCATGGTTGCGGGGTTTGACCGCTATATGCAGCTTGCCCGCTGCTTCCGCGACGAGGACCTTCGGGCTGACCGCCAGCCCGAGTTCACGCAGATTGACCTTGAGATGTCCTTTGTTGACACCGAGGATGTTCTTGCAATCGGTGAGGGCTTTGTCAAAAGAGTTTTCGGCGAGGTGCTCAATGTTGATGTTCCGCTGCCTCTCCCGAGGCTGACATATGCGCAGGCTATGGAGCGTTACGGCTCGGACAAGCCCGACACACGCTACGCAATGGAGCTTTACGATTTGAGCGACACCGTTGCGAATTGCGGCTTCGGCGTGTTCACCGGCGCGATTCAGGGCGGCGGCAGTGTCAGAGGCATAACAGCAAAAAATGCTGTTGCCGTTCTGACAAGGAAGGAAATCGACAAGCTCACGGAGTTTGTTCGCGGAATCGGCGCAAAGGGACTTGCGTGGATAAGGCTCAATGAAGACGGCAGCATCGCCTCCTCTTTCGCAAAGTTCATGACAGAGGATGAAATGCAGGCAATTCTTAAAAAAGCCGGTGCCGCCGCGGGCGATGTTGTGATGATTGTCGGCGATGTCAAGAACTCGCTGGTGCTCTCCTCCCTCGGTCTGCTTCGCTGCGAGGTTGCGAAAAAGCTCGGCATAATCCCGACCGATAAATACAATTTCCTCTGGATTACCGAGTTCCCGTTCTTTGACTGGGATGAGGATGCAAAACAGTTTGTCGCAATGCACCATCCTTTCACCTCACCCATGGATGAATGCCTTGAATACCTTGAAACCGACAAGGCGCGTGTCCGTGCAAAGGCATATGACCTTGTGCTCAACGGCATCGAGCTGTCATCCGGTTCAATCAGAATCACAAACCCCGAGCTTCAAAACAGAATGTTCTCCCTGCTCGGTCTGAGCGACGAGGAGGCTCACAAGAAGTTCGGTTTCCTGCTTGACGCGTTCAAATACGGTGCTCCGCCTCACGGCGGCATGGGCATCGGTCTTGACCGCCTCATCATGCAGATGCTCGGCTGTGAAAGCCTGCGTGATGTTATTGCCTTCCCGAAGGTGCAGAATGCTACAGAACCGATGACGGAGTGTCCCTCGGAAATCGACAATATTCAGCTGCAGGAGCTGGGAATCGCTTTTGAAGGCGAAAAAGAGTAATTTATTAAGAGGTTAGCTATGGGTATATTCTCAAAAATCAACAAAGGCTTGCAAAAAACCCGCGTTTCAATGGCGGGTGCGATTGACAATATTCTTTACGGCGTCAACGAAATCACCGACGATTTGTTTGACAGTCTGGAAGAAGCACTGGTTATGGGCGATGTCGGAGTCAACACGTCCGCGGAAATAATCGAAAAGCTGCGCGAGGTTGTTGCGAAAAAGAATCTGCGCAGCGGTGAGCAGGTACGCGGTGCAATCAAGGACATTGTTGCGGAAATGCTCACGGGCGGGGAAACCATTGACCTTGTCACCATTCCGGCGGTTATTCTCGTAATCGGCGTCAACGGAGTCGGCAAGACGACCACCATCGGCAAGCTTGCCGCAATGTTCAAAGAGCAGGGCAAAAAGGTTATCCTCGGTGCTGCCGACACCTTCCGTGCCGCCGCAATCGACCAGCTCGAAATCTGGGCGGACAGGGCCGGTGTTGACATTGTCAAGCACAAAGAAGGTGCCGACCCCGCCGCTGTTGTTTTCGACACGGTGTGCGCGGGCAAGGCAAGAGATGCAGACATCATCATCTGCGACACAGCAGGCAGACTGCACAACAAAAAGAACCTTATGGACGAGCTTGCGAAAATCTACCGTGTTATCGACCGTGAGCTTCCTTATTCCGACCGTGAGGTGCTGCTTGTTCTTGATGCCACAACCGGCCAGAATGCCGTCAATCAGGCGCGTGAATTCAAAAGCGTTGCCGAAATCACCGGCATTGTTCTCACAAAGCTGGACGGCACGGCGAGAGGCGGCGTTGTTCTTGCAATCAAAAATGATTTGGGCGTTCCCGTGAAATTTGTCGGAGTCGGTGAGCAGATTGACGATTTGCAGCCGTTCAGCCCGCAGGCCTTTGCCGAGGGACTGTTCGACACCGTTAATTACGATGAGGACACGGATGAAAAATATGAAAGGAATGACAACTCGTGAAAAAAATCAATAAGGCAAGCATGGTCGTTTTTGTGTTGGCAGTTCTGATTATTGCGTTGGTGGCTGGCTACAAATATTTTCCCTCATTCAATGATTCTGTCCCTGAAGAAGACCGTTTCACCACAGACAGCATGTCGGTCATTGCCGAAATTGATAAAAAAGGCAATTGGCTCATTCTTGACAACGACGGTGTCCAGGTCTTATACAACAAAAAAATGAAATATTCTCCGGAAACGGACGTTTATATTTACGAGCGCGACGATAATATTTTTTATTGCCTGGGCGAAAACGGACGGACGATTGTCAACATAGAAACCGGTGAATACGAACACAGCATTTCTTACAAGGGCTTCAGCAACGAAGAAAATGCCGTGTTTGACCGTCTTGACACCGAAAAAAACGCTCTGCCCCGCTTTGCCTTATCACTGACCACCGCTGCACAGCAAACAACTGCTGCGGCAACAACAGTTGCGGAGACCTCCGCGGAGTAACATCATGGATTTTTTGCTTGCAACCCACAACACAAAAAAACGCGATGAGCTGCAAAGAATTCTTTCGCCTCTGGGCGTAAGAGTTCTTATTGCGGAGGATGCCGGAATCAATCTGCCGGACGTGGAGGAGACAGGCTCGACTTTTGAAGAAAACGCTGCTCTCAAAGCACATTCCGGCTGTGAATTCAGCGGTATGCCCTGCATCGGGGATGATTCCGGACTTGCCGTTGACGCGCTGGGAGGCGCACCCGGTATTTATTCCGCACGCTATGCCGGAGACCACGGAAACGACGGCAAAAACATTTTGAAGCTCCTTAAGGAGCTTGAGGGTGTTCCCGCGGAAAAGAGGACAGCGAGGTTTGTCTGCGCTGTTTGCTGTGCCTTCCCGGACGGCAGGAGCATCGAGGTCAGCGGAACCTGTGAGGGCAGCATCGGATTTGCACCCTCCGGCAACGGCGGCTTCGGCTACGACCCGGTCTTCTTTGTCGGCGAAAAAAGCTTCGGTGAGCTTTCCTCTGCGGAAAAGGATTCTTTAAGTCACCGCGGCAACGCCCTGCGACTGCTTTGCGAAAGGCTCAAAGCCGAAATTTAATAACAGAAAAAGTATTGTACATAAACACAACAAATTTTTTACTGCTGCCGGGTTAAAATAAAACAACCCGGGACGAAAGGATATTTCATAAACATGACAAGTAAGCAGCGTGCCGAACTCAGGGCACAGGCAAACACAATCGAGCCTGTTTTTCAGGTGGGCAAGGGCGGCATTTCCGATGCCCTCATCACACAAACAAACGATGCTTTGCGTGCACGCGAGCTGATAAAACTCAAGGTGCTTCTTGACACAGCACCGGAGTCTCCGCGCGAGCTTGCCGAAAAAATTGCCGCCGCAACAAACTCCGAGGTTGTGCAGGTTGTGGGCGGAAGCATGATATTTTACCGTTACTCCCCGGAGCTCCACGGTGAAGCGGCAAAGCCCGTCAAACGCCCGGCAACAAAAAAGCAGGCACGCAAAATGGGCATGAAGCCCATCGGAGCAAAGAAAAAGCCCGCTGCACCCAGTGAGCGCGGCACATCGGGCAGACCCGCGCAAAGAAAATATCCGTCCAAAAAAGGCTGAGTGAGGTGCATTAAGAATAAAAATCGGTTTGTTCGGCGGAACCTTCAATCCGCCACATCTCGGTCACGTCCGAATCGCACAGCACTTTTTTAACTTGCTTTCGCTTGACAAAATCATTGTTATTCCCGCAAATATTCCGCCGCACAAGGCTGTTCCTGAGCTGGCGAGCGGAGCGGACAGGCTTGAAATGTGCCGTCTTACCTTTGCCCTTGACGGCTTTGAAGTCAGCGACATTGAACTTAAATCCGGCGGAAAAAGCTACACCTATAACACCCTGAAAAAAATCCGCCGTCTGTACCCCGACGCTCAGCTTTATCTGATAATCGGCGAGGATATGCTGCTGACATTCAACAGTTGGTACAAAAACGAAGAGATTTTGAAAATGTGCACCATCTGCTCGGCGCGCAGAGAACCCGGCACACCGCTTGCCGAAAGGCTTCCGCCCGAGCTGAAAAATGCGGGCGTTATCATTTCCGAATATGAGCCGTTGGTTTTAAGCTCAACCGAAATCAGAGACAGCATTGACAATGAGCTCTTCAAGGGGCTTCCGCTGGCACCCGGTGTGCTTGAATATATCGTTTCCGGAGGACTTTACAATGATTAACAGCACGGAAATTCAGTTGTATCTCGAGCTGATTGCCGACACTCTTTCTCAGCGCAGAGCCGAGCACAGCCGCTGCGTTGCGGACAGTGCCGCCGAGCTTGCGGAGCGCTTCGGGTATGACAGGGATATTGCCTACCTTGCAGGTCTTTTTCATGACATCACGAAGGAAACGGCGCCGGCACGTCAGCTTGAACTGATTAGAGAAAACTGCGTTGAACTGAGCAGCGTTGAGAAAACCGAGCCGAAGCTCTGGCACGCGCCCTCCGGAGCCGCCTTTGTCAAGGAAAACCTCCGCGTGTGGGATGATGATTTTTATAACGCCATCCGCTTTCACACCACGGGCAGAGCCGGCATGAGTCTGCTTGAAAAAATCATTTATATTGCGGATTATATATCGAGCGACAGGGAATACGACGGAGTTGAGGAGATGCGTGAGCTTGCAGGCGAAAGCCTTGAAAAAGCAATGATGTATGCTCTGCAATTCTGCATTTCCAAGCAGGCAACCACACAAAAGTTTATTGAGCCGCACAGCGTTGAGTGCTATAACGAGCTTGTTGCGGCACTGAAAAAAACGAAATAAATTTACAGGAGTGATAAAATGTCACCGAAGGAACTTCTTGAAAACATTGTCCGCATTCTGGACAGCAAAAAAGCGGAGGACATCACGGCAATCGAGACCACGGAGCTAACAATTGTGTCCGATTATTTTGTTATTGCCTCGGGCACATCCAACACTCATGTCAAGTCGCTCGCGGATGACGTTGAGGACGAGATGGCGAAGCTCGGCGTTGAGCCGAACCACATTGAAGGCAGGGCAACCGGCTGGATTCTCCTTGATTACGGCTCGGTTATCGTCCATATTTTCCAGCGCGAAAGCAGAGAGTATTACAACCTTGAGCGCCTCTGGGCTGACGCCAGCATAATTGATATCTCATATTTGCTCACAGACTAATAATATTAAGGAATGAATGCATCCATGGACAACTATAATTTCAAATCAATTGAGAAAAAATGGCAGGACCGTTGGGAAGAAACCGGCGTTTTTCACGCAAAGGATGATTACACTCTTCCGAAGTTTTTCTGCCTTGTCGAGTTCCCCTATCCCTCCGGGCAGGGGCTTCACGTCGGCCATCCGCGCTCCTACACCGCTCTTGATATCGTCGCCAGAAAGAAGAGGCTTCAGGGCTACAACGTGCTCTATCCCATGGGCTGGGATGCTTTCGGTCTGCCGACGGAGAACTACGCCATCAAAAACCACATCCATCCCGAAATCGTAACAAAGCAGAACGTCGCCCACTTCAAGCAGCAGCTTCAGTCCCTCGGCTTTTCCTTTGACTGGAGCCGTGTTGTGAACACCACAGATCCGTCCTACTACAAATGGACGCAGTGGATTTTCCTTCAGCTGTTCAAGCATGGGCTGGCATATAAAAAAGAGATGTCCGTCAACTGGTGCACCTCCTGCAAGTGCGTGCTTGCGAATGAGGAGGTTGTCAACGGCTTCTGCGAGCGCTGTTCGAGTGAGGTTGTCCGCAAGGTCAAGAGCCAGTGGATGCTCGGAATCACTCAGTATGCCCAGCGTCTCATTGACGACCTGGACGACCTGGATTTTATTGAGCGCGTCAAGCTGCAGCAGAAGAACTGGATCGGGCGCTCCACCGGCGCCGAGGTTGATTTCGGCACCACCTCAGGAGACAGCTTCACAGTTTACACCACACGTCCGGACACCCTGTTCGGCGCAACATACTGCGTGCTTTCACCCGAGCATCCGCTCATTGAAAAGTGGAGCGGCATTCTCGGCAACATAGACGACGTGCGTGCTTACTGTGAGGAGTGCGCGCGCAAATCAGACTTTGAACGCACCGAGGTCAACAAGGGCAAAACCGGTGTCAAGCTCGACGGCGTTGAGGCAATCAATCCCGTCAACGGCGAAAAAATTCCGATTTTCATCGCGGATTATGTGCTTGTTTCCTACGGCACAGGCGCAATCATGGCTGTTCCCGGGCACGACACGCGCGACTGGGAGTTTGCAAAAAAATTCAATGTTCCGATTGTTGAAGTTGTCAGCGGCGGCAACATTGAAGAAGAGGCATTCACCGACTGCGCAACCGGCACAATGGTCAATTCCGGATTTTTGACAGGGCTGAGCGTTGAGGACGCAAAGGTGAAAATTACCGAATGGCTCACCGAAACCGGCAAGGGCCATCAGAAGGTCAACTT
>CAZIMM010000073.1:10548-11112 GCA_964540415.1 uncultured Eubacteriales bacterium
CACGCCAGAGATACTGGGGCGAGCCGATTCCGCTTATTCACTGCGAAAAGTGCGGCTGGGTGCCCGTGCCGGAGGATCAGCTTCCTCTGACACTTCCCATGGTTGACTCATATGAGCCGACGGACAGCGGCGAGTCTCCCCTTGCACATATGACCGATTGGGTCAACACAACCTGTCCGCATTGCGGCGCTCCGGCAAAGCGCGAGACGGACACCATGCCGCAGTGGGCGGGCTCATCCTGGTATTTCCTGCGCTACTGCGACCCGCACAACGACAAGGAGCTTGCCTCAAAGGAGGCGCTCAAATACTGGCTGCCTGTTGACTGGTATAACGGCGGAATGGAGCACACAACTCTTCACCTGCTCTACAGCCGCTTCTGGCACAAATTTCTTTACGACATCGGCGTTGTGCCCACCTGCGAGCCTTATCAGAAGCGGACAAGCCACGGCATGATTCTCGGCGAGAACGGCGAGAAGATGAGTAAATCCCGTGGAAACGTTGTAAATCCGGATGATATTGTTGAGGATTATGGCGCAGATACCTTAAGAACCTATGAGATGTTCA
>CAZIMM010000074.1:0-260 GCA_964540415.1 uncultured Eubacteriales bacterium
TGGGATTGTTGCCCATGCCGATGAGACCCATCATTTCAACATGCGCGGGAACCGAGGAGGAGCCTGCAAACTGTGCGTCGCCGTGCATACGTCCCATAGAATCGGTCAGACCGTAAGAAGCGGGACCTGCCGCAACATTATCCGGATGAAGAGTTCTGCCTGTGCCGCCGCCGGAAGCAACCGAGAAATAGTTGACGCCGTTTTCGATTGCCCACTTTTTGTAGGTGCCCGCAACAAGATGCTGGAAGCGGGTGGGGTTG
>CAZIMM010000074.1:273-10992 GCA_964540415.1 uncultured Eubacteriales bacterium
CCGTCTGCACATAGGTGAAGCCGTTGATGCGGGAAATAATCATTGCGGCATCCTTGCCCAGGCCGTTGAGGATGACGCGCAGCGGCTCGTTGCGGACCTTGTTTGCCGTAAGAGCGATTTTGATTGCACCCTCTGCTGCCGCAAAGGATTCGTGACCGGCGAGGAAAGCGAAGCACTTTGTCTCGTCCTTAAGAAGCATTGCACCGAGGTTGCCGTGACCGAGGCCGACATTGCGCTGTTCGGCAACTGAACCGGGGATGCAGAATGCCTGCAGACCAATGCCGATTGCAGCGGAAGCTTCCGAGGCATTTTTTATGCCTTGTTTGAGAGCGACGGCGATGCCCAGGGTGTATGCCCAGACGGCGTTTTCAAACGCGATGGGCTGAGTGCCCTTGACGATTGCATCAACATCGATGCCCTTGCTCAGGCAAAGGTCTCTTGCTTCTTCGAGGCTTGACAAGCCGTACTTGGCAAGGCACTCGTTGATTTTTTTCATTCTTCTTTCTTTACCTTCAAAATTCACAGCCATTGCTATCCCTCCTCCTTATTCTTCACGCGGGTCAATATACTTCGCGGCATCCGCAAAGCGACCGTAATTGCCGATGTTCTTTTTGTACGCTTCGTCGGGAGAAACGCCGTGGCGGATATCCTCAAGCATTTTGCCGAGCCTTACGAACTCATAGCCGATAACCTGATCGTCATCATCAAGAGCCATGCGTGTGACATAACCCTCTGCCATTTCCATATAACGAACGCCTTTGAGCTTTGTTGAGAACATTGTGCCGACCTGTGAACGCAGACCCTTGCCGAGATCCTCAAGTCCGGCGCCGATTGCAAGGCCGTCCTCTGAGAAGGCGGACTGAGTTCTTCCGTAAACGAACTGAAGGAAGATTTCGCGCATTGCAACGTTGATTGCATCGCACACAAGGTCTGTGTTGAGGCACTCAAGCAGTGTTTTGCCGGGAAGAACCTCTGCAGCCATAGCGGCAGAATGGGTCATGCCGGAGCAGCCGATTGTTTCAACAAGAGCTTCTTCAACAATGCCCTCTTTGATGTTCAGTGTGAGCTTGCAGGTTCCCTGCTGGGGAGCGCACCAGCCGATGCCGTGAGAAAGCCCGGAAATGTCCTTGATTTCATATGCCTTGACCCATTTTCCCTCCTCCGGGATGGGCGCCGGGCCGTGATGCGGGCCTTTTGCGACGCAGCACATTTTTTCCACTTCGTGGGAATAGTTCATTGGTGATTGACTCCTTTCATATAAATACAGGTAATATTATACACTTTTTTACACAAGTTATCAATAGGTAAAAGGTCATTAAATAAACATAACCGCCCGAAAAAAGGGCGGTTATGACAAAAGGTGCAGAAAAGAGTTATGTTATTTTATTTCGCTGTATGTTGCAGCCGAGTAGGCGGCAGCGAGCTGGCTGTCACCGGAGATATCCGTGCCGTCAAGTGTGGTTATCATTTGCTGACCCGCCGCAAGCTGAGCCGTCACAGCCGGGGTGACGCCGATGCCGTCAAAGTCTGTTTCGCTCTTGCCGGAAACCAGCTTTGCAACAGTGACGAGGATGGCGTTGCCGTCCTCCAGTCTGAACGGGAGCTGCATTTTTGCGTCTCCCGCCGTAACCTCGCCCACAACCGTTGTGATGCTTCTTGTGATATCATAATCCGCAAGGGCACTCGCAAGCAGTTCGCCTGCGCCTGAGGTGGTTGAGTTGACAAGCACTGCAATCTTTTTCGGCATGGTAATTGAGCTTTTTTCGGCGGGGTACGAATAGACGTCAATGCCATTTTCGTCTTTGATAGTTTCACCCTGCTTGTTTTTGGCAACCGCTATCGGATAATCCATCAGCGGGACAATCACATCGAGAACATCCGTCGCATAAAGTATGCTTCCCTGCGAGGTTGAGCGCACGTCAATTATCAGCCCGGTTATACCCGAATCTGCCATCACGGCATCAATTGCTTCCTTAAACTGCTTTGCGGTGTTTTCGTAAAAAGCGTTGATGTTGATGTAGCCTATGCTGCCGCTTGTGGAATATGTGACGGTGCTTGCCGAATAGCCCATTGTGATGCTTTCCTGCATTTGCTTGCCGTTTCTGCGGAATTCAACCCCAGCAGTGGTGAGCTTGCTGCCTCTCAGACTGTCAAGAAGTTCAACATAGTTGCTGTCCTCAACATCCTCACCGTTTATCGCGTAAATCTCATCTCCGACCTTGAGCCCGGCGGAATCCGCGGGAGAGCCGGAGTAAACCGTTGTCACTCCGAGGTACTGACCCGTGTAATTGTAGCTTGCCTCAATGCCGATTCCGCCCAGCTCGCCCTTGAGCCGGTTTGCGTAGCTGACATATTCGTCGGAGGTGAGATAACTGCACTTGTCAAGGCTTGAAACATAGCCCTGATAGATTCCCTCGTTGAGCATGGAGGAGTCAATCGGGGAATAGTATTTGTTTTTGACAATTTCGTCGATTTTATCAATACCCGAATAGAGCTGGAACCTGCCCGCAAGGTCAGGAATCAGACCGTTGTATATCCGTTGTGCGACAGTCATTGTCACGGCGAAAGTCGCCGTAATGCACAGAATCGCAACAGCCAGAGCAACACCGAGAGAAATTTTTCTGCTCATATGAGAGTAATCCTTTCGAATTTATCCGGGGACATTGACATAATTGAGAGGCTGGGTCGTCGCACCGTTGATACGCACTTCAAAATGAAGATGCGGACCCGTTGAGTTGCCCGTTGAGCCGACATTTGCAATCTGCTGGCCCTGCATGACCTTTTCGCCCTTTGAAACGAGCAGCGTGCTGCAGTGCGCATAACAGGTGGTGATGCCGTTGCCGTGGTCAACGATTACATAATTGCCGTAGCCGCCCTGCCAGCCTGCGAAAATAACCGTACCGTTCCTTGCGGCGACAACAGGCTTGCCGTTGATTCCGCCGCCGGTGATATCAATGCCCGAATGCATTTTGTATTCACCTGTTATCGGATGCACGCGGTTGCCGTAAGGAGATGAAATATAGGTGCTGCACTTGATGACAGGCCATATCATGCCGCTGGAGCTGACGCTCGAGTTGCCGAGATACGGACTTGCACTGTCATCCACTCCGGATGTGTCACCCGTTGTTGAGCCGGCACCCTTGATGTACTCCTCCATCTTTTTCGACAGACGTTCCATCTCATCTTCCTGCTGGCTGATAATTGCCTTGTATTCTGCGCTTGTTGCATCGAGCTTTTTCAGCTCGTTGTTTGCCTGATTATACTGCTGCTGAATCGAGCTGCGTTTTTCCTCGAGCGCAGAGGAGCTTTCCTGAGAATCGCTCTTTCTGATTTCAAGGCGGTTAACGGTATCTGTCAGCTCGGTTTTCTTTTGCTCCGATGTTGCCTTCTGCTCACCGAGAGTCTGTTCAAGTTCGTTGAGAGTTGCAATATCCTGTGAGAGTGTGAGCATGAGTCCATTGTCGTGCTCGGCAACGGATCTGAGCAGCTCGGTTCTTGTCAAGAGAGTTGAAAAGCTGTCGGACGAAAGAAGAAACTCAAGCTCCGAGGAGCTGCCGGACATATACATCGCACGCAGACGCTCCTTGAGCAAATCATACGTTTTGTCCTTCTCGGCGTTCTTCTCTGTGACAAGCAGCTGGGTTGTACTGATTGCGTTGTCAATTGTTGAAATGTCACTTGCAAGCTGTTCGATGTTCGAGCTTGCCTCATTGATATCGGAATTGAGAAGATTGATGCGTGTTGTCAACACATCGATTTGTGACTGAGTGGCGCTGATATTCTTGTAAATTGAGGACACAACCGATTTTTTATCGGACATATCGGACTTCACTTCGGAGAGCTTGTCCTGGTTCTGTGCAAGCTCCTTTTCCAGCTTGTTGTATTCATCCTGCAGGCTCTGCAGCTGCATGTCCGCGGTTGTGGGCTCGGTTGTTGTGGTTGTTGTGTAGAGCGCGTATCTTTTGTTTGTTGTGCTTTCGGCCGTCACCTGTTGAGGGACGGTCGTGCTTTTTGTGTCTGCACCGTTTTGTTCGGGTGCCGCGGTAGTGCTCTGCTGAGTTGTCGCAGCAGTTGTCGTTTCCTCGCCGCCCACCGAATCTTCAATCGCAAATGCGGTTGTTGAAACAAACAGCGAGACGATAACCGCGACGGATATCAGCCGCAGCAATGTTGCCTTCCTTTCAGTTGTTTTCAATAATGTCATACTCCTGCTCCTTTAAATACTTGTTCATTGAGAATGTGCTTCCGAGCGCACCTGTGACAACACCTGTTGCGGTGAACGCAAGCAGCATCATCCACGCATAGTTTTCAAACGGTAGCGCACTGAACGACAAGACGTTCAGAACATTACCGACAGCCTTTATTGCGAGCATATAAACCGCATACACGATCAACAAAGAAATTACGCCGGCAATGATTCCGAGCACAATGCCCTCAATCATGAACGGCCAGCGGATAAACCATTTTGTTGCTCCGACCGATTTCATAATGCTGATTTCAAGCCTGCGACCGTACATCGTAAGCTTGACCGTGTTTGAAATGATGAACAGAGAAACTATGAACAGCATCAAAATGACCGCAATGCTGATATATCCGCTCGTTCTGCGCAAGCCGGAAAGCTGTTTTGCAAAGTCCTGATTCTGACGGATGTTCAGAATATGGTCGAGCTTTGAAATGGAATCAACCGTCTGCGAAAACTGTTCCATGTCCGAAACAGTCACCTCATAAGCGTCCGGCAAGGGGTTGTCCTCAAGCCCGCTGAAAAGCGTCGCAGCGTCTCCCATTTGTGCGAGCTGCTCGGCAAACGCCGTTTCCTTTGAAATAAAATTGCACTCCTTAACATTTGGAAGTGCCTTGATATTTTCTTCGAGAAAATAAATATCATCGTCCGATGTGTTGTCCTCAATGTAAACCATAATCACGTTCTGCTCTTCAATTCCGCCGATCATGGCGTCAATATTGGCAAAAAGCATGAATGCGGCACCAATGAGAACAAGGCACGACATGAGCACCGCAACCGATGCAAATGACATGAGCTTGTTTGCCCTGATGTTACGGAAACCTTCCTTTGTTAAATAGCCCAAACTTCCGTGCTGCTTCATTTTGCATCCCCCTTATCGTTTGTTCCGGGGGTCTGCCCGTCCTCGTCCTCTGGACGCTCGGAGCTGTAATTCATGATAAACTCGTCCATTTCGCGTGTTGCCTTGCGGGAGGAGTAAATTGAATCGCCCACTCCCCTGATTTGCGTTGATCTTTTTGGTGCAGTGTCGGAAACAATGCAGCCCTTTTTCAGTTCAAGCACGCGGTGGTCAAAGGTTTTGACAAGCTCGTGCGCGTGAGTTACCATGACAACCGTTGTCCCCGAAGCGTTGATTCGGTTGAGCAACTCCACGATTTCACGTGAGCGCTGCGGGTCCACGTTGCCGGTGGGCTCGTCCGCAATGATGATGTCCGCATTGTTGACAAGAGCGCGTGCCAGGCCGACTCTCTGCTGTTCGCCGCCCGAAAGCTCATTGGGCATACAGCGCGCCTTTGCCGCAAGGTCAACAAGGCTGATTACATAGGGCACACGCTTGCGTATCTTTTTTTCCTTTGCTCCGATGACGCGCATTGCGAAGGCAACATTGTCATAAACCGTCATGTTCGGGATCAGTCTGAAATCCTGAAAGACTATTCCGAGATGACGGCGGAAGTAAGGGATGTCCCTTTTTTTCATTGTGTTCAGCAACCGATTTTTAATGACTACCGTGCCCTCGGTTGCCACTTCTTCACGCATTATTATCTTAAGGAGGGTGCTTTTGCCCGCTCCGGAATCACCGACAATAAACACAAATTCGCCGGGAGATATTTTCAGGCTGATATTATCCAGCGCCTTTGTTCCGTTGCCGTAGCTCTTTGAAACATTTTTGAACTCAATCAAAAAGTATTCACTACCTTACATTTAATACTTGACCGGATTTGCGTCCAGATACTTCTTCACCATCAACGCCACTTTGAAAACAATGGCATCATCAAACTCGCGAAGGTCAAGTCCGGTTAGCTTCTTGATCTTCTCAAGTCTGTATACAAGAGTGTTTCTGTGTACGAAAAGCTTGCGGGAGGTTTCGGACACGTTGAGGTTGTTTTCGAAAAACCGCTGAATTGTGAAAAGCGTTTCATGATCCAGCGTGTCAATCGAGCCGCGCTTGAACACCTCGCCGAGGAACATATCGCAGAGCGTCGTCGGGAGTTGGTAAATAAGCCTTGCTATACCGAGATTCTCATAGCTGACAATCTCCTTTTCGGTGTCAAACACCTTGCCGACTTCAAGGGCGACCTGTGCGTCCTTGAACGAACGGGCAAGCTCCTTGATTCCCTCAACAACCGTGCCGATGCCTATTCTGCAATGGGTGAATGCCTCACTTGTCAGAGAATCTGCAATGGAACGTGCAAGTTTTTCAAGATCCTTTGTCTCGATGTTTGAGCGTACTTCCTTGACAAGAGCAATGTCGTTTTCATTGATGTTGATAACAAAATCTTTGTTTTTGTCGGGGAAAAGATTCTGCACAATGTCGAACACCGAAACATCGTTATGCTCGGAAATCCTCACAAGCAGCACAACACGCGGAGTGTCCGCGGTGAAGCGAAGTTCTCTGGCTTTGAGATAAATGTCACCGGCAAGAATATTGTCCAGAATTACATTTTTGATGAAATTCGCCCTGTCAAACTTTTCGTCATAATATTGCTTGATGCTCGACAGTGAAAGACTGATAACCCCGCTGCACTTGATTGCGAGCTCATCATCCCCCTCAACGAACACGGCATATTCGGGATGAAGCGCGGAGCCGAACGGACGGTAGGTATAACCGTCAACACAAAACAGCTCATTGCCGGTGAAGTATTCCTCGGTGCTGAAATGGCATGACTCACCGATGCGCCCCAGCTCACTGCAGGAAATGATTATTCCGGATTCATCGATAACACCGACCGTTCTGTCGATAGCGTCTCTCATCTGGTGAATAACTCCCTGGAAAAGCCTGTTTGACATTGTGAATACCCCCAACTATAAATTCGACTTCCGCATTAAAATGTCTTTGGACATTCTGCCGATTGCGACACTATCCATTTTACACAAAAAAGTGCCTTTTGGCAAGTGGAAAAAGCCTGAAAGTTATGCAATTTTTCAAATATGTTTGAAAAAACTGTTAATTTTTGGTGTTATATCCAATTGAGAACTATTTTTGCCGTTATTATTTCCCTGTCACATTGCACAAAAGAAAAACCCGAAATTCCCATATTATGACAATGATACATCCAAAATCATCATTACGGAAAAACCGAGAAGTGTGAAAAGCGCCATTATATCTTTTTTTCGGTTTGTCTGACTCTCGGGTATCAGCTCTTCAACAACAACATATATCATTGCTCCCGCGGCAAATGCGAGTAAAGACGGAAGCAGGGCGCGCATTTTTATCACAAGCAGTGCGCCGATAACACCGGCAATCGGCTCAACAAGGGCGCTGAGCTGTCCGTAAAAAAACGCCTTGCCTCTTGTGCATCCTTCCCGTCTGAGCGGCACACTCACCGCAGTGCCCTCCGGGAAGTTCTGCAGCCCGATGCCGAGTGCCAGCAGGCACGCGGCGGCAAAGGTTGCGCCGCCGAGATTGTAATCAAGCGAGCCGAACGCCACGCCGACAGCCATACCCTCCGGGATGTTGTGCAGCGTGATTGAAAACAGAAGCATCAGGCATCTTTTTCTTGCACAGCCGCCCCTGCACTTTTCAGGCAGCAGAGCACGCTTCTCAAGGAAGCCATACAGTTTGTCTCCGGCAAACAGCAGTGAGCCTCCGCCGAAAAAACCGGCAAACGCAGTCAGCCAAGCGTTCATACCGAGAGTCTGCGCCATCTCAATAGACGGCGACAACAGCGACCAGAACGACGCGGCTATCATTACTCCGCCGGCAAAACCGAGCATTGCGTCCATTACGCACTTGCGTATGCTTTTAAAAAAAAGTACGACTCCCGCGCCCAGAGCGGTAACGCTCCAGGTGAAAATCGTTGCAAACAGAGCCTGAACAGGACCGGGCAGGTTTTCCAAAAAAGCAATCACAATAATCACACTCGCAAAAATCAGATAGTTCAGTCTATGCACCATGCGTGAAATGTGTTATGTGTTGCCAAAACTGTCCGCACATTATGCGGAAAAGGGTATTTTTGCATAAATTTATAATTAAATTTCTCTCAGCTATTTGACATATCTACATAAAGTAGTGTATTATTAATACATTAATACATCAGGAGGAATATTATGGAACAGCGTTATGCGATAACCAAATACCATGACTCTTCAGCAATCACAAAACAGCTTGACGAGTTGATAAAAAAGCCCATTTATTCTATCAACCCCACAGCGCTCAAGGAATATGAGACCGAATATTTCGACATTAAATGCTCAAAGTCGAAAGAGATGATCGAAAAGGCCAAAGAGCTCATTCCCGGCGGCGTTCAGCATAACCTTGCCTTCAACTATCCGTTCCCGCTTGTTTTCACAAAAGCGGAGGGTCCGTTCCTTTATGACCTTGACGGCAACAGATATTATGATTTCATTCAGGCAGGCGGCCCGACGGTGCTCGGCAGCAATCCCCCCGCGGTGCGCGAAAAGGTCATTGAGCTGCTCAACGATTGCGGCCCGTCAACCGGACTGTTCCATGAGTTTGAGTATAAACTCGCTCACAAGATTTACGAAAACATAAAAACCGTCGAGATGTTCAGAATGCTCGGTTCGGGCACAGAGGCATGTATGGCGGCAATCAGAATTGCAAGGCTCGCAACCGGGCACAAGAACATTGTCAAAATGGGCGGAGCCTACCACGGCTGGAGCGACCAGCTGGGTTACGGCATCCGTATCCCCGGTTCAAAGTGGACTCAGGCACACGGCGTTCCGCATTATATTTTCAAGCACACACAGGAGTTCTTCCCCAACGACCTCAATGACCTTGAGCGCGTTCTTCGCCGCAACAAGCTGCATGGCGGCACGGCTGCCGTTATGATTGAGCCGGTGGGTCCAGAGAGCGGCACACGTCCGCTTGACAAGGACTTCAACAAGGGTGTTGAGCAGCTCTGCCGCAAATATGACGCTCTGCTCATCTTCGACGAGGTTGTCACCGCTTTCCGCATCGGTCTTGCGGGTGCTCAGGGCTATTTCGGCGTTTCTCCCGACCTCACCATTTTCGGCAAGGTTGTTGCGGGCGGATATCCGGGCGCGGGCGGTGTCGGCGGCAAGAAGGAATACATGAAGTACCTCACCGCGGGCATCGGCGGCGGCGGCAAAAAGGCTCTGATCGGCGGCACAATGGCTGCAACTCCGCTGAGCTGCGTTGCAGGATACTACACCCTTTGCGAAATTGAACGCACAAACGCCTGTGAATATGCCGGCAAGATGGGCGACAGGCTCACTGAGGGTCTGCAGGCACTCATCAAGCAGCATGACCTGCCCTTCGTTGCATTCAACCAAGGTTCGATCTGCCACCTTGAAACTGTCGGCACAATGCATTTTTCAATTGACTGGGGCAAGCCCTGGAACATTCCGAAGGTTCTCAAAGAGACCTCCGTTCGCAAAAAAGAAATGGAGCACATGGGCGCCGCTTACATGGCTGAGGGGCTTGTCACCCTTGCCGGAAGCAGACTTTACACCAGTGCTGCCTACACTCCCGAGCTTATTGACGAAGCACTCGCCTGCTTTGAAAGAGTGTTCGACAAGGTTCAGGTTATCCCCGCTCCCGAAAAGAAATAATCAGTATATTTTCAGCATAAAGCGGCTTTATCAATCACCGAAGCGGTGGAGATTCAGCCGCTTTTTTGTACTCCGAGATATGATTTTCTATATTATTCTTTTGCGCGGCGTCAGGCGCTACACATTTGGAAATAACCATTACAGATTTTTGTTTGGAATTTGTATTTGTGACAAACAAACCGGAAGTTGCGGAGGCAAAACAGCGTTATGATTGAAACTGAAAGATTGCTCCTGCGGGATATGTGTGAGACGGACTGCAATGCATTGTACGCAGTCCTTGCCGATTCCGACATCATGCGTCACTATCCGTATACATTTGATGAAGCGAGGGTCAAGGGCTGGATTTTGAAAAATATCGAGCGATATCACATATTCGGCTTCGGTTTGTGGGCGGTTGTATTAAAATCCGGCGGAGAGATGATCGGCGACTGTGGGCTGTCCATACAAAATATCAACGGTTCGCTCAAACCGGAGATCGGATACCATATCCGCAAAGACTGTCAACAAAAAGGTTATGCTAAAGAAGCGGCAGCTGCCGTCCGTGATTGGGTATTTACCGATACACCGTTCCGCCTTGTGTATTCTTATATGAAATCTGCGAATACGGCTTCTTCCTCAACCGCTCGTTCAATCGGAATGCGAAAAGTGGATAAATTTATGGACAATGAAAATGAAAATACTGATGTGTACGCTATCAGCAGGGAAGAATGGGAAACACTTAACCGATAAAGCCGGATTTACAGACAAATAAATAGAATTTTGTAATTAAGGTTATTTGTGTTTTACGAAAGGCAATGAAAACATGGAATTGCCGAATCGGAAGCACCCAAGGCGGAAGGAATATAATTACAGCCAAAACGGATATTATTTCATCACCGTAAATACATACAGCAACCTGCCGGTTTTGGGCAGAGTAGGGCGGGGGCTTGTGTCAAGAGCAAGATAGT
>CAZIMM010000075.1:0-3416 GCA_964540415.1 uncultured Eubacteriales bacterium
CTTCCGCAGACATTTTGTCAAAAATCTTATATACTTTCTCTTTTAGTTTTTCTTTAGCGATTCTTTCTTTTTCGGCTTGAATCTCTTTTTCCTTTGCCAAGCGTTCTTTTTCCTTCAGCTTGGCTGCTGCAGCTCTTTCTTTTTCCAATGTAAGAGCCTTTTCTTTCGCTAAACGCTCTTTTTCACGTTGTTTAGCTCTGGCAGCTTTCTCTTTTTCAAGCTGTAAAGCTTTTTCCTTTGCAGCCTTTTCTCTTGCCTTCTGCTTTGCCGCTTTTCCTTTTCCTTGCGTTCCAGCTCAAGTGCCAAGGCTTTTTCTCTGCGCAGTTGTTCTGCAAGAGCTGCTTTTTGCTTTTTCTCCTCCTCAATGGCGAGGAGCCTTGCCTGACGTTCTTTCTCTGCAGCGATGCGTGCTTTTTCCTTTTCCTTTGCTATGCGAGCTTTCTCAAGCTCACGCAGCTTCGCTTGTCTGGCACGTTCTTTTTCCTTTGCCTTGCGCTCCTTTTCGAGGGCAAGCTCTCTCTCCTTCTTTGCCTTGAGCCTTGCCTTCTCCTTTTCCCTTCGCTCCTTTTCAAGAGCCTTTTCACGGGCGAGCTTTGCGGCTTCTCTTTCTTTTCTGCGCTTTTCGATATCTTTCCGGCGCTGAATTTCCGCTCGGATCTTTGCTTCGATCTCCGCTTTACGCGCACTTTCCGAAGCAAGCGCTCTTGAAATTGCCTCTTTGATCTTGACCTCGCCGGAAATCTTCTTCCTGCTGGCGCGTTTCAGTTCATCAACAAAGATGCGGCGGATTTCCACTTCCTCCATATCGTAATTGAGAACCATTTCCTCGGCAAGGCGTTTGACGAATTTCGGCTTCAGCTTGCGCTTTTTAAGCTGCGCGGCTTCGAATTCTTCTTCGGCTTTTGTGTTTTTACCGAGAAGCAAATAATTGAACACTGCGACCTTATAAAGGTCATTTTTGTAATTATCATCAACGGGTGAATCAGACTCTTTTGCAATTATTTCGTATCCGACCTCATTGTAGGCTGAGATAAACTGCCATAGGTTGAGGCAGGCGCGGAAATTCGTGTCTTTTTGAATGACATTTGTCCTCATAATCGGAGGACGAACAGGTGTGCAGCTCTGCAAATCTCTCATGAATGAGGATGAACAGAAACCGTCAACAATATGCTTGATGCGCTCAATGCGTGTAAAAGCGTCGGCGTTGAAATCCTGAGTTTTGTTATTCTCGCCGCCCCTGCGTCTGCCGGAATATTTTGTTGAAATCTCAAGTTTATAGTTGATGATTTCATCGCCGTTCGGAACTTCGCTGACCATTTTCAGCGAGGACATATTTTCATCCTCTGCCAGATTAGCAAGGACCTTGTATCGAGCCTCAATGAAATGGCGAAGATTGCGCAGAAGAGTAAAAATGAAACGGTTTTCATAAATCTCATAGCTTTCCTCACGGAAAACGTTGAGAATCTCACTCGGAGTGACCCTGTCATCGTCAACACGGGCTATCATGTTGGTGTGCTGAGCAAGATGACGCACAGATTCGGCGGTTATCTTTTTTGCGCGCTCGATGGGGACAATTTCTTCTTCCTGAACGATGAACTTACGGGGATTACGCACAATTGTATCAAGAGGGATTATGCATTCTTCAATTGCATCAACCCATCTCATATCGATTTTTTTCTCGAAATACCTGCTGAAAAGCGACATTTCATGCTTGCCGCGCTCCATGGTCTCGAGCATTTGACCGAAAAAAGCATCCTCCTGCTCAAAGAGCGGGAGCATACTGTTTTTATAATCGCCGTACAGCTCAAGGAAAGAATTCATTCGGGACAGCCCCTTTTTTTGGATTTGCTTAAAATCAGATCATCCTCTGGAGACGCTCAAGGTACTCCTTGCACTCGCCCATGTTTGATTTGCCGAAGTGCTTATTAAGATAAGTGATAAGACCGGAAATCTCATCACGAATGAACGAGAGGTTAAGAGCTTCAAACTTACGCAGAATCTTGTGGCAAAGCACAAAGTCAAGACCGTCAATTTCTGTGCCACCGCAGGCAACATAAGCGGGGATGAACTCTGTAAGCTGCTTGACAATACGGTTACCGAAAGCCAGGCGGAAATGTTCAATAACATAATCGTCAAGCTCGGCAATTTTGCGGAGATTCTCTTCGGAAACCTTGTATTTCTGCTTTGCCTCGGTGAACATATCCTCAACGTGTCTGTAGCTGACGGTGAGATGATCTGTCCACGGAGCTTCAAAGAATTTACCCTTTGTGTTGATGTCAATGGGAATGGCACGGTCATAAACCTTATCGGTGACGGCGAAGGTCGAGTCATCGTTATTGATTGTGCCGATATACCACATGTTTTCGGGGAGCTTGAGCTTGCCGTCGATAATGTGCTTCGGGTCAGTCGGCCAAACAGAGGGAACAAGGCTGACAACCCACTCATCGCGGCTGGGCATTTCAAGAATGGAGAGCATTTCAGCGAAGTAATACTCAACACGCGCGATGTTCATTTCATCGAGGATGGTGAGGAAAATGTCCTCTTTGTATGTAGCCTCGTACATTTTCTTGAGCACTTCTGTTTCATTAAAGCGCTTCGTGAATTCGTTGAAGTAACCGAAAAGCTCGGTACGGTCACGCCATGAAGGCTGAACGGAAGCAATTGTTGCATCGTTCTGAATGAACTTGCCGAACGAATAGGGAAGTGAAGTTTTACCTGTACCGGAAATACCTTGCAGGATAACCAGTCTGGTTGAGGCAAAGGCGGAAAGGAAAAGACGAATGGTCTTTATTTCATAGAACAGTCCCATACGGGAGCAAGCAAAGTTACGATACATATCGCAGATTTCCGGCAACGTAATCTCGTTGTTGTAAACCGGAGCAACGTAATCACGCATGGCAAGATCAACCTGAGTGAGCTTGTAGAAGCGGCTGTAATCCTCGTCGTACTCGTCGCCCTTCTTTTCCTCGGTTTCTGCGCCTTCTTCACCCTCGGCAGCGGGAGCGGAGCCGTCCGCCGCTTCAAGATAGGGATTCTCACCGGGGCGCAAACCAAGCTGCGAAACCTTCATTGCAAGGATTTTGTCCTTTTCAATGGAGAGCTTCATAACCTCGCGGTTGAGCGTTGCGACCTCGTTGAGAAGCTCCTCCTGGTTGACAATTGTCTTGCGGAAGCGAAAATACTTTTTGAAAAGCAGCACCAACAAGAATACAATGGCGGCAACCACAACAAGAACAAGGAGCATGCAAAGCACGGCGACGATTATGCCGCCGACGCCGAGTTCGGGCGAATAGCCCTTGAAAATTTTATAATATTGCGGGACATTGAAAATCCCGGCAATGCCAAGGCCGATACCCTTAATGATACCCCAAACTCCCTTGACAAAGAACTGCTCCAAAAAATCACCGAGAAATTTG
>CAZIMM010000075.1:3426-7335 GCA_964540415.1 uncultured Eubacteriales bacterium
GCCACCTTTATGTTTAAATTTGATTGCAATGGTTTGAAAATATATATTTTATGCCAAACGACATTAAGCAAGAATAATGGGTTATGTGTTGCCCTCATCTTCATTCGGAGGTGCTTGCTCCGTTTGATCGGGCGGAATTTCCGGAGGAATTGCTGCAGAGGCGTTTTCTTCCTCCTGTGCGGCTTTTTGCTGATTGAGGAATTCCTTAATGATGGACTTTATTTTTTCCTCTTCGGCTGCCGCCTTTGCCTTTTCTTCCTCTGCGGCGCGCTGTTTTGCGAGATATTCATCGATAATCGCCTGCTTTTTGCTTTCTGCTTCACGTTGAGTGCGAAGATACTCGTCTATTATCGCCTGTTTATCCGGCTCGTTATAAGCTGAACGGCGGCGGGATGCTCCGTACTGCTCCGCTTCACGTTGGCTTTTTCCTGCATTGTAGTTGTACATCTGGCTGAACATCTGCCAGACTACAATCAGAGCTGCGGGAACAACAACGCACACGAGCACGCCTGTTGAAGTGTTGACGAAATCGAGTGCCCTGCCGAAGCCCTTAAGACGGTTACCGGAATAAGTGCCGATAATATCCGATGCAAAAATCTTTTTTTCATCCGGCTCTCCGACATTGTCGCCCTTCGTTACGTACCTTGTTCGCAATGTGCCTTCCACAACCTCGGCAATTCTGTGAGTGTTGAGGAAGCGCTTGCCGTAAGTGTCGTAAGCCTGGAAAGTGACGATATCGCCGGCCTTGAATTTATTCTCCTCATCCGTGCGTTTTATAAAAATCAAATCACCTGCATAGAACTCAGGTTCCATTGAATCACTTTGAACGGAGAGCATGGAGTGGCCGAACATACTCGCAGCACCGGTTGAAGATTTTGCGGAAATTATGACCGCCGCACAGACAAAAATCGAAAAAACGAGAACAACTGATGAAACAATATCTGCGGCCGTCTTTGCCGCTTTGTTTTCAAAAATGTTTTTCATTGTCTGCATCCTTTGCGTTCATAACTAAAAGTCAGAAAAATTAACCGGCGGTTGTGAAGGAAATCTTCACTGAGAAGTTCTTGCCGGGAATGGCGTTTTCACCAACGTCAACACAGTCCGCGTCGTTGCCTTCAATCCATGTCTTAACCCTGATTTCCGACTGACCGCTGACAGCCGCAACATCCTGCAGGCTGATGGCCGAACCGCCCTCAATTATGCCTGTGGCATCAAGGTCGGTTATCGCCTGAGCGGAGAGACCCGCCGCACCGTTTCCGGTATCGCCCGAATCAATGATACGGTTGCCGTTATCGTCGGTTATCGAGCCGTCGGTAAAAGACGATGTTACGGCATAGGTTGTGCCAGACTCGTTGAGGGCGTAAATCGTGGTGGTACCGTTGTATGTAACAGCGACACGTGCAGCCGCAGTGGCGTCATTGCCCTCCTCGCCGGAAATGACAACCTTCATGTTGACATCAACGGGAGCCTCGGTTGTTGACCTTGCATAGAATGTAAAGTCATTGTAATCCGCACCGGCTGTGGGTGTGAGTACAATAAAGCTGTCGCCCTCGACGCCGACTCTCATGAAGTCCACGCCGTCGGAACTGGTCACAGGAGCATACTTTCCGTCAACAGCAATAATCTGGCCGTCGGCAAAGTCTTCTCTTTCGAGTTTGACGCCCCAAGCTGAGTCGGTTGCCGAGCCGCGAAGCTCGACGCCTCCGGTAGCCTCCATGACATCGAAGCCGATGTCAAACAGCTCCGCAAAGCCGCCGACAAGGAACCATGCATATGTACCGGATACCATGGTTGCAGCTGCGATGATAAGCACGATGATTGATAACCCAAATCTGCGTTTTGCCATAAAAAATACCCCTTTTTCTGAAAGTTTACTTTGACAAAGCTTTCATTTACGAACAGACCGCCGTCTGTCCGTAAATGACTGCTCGGTTTTCCGTTGATACCCGCAGCCGACGCTCAGAAGTGCGATGTTAAGCGTCGGACTGCGAGCAGCGTTATTATTATGCAGTGCTATTATTCTTTTATATATAACATACAGTTACTGTTTGTCCGAATTATTAACGGTTCGGATTACATTACAGCACCGACGTGTCATTATCCGAAGCGGCTTGCGGTTCGGGTTCGGGCTGAGCGGGAGGAGCATGCACCTCGGGAGCAGCCGTCTGCGCGGCGGACTGTTGCTCTGCCTGCTGCTGTGCAAGATATTCAGCAATGGCCTTCTTCTTGATTTCGTCCTCAGCGTCGGCAATCTCGGCAACTGCCTTTTCCCTCTTCCTGTCCATAAGCAAAGCAATAAACTTATAGAGCTGCCAAACGAAGAATATTGCAATCGGAATGACTATGCAAATCAAGAAACCCATTGAAGATTGAAGGAACTTCATAACGGAGCCGAGGTGAGGAATTGCCGTTCCCGTCCAAACTCCGACAATATCATAAGCTGATGCAAGGAACTTATCGGGTACAACCGTGTTATCACCCTTGGTTGTGTAGTAACGCGAACCGTCTCTGTCAAGCGTTTCAACAATTCTGTGTGTATCAAGATAAACTGCAGAATCCTCCAGATATGCTTTAAAAGTAATTACATCGCCGACTTCAAGAGAATTTGCTTCATCATAATTAAGCAAATCAACAACAATAAGTGAACCGGGATCGAATCCGTTTTCGCCCTTCATGGAGTCGGTCTCAACATTGAAAAGGGCTTTACCGAAAAGATTTGGGAGCTGAGAATCACCGCGTGTTGAGGTGATAACCGCAACAGTCAACAGAATTGCAAAGATCAAAACGACTACGATCAAGACATTTGATACTACTCTTGCAACTTTTTTCACAAATATACCCTCCTGATAACCCACGTTTATTTTTTGAACAAGGGTCATTTTTGTGCTCCATATGCTGTTATGGAACACAAAAATCGCACTTGCCGAGCGCCGGCCCGGCCGTGACCATGAGATCACGGCCGGGTTTTGGTCGTAGGGCCTGTTCAAAAACAGCCCATAAGTTTAACCAATGTGTTAGCTAACAATTATTGTAGTTATGGGCAGCTCATGAACTGCCCCTACAGGGGGAGAAATTGGGGAGTAACTCCGGGCGAGCCGGTCAGACCCGCCCGGATAAATGAAATAGAACTGAATCAGATGAAAAATCAGCCTGCTGTGTAATCAACAGCAAATGTAAGTACATTGGACTGAGCAGCTGCGATAGTACCGTTGCAGTTGCTGTCCTGGCCCTCTGCCCACATAACAACGTCAACCTGCTGAGCATTAGCATCTCCGCCTGCTGCAAAAGTGAGTGTAAGGGTTTCGTCTTCTGCTTCGACACAAGTTATCGCTGTGCTGGCAACTGTGATTGTACCTGCAGTGCCTTCAGTCGAGCTGATTATACCGTCAACAACGCTGTCAACTGCTGAGCCTGTTGTTCCGCCTGTGCCTGTAAGAGCGGTGAACGGAAGATAGTTGTCAGCACCGTCGCCGTTAGCAAGGAGGATTTCCTGAGAACCGGACTTGATGAGGATGTAAACGAAATCAGAACCCCTTGTAAATGACGGGTCGAGTGTGACTGTACCGGCAGCATCAACCTTTACAAAGAAGCTGAAGTACTGGGCAACATCGGGAACTCCTGCGGAAGTGTTGGCTGTAAGTGTTCTTGTGAAAGGAGCCGTTTCGCCGATTGCAAGAGAACCGGTATACCACTGACCAGCACCGGAAGCGCCGTTCGGATCGTAATCGCAGGGGGAAAGATACATCGGGAAATTGTAAGCCGCAACAGCTGAAATGTTCGCCTGTGTGAGCTGTGTCTTCCATGTATCTGCTGCAGATTCACGAAGGTAAACAGAGCCGGAGGTTGTGTTTACGTTTGCAGTGATATTGTCAATATCTGCTTTTGTGGAAGCAGCAAACCATGCATAGG
>CAZIMM010000075.1:7345-10770 GCA_964540415.1 uncultured Eubacteriales bacterium
CCATGTTTTTTCCTCCATTTAAATTGAAGTAAAATAAGAGATTGCTTTTTATATCCGTAAAATGCCGCGGATATTTATGTTTGGGAATCAAGCCCGGCCAAACGGACAATGCAAGTCTCGGTCTCCCCCAAACCAAGGCTTACTATGCTTCGTCTGTGCCGCCGATGACGCTGAAGTCCATCTTTAGCTTGACCTCACCTCCCATAATATCGTTAACACATTCGGGATCCTCGCCTTCGAGCCAGACAATGACAGTGTATCTGTCTGTCTCGCCCTTTTTCATGTCGGAGCGGACATCGTCCAGAACAACATCCTCGGCAACAAAATTCTTGTCCGCCGCGAAGCTTTCCAGCCTGCCGTCCGTTCCTTTGCGTGCTTTTGCGTATATGGTAGATTCGCCATTGACGAAAACCATAACCCTGATTGCTTCATCCGCCCCCAGATAAGAGGAAACAATCTGAAGCGTCGCCCTGTAATCAACCGTCTCATCCTTTTTTGTATCGTCCGTTGAGCCCGCGTTTCTTACAGCAAAAGTGTATGCAAGATAATTGGTGCCGTTGTGGTCGCCGTAAACAGCGTCAATATCCTCAAAGGAATCATATACCGGGTCATCGCCCAGCCTGCCGTCTTTGTTGAGAATCCAGTCGCGCGTTATGTTGTCCATTCCTTCAATAGGTGTGGCATAAAGATTAAGTGTCGGGTTTGCAAAATCCTCGGTATCCGAAAGCTGAACACCGTAAAGATTCGGAACCATGCTCACTGTGAACCGCCCGGCGTTGTTGATGACCACGGTGCAGGCGTACCCTATTCCGAGAAGAAACACCAGCAGTGCAAGGATAACTGCAATGATTCTGATCAACCAGTCCCGTCTGTGCACCTTTTCCGCCGATGTGTTGATGTCATATCTGGCATTCGCTTCATCGAGAGCGGGGATATATGAGCCCTTGTCGCCTGTGTTGGCCTTCTGAGCTTTATCTGTTTTCGCCAAGCGTATCACTCCCCAAAATATGAATGAATAAAAATATTATGTTATTTAATCTGCTTTTCTGTTATCGGTGCCTTGCAATACAGCGTTCCCTTGAGCTGATCCGCTCCCATCTTGCGGAGCAAAGCTGCTTTTTCCTCTGTGTCAATCCCGTCAACCTTGATTTTCAGGCCGACTCGCTTGGCAAAATCAATAATGCCCTGCACAACTGCCCGCGGACGGTCATCGTCTTCATAAAGCGAAGGGTCAATTCCCTCAACCAGGCTGCGGTGAATTCCGAGATAATCAACCTCATATTGCCCGAGGTGACTGAGTGCCGTGTACTCCACCCCGAAATCGTCAATCGCAACGATAAAGCCGTAATCCCTCAAAGCAATTATGTTTTTCTTTACCGTTTCCTTTTCGCTTTCGAGGATGCTTTCACGCAGACGAAAACAGAATTTATCGGGTGCAACATTGCTTTTTTCAACTGTTCTTATTGCCTGCTGAACAAAATAAGGCTTAGCAAGATAGCGCACCGAAGTGTCCAGCGTCAGTGAATTGATGCTCGCGTCCCTTTCCTCAGTGCGATGCAAAATATCACATGCTTCTTCAAGTGCCCACTTGTTAAGCTCACAAATCTGATTTGATTTTTCGGCAACCGGTATGTACATTTCCGGAAGAACAACTCCGAGCTTCGGGTCGTTAATTCGGACTGAAGTGTCGTAATCAATTGACATATTAAGATGAACATCAAAAAAAGGTTCAAAGAAAAACTCAAGAGACCTTATGCGCCTGCCGCCTTGCTTTTTGGGTTGAGCAGACTCCTGCACAGGGGTGACGTTTTCGTTCTCGAGAGTCCGATTATCGGAAGCGACTTTCTTCTCTGACATAGTTTATACCCCTTTTTCTATATCTACACGAAGATATATTAACATTATAAGAGCAAATTGTCAAGCAAATTTGTGCTTGAACATAGATAAAATTGATGTTTTTAAAGATTTTCACGAAAAAGTTCCTTAATATTTGTGCACAGTTGCTAAAATTCATCGATTTTTTTGAATTAGCTGTCTTGCACGGCATTCTGAAAGAAAATCAGAGAGAATGTGTAAAAATCGACAACGTTTTTTAATGAGAAAACGGACGCTGTAAAGTGAATATGATTTACGCCGGCCATAAATAAAACCGTACAAAAAAGTATATTCACAGCGAACCAAAAAATTGTTAAAAGGCTCTGTAACGGGATTTTTTTGTCACTTCACGAAATGCTGTAAAGGGTTGGACAAGATAAAAGCTTGTCACATTTTTGCGGATGTAAAGTGAAAGACATTTATAGCTGTCGCATTTTTTCGAATTTACACAAAATTAAAGACATAACGCAAAAAATGTGTTATACTGTAGTGCAGATTTAAAATGGAGGCTGTCAGATGATTGACGCTTTGATAAAAAGAAATACTCCTGAGCTTTCTGAAAGATTTTTGTGCGAGCTTGTCCCCCCGCGTGAGGACGGAAAAAACTTTTATTCTGTCGGCTCGCATGACGGTAAAGTTCTCTTGCGGGGTGACGACCGTGTGAGCCTTGCAGCGGCGTACTTCAGTTATCTTGTCAAATATTGCGGAGCGTATTTTTCGTTCGACAGGGTTTTGAAAACTCAATCCGATGCTCCCCTGCCGGAGGAAGAATACGTTCATGTTATTGAGCAAAAATACCGGATGTGCCTTGATTACCCGTTCTTTGCCTGCAATGCCTGCTGGTGGGATTGGAACCGTTGGGAACGTGAAATTGATTATATGGCAATGAACGGTGTCAACCTGCCGCTGAGTGTCGTGGGCACGGAGGCTGTCTGGGTCGCGGCGCTCAAGGAGTTCAAATACGGAGAGCCTGCAGCAATTGCAACAGTTTCTGGGCCGTCTTTCTGGCCGTGGCAGCTGCGTAATAATTTTGACGGCTATATCCCGCAGGTCGGCACTGCATGCATTGAAAACCGCCAGATTCTCGGGAGAAAAATTATCGAACGCGAAAAAGAGCTGGACATGAAGCCGGTTATGCAGGGCTTTTCGGGCTATGTTCCACGCAGCATAATCAGTGTTCAGCCGAGAATTATGTTAAAGAAATCCGACCCTTGGAATAAATTCGGCAGTGTCCATATAATCAGCCCGCGTGACAAGATGTTCCGCCGCTTCAGTCAGGTGTTCCTGGAGAAGCAGAAACTGCTTCTCGGTGAATCCGATTTCTATTGTGCCGACCCTTTTTTTGAAATGAAGCCGCCGGTCAAAAAGTCAACATATCCCGTGAGCGTCAGCACTGCGATTTACCGCTCGTTTGAAGCGTTCAACGAAAATTCGGTTTGGGTGATTCACTCTGAATCGGCAATTGAGAGCATGGTCAAGGCCGTTCCGAAGCAGCGCATTCTGATTGTTGACAGCGATGGCACCGGCTGTGCGGCAACCGACGGATTTTG
>CAZIMM010000076.1:0-7127 GCA_964540415.1 uncultured Eubacteriales bacterium
CGTCTTCAAGAAACTTCTTGAGGTCGTCATTCTGAAGCATCACGCCGGAGGAAGTTTCGTAGCCCTTCGCATAGTCCTCCTTGACAACACCGCAGACCTTGAATTTCTGGGAAAGCTCATGTCCGTTCTGGTCGCTGACGACAAGCTCTATCTCCTTGCCGGTCAAGCGTATATATGGCTCTGGAAAATCGGGATCGGTCGGGTCATACATGTAATAATCTATGTAATTCTTGCCTTCGGGACGCTTTGTGTCGTTGAGGTTATATTCAAAGTATTGACCGATAAGAACTTCGTTAGCGTTTACCGGATAATTCCCGCTGAGCAGCTCATAGCCCATGCTCTCGTATGCTTCCTGCGGGTAACTCGTGACCTCGGTGTATGAAATGTAGCGCCTCTTGATTCCGGCATAAAGCGCAACGGTTGATTCTTCGGATGAAAGCTGTGAGCTTGTAAGCTTTGGATAAACCGAATCAACGTGCGGAAACGATTTAATCTGATTTACGGCAGCTTCATCCATTTTCACATCATCGGCGCGCTCGCCGTCATATCTGGAATAGACTGTAATGGTGTTAAGATCGCCCATTTCGCTGATCCATGCCGTCTGGGATTCTGTCATCCCGACGCCGATTGAAACCATAATCAGAATCGAACAGCTTCCGACGATAACACCGAGGACGGAAAGAATTGTTCTCGCCTTGCGCCGGAAAAGGTTTTCACGGCACATTCGGAGAAGGTCCTTCAGCTTCATGTTGAGGAGTCCCCCCAGTCAAAATCGTCGGGGATTGAGGCAGCTTTTTTCTTTCTCTTCTTTTTGACAACAACAATCACTGCAACAATAATAATAACCGCCGCGCCGACGCATACGAAAACAATCCAAAGGCGGCTGCCGCCTTCCTCCGGAGCATCGACAGGCTCCTCCCAGTATGGGTCATCCACAGGCACTTCCTCATCGACATTGAATGTCAGGGGGAGCTCGATTGTTTTTTGCTTCTGCATTTCGTCTTCATAGGTGATTTTCACGGTGACGTTCATTTCGCCCATGTTGTAGGGAGTGAACAGAATGTCAATTGTTCCGCTGGCACCCGCCGCGAAATTGCCCAGATTCTGGTGCGGCTGCTCACAGCCTGCGGCATCCTCATCATAAATCAGATCAGCTTCAACATTGCTGACCTCACCCTTGCCCTTGTTGACATAGGGCAGAGAAATATATGTCTCCTGGTTCTGTGTGGCAACAACAAGCTCAGGTGCAACAACCGAGAATCTGTCCGGCAGAAACACCGGAATCGAAAGCTTTTCTCCGGAATTTGCGGTTTCACGCTCTGAACCGTTTAGATATTCATATTTGAATGAAATGTCGATTTTCGCGGTTTCCGGCTCTGCGTTGGACGGAACGAGCATTTCGATTTTTTGAGATATAGTTTTTCCCGCGTCAAGAGAAGAAAAATAAAATGTGTTGGATGACGAGGTGATCGAAAGCGCCGAACCCGTCTCAACGGACATCACAATGTTTTCCGCTCTGACAACAGATGAGGTGTTTTTGAAGGACAGCTCAAGAACAAAGGTTGAGCCTGCTGCAACCGCTCCGCCGTAGCTGTATTTGCTCACGATGATGTTCGGTGTTGCGGCAGCTGAACCGGAGGCTGCGGTTTTGGAAACAACAATCGGCACAAGCAGCTTTTCGCTGGCCTCACCGTCCTGAGTGCCTTCGCTGCCTTTGTATGTGAATTTGTAGCTGGCAGTTACGGACTGCGAAGAGCTTGCAGCGGTTTTTTCGGCTCTCATACGAATGCACACTTTTTGCGAAGCTCCCGCGGCAAGCGCCGCCGTTTCCTTTGATGAGGTAGCCTCAAGCAGCGTCAAACCGTCGCTCGGCTCAAAGGTCACACTTCCCTGGCCGACCGGAACAGTGCCCGAATTTTTGATGACGGCCTCAAGTGTAAACTCATCTCCTGCATTGATAACCGAGGGTATGCTGCCTCTGTTTATGCGCACCGAAGGAACAGACGGAGACGCTGTGGTTGCCTCAGGCGAGGCGCTTGTTGTTTGCGTAACCGATTCTATGCACTGGCTTATTGTCAGCTCCATGCTCTCTGACGGCAAATCCATGTCGGTGTAATTCATAATGAAGCGCAGTGTGTTTCCGCTTCCGGAATAAACAAGCCCTCTGAAAACAAGGTCATATGTAATATATCTGTCTTTTGATGCCTTTTTTACGAATTCCACCGAGCCGCCCTCGGCAAAACTGTCCATCGGGCGAACAACACTGATGCTCCCGGAAAACAGTGATTCTTTTATGCCGATGTTTTTCATATGTACGGTGATTTTTGCGATGTGTCCCTTTTTGAGTGTTCTGTTTGAGGCTCTTGAAGTGTTCTGAACCTCAACACCGGTGACAACCGTGTTGCTTGTAACCACAGCACCGGTAACGGGCTCCTCGGTCACCGCTTCATCGGAAACTGTTGTTTCATCCTCCTCGTCATCATCATATGCCGAGGCAGCTACCGCAAAAGAGCAGAGCAGAATTGCCAGGATGCACAGCAGGCTGAGCAGAGAGGTAAAATGTTTCTTATTCATTGTTGTTTGTCCTTTCATCCCCGATAATTTCCCCGTCACGCAGTGTAATGATTCTGTCGGCATAGTTC
The DNA here is from genome assembly GCA_964540415.1 of uncultured Eubacteriales bacterium. Lineage (GTDB taxonomy): Bacteria > Bacillota > Clostridia > Oscillospirales > Acutalibacteraceae > CAZIMM01. The sequence continues at coordinate 2,643 of CAZIMM010000076.1, forward strand.
GCAAGCTCCGGATTGTGCGTGACCATAATCAGTGTTTCGTTATATTTACGGGCAAAGCCCACCATCATGCCCATAATTTCTTTTGTTGTCTTGGTGTCAAGGTTGCCGGTCGGTTCGTCGGCAAAAACAAGCTTGGGCTTTGCCACAAAGGCTCTTGCAATGCCGGTTCGCTGCTGCTGACCGCCTGACATCTGCGACGGATAATGGTTGGCTCTGTTCCCAAGCCCTACAGCCCTGAGAACTGACGCCGCCGTGCGCTCGCGAACCCGGCGGTCTGTCCCGCAGAATGTCAGCGGAAGGGCAACGTTTTCCAGTGCGGTCATCATCGGAAGCAGGTTGTATGACTGAAAAACAAAACCGACATTTTTCTGACGAAAGGCGGCAAGCCTGTTTTCGGTCAGTTTGGTGATGTCCACTCCGTCAATGAATATGTTGCCCCTGCTTGGTGGTTCAAAGCCCGCAAGCATATTGAGCAGTGTGCTCTTGCCGGAGCCGGACACACCGAAAACACAGCAAATCTCGCCGCGGTTGATAGTCAGGTTGATTCTTCGCAGGGCGACAACTGTTTCGTCACCCATGCGGTAAGCCTTGCCCATTTCTTTAACAACAATGAAAGGCTCCGCAACAGGCGCTTTTTCCTGCTCCGCCATAACCCCACCTCCTCTTATTCTGCTATATTATACATGTTGTTTCAAAAAAAGATAGGTCAAATCTCTTACAATTTGGTTAAAAATGGTTACAATATGCATAATGCGCAAGCTCAAGAAGAACCTGCGCATTTTCAGAACCTTTTTCAGTCGCCGCACGGCTCAAAGCGCCTGAAGGTTTTGCCGTCGCGCTCGATAAGTTCGTTCCACATTGAGGCAGGCCGAACCCAGATTCCTCCGTCACCGTAGAGAGCGCGGTAGACGACCATTTCCTCAAGCGTTTCACTGTTTTTCGCGGTGAACATCAGCTCATATTTGTTTCCCTTGAAGTGGCGGTAAACGCCCGGCTTTAATTCACTCATAACAATTCTCCTCAAATATTTTTTGCCGCCTCTAAATATTTGCCGGAGCAGATGTCATCGAGCCAGGAGGAGTTTTCAACATACCAGTCAACGGTGCGCTTTATGCCGCTTTCAAAATCGGTAGCGGGCAGCCAACCGAGCTCACGGTGGATTTTCGTCGGGTCAATGGCGTAGCGCAGGTCGTGACCCTTTCTGTCGGTGACATAGGTTATCAGCTCCTCGCTCTTGCCGAGCTGACTGATAACGGTTTTCACAACGTCAATGTTGCGGCGCTCGTTGTGGCCGCCGATATTGTAAATCTCGCCGACAGTGCCGTTTTTCAGAATGAGGTCTATTGCCGCGCAGTGATCCTCCACATACAGCCAGTCACGCACATTCAGTCCCTCACCGTAGACCGGAAGACTTTTGTCGGCGCGGGCATTGAGAATCATAAGGGGAATCAGTTTTTCGGGGAACTGATAGGGACCGTAGTTGTTCGAGCAGCGCGATATCGTCGCAGGAACGCCGAAGGTGCGGTGATATGCCATAACAAGCAAATCCGCGCCTGCTTTTGAAGCGGAATAAGGGCTGGAGGTGCTGAGGTTGGTTTCCTCGGTGAAGAAAAGGTCGGGGCGGTCAAGCGGCAGGTCACCGTAAACCTCGTCCGTTGACACCTGGTGGTAGCGCGAAACACCGTATTTTCTCGCGGCGTCAAGCAACACCTGTGTGCCGAGCACATTCGTTTTCAAGAATACCTCCGGTGCTTCAATCGAGCGGTCAACATGGCTCTCTGCCGCAAAATTGACAACGGCATCCGGCTTCTCTTTTTCAAATATGCCGTAAATTGCCTCACGGTCGCAAATGTCCGCCTTGCAGAAAACAAAACGCGGGTCGGCAAGAGCCCTTTTCAGGGTGAGAATATTTCCGGCATAGGTTAATGAATCAACGCAGACAAGCTGTGTGTCGGGATATCTGTCAAGAATATAATAAATGAAATTGCTGCCGATAAAACCGGCGCCGCCCGTGACAAGAAGTTTCATAAATTTGTCTCCTCAGCAATTTTTTTTATATTATACCTTAATTTTGTTGTATTATTTTTCCAATTCGGGAAATCTTTTAATATGGAAACAATATATGCGGTTTCGGGAGAATATTTCGTTATTTTGAATTAAAAGGAGAATAGTGAATGAAGCAAAAAAGTCACGAGCCGGCGCTTTACGTTTTTTTGCGTCCGTGGGCAGGACAGTTGTTCAAGATGCTTTACAGAGTGAGAATAGAGGGCGCGGAAAATATACCATCCTCCGGCGCTGTTGTGATTGCAGGAAATCACATGAGCAATCTGGACTGCGCACTGGTTGTTTGTGCAACAAGACGCTGCATACACTTTCTTGCAAAGGACGAGCTTATGAAGGGAGCATTGAAGTATTTCTTCGGGAATATGGGAATCATCCCGGTCAACAGACGCACAAAGGACAGGTACGCGCTGCCCGCGGCGAGCGAATTGCTCAGGCTAAATAAAGTGATAGGAATATTCCCGGAGGGAAGACTGAACCGCACAGACGAGCTTGTTCTGCCGTTCAAATACGGTGCGGTGAAAATGGCAAAGGAAACGGGGGCATTGCTGGTGCCGTTCGCAATAACCGGGAAATACAATCTGTTCAGAAGAAGCATAAAACTGACGTGCGGCAAGCCGTACCGCGTAACCGGAGAAAATCTGACGGAAGAGAACGAAAAGCTCACAGAAATTGTGTCCCGAATGATGCTTGAAGAAAGGATAAAAGAGAAGGAAGGCTGATATTTCTGTTTAGTTGATATTGACAGTATATATATACATCAAACTTGCTGCGACTTTATTGACAAAGACAGCTGTTTGCGCTATGATTGTTTAAAAGGTTGTGTTGTTTGATGAATATATATAAATTGAATAAAAAGCTTAAAAAAAACTTCGGTAACCGCGTCGGTGCAGAGATCGGCGACGGTTGCGTTGTGCTTTCCGGAGAGCTTGACAGTTGGGAGGATATTCTTGCCGCGTGCAACATGGCGGTTGACAAAAAAAGCGGAAGACATGTTGTCAACGACATTGCTCTCAAAGGTGTGAAAATGCCGGAAATGCGTATGCCCGGGCTGAAAGATTCCGCGCTTGAGGGACGGACACCAGATGTACTTATTATCGGCGGAGGAATATCCGGTGCGAGCATAGCCAGAGAGCTTTCAAAGTGGAAGCTTGACATATTGCTTGTTGAAAAGGAAGCGGACCTTGCTCTCGGAGCTTCCGGCAGGAACGACGGTGAGGTGCACCCGGGTGTTGACCTGGGTAAGGGTACCCTTAAACAGCATTATGTTGTTCTGGGGAACGAAATGTACGGCAGAGTATGTGAGGAACTGGATGTACCGTTTATTCGCTGCGGTCAGTTCGTCGGCTTCTGCCAGGGGTGGCTGAAGCCATTTATCCGTCTTTTCGCCGCACAGCGCAGACACATCGGTGTCAAGGACACTCAGGTGATTTCCGCAAGCCGTCTCAGAGAGATTGAGCCGAATCTCAACCCCGATTTTAAGTTTGCAATGTATAACGCCTGTACGGGCAGCGTTTGCCCCTACGGGCTGACGATAGCCTATGCCGAAAACGCTGTGCAGAACGGCGCAGAGGTGTCGCTGAACACCGTTGTCACCGGCATGGAGCTTGAAAACGGAAAAATCACGGCAGTGAAAACAAACAGGGGAACGCTTCACCCGCGCCTTGTCATCAACGCCGCCGGAGTTTTCTCCGAGGAAATCGCAAAAATGGCCGGGGACAGATTCTTTTCCATCCATCCCAGACGCGGCACAAATTCGATTCTGGACAAAAAAGCGGCTTATATCGTCAACGGCATCGGCTCAATAAAGAAGCTTTCGTTTGCAAAAACGCACACAAAGGGCGGAGGGCTTGTACACACGGCGCATGATAATGTGCTCGTTGGCCCGGATGCCGTTGAAACATATGAAAAAGAAAACCTTGCAACCTCTGCTCAAAGCATAAAGAATGTGTTTGCAAAGCAAAAGACCACCTCTCCGTATCTTTCGGAAAGGGATATCATAACTTATTTTACGGGCGTTCGCGCGCCGACCTTCGAGGAGGATTTTGTCATTGAAAAAGGGCGCAAAACCTCCAATCTGATTCACTGCGCCGGTATTCAGTCGCCCGGTCTGACCACCGCACCCGCCGTTGCGCTTGACATTGAAAAAATGGCTGTCGGGATGCTTCGCGGGGAATTGACTGTTGAGAAAAACGAAAACTATAACCCGCGCAGAAAGGGCGTCCCGGTGCTTCGCAATATGCCCGACGAACAGCGCGCCGAGCTGATTCGTCAGAATCCGGATTACGGAGTGATAGTCTGCCGCTGTGAGGAAATAAGCAAGGGCGAAATACTCGATGCGCTCCATTCCCCGCTGTGTGTACCGACGGTTGACGGCATAAAAAAGCGCCTTCGTCCGGGCATGGGCAGATGTCAGGGCGGCTT
>CAZIMM010000076.1:7137-10599 GCA_964540415.1 uncultured Eubacteriales bacterium
GCGCTTGTAACAAAAATTATAGCCGATTATCTCGGCGTTCCGGTGTCCGAGGTTCGCAAGAGCTCCGAAAATGCCGTGATTTGCTTCGGCGAAACAAAGGAGGCGGCGAAATGAGAAACTTTGATGTTGCCGTCATAGGCGGCGGCCCTGCGGGGCTTGCCGCGTCGCTTTCCGCAAAGCGTGCCGGAGCGTCCGTCGTGCTCATTGAGCGCGAGGCGAGGCTCGGAGGCATTCTCAAGCAGTGCATACACGACGGCTTCGGGCTTGTGCGCTTCAAGGAAAAGCTTTCGGGTCCGGAATACGCCGAACGGTTCATTGATGAATTCCGCAGCGAGGGCATTGAGGCGCTGACGCTGACCTTTGTCACCCGTCTTGATAAAACCGGGGACGGATTTTTGATTACGGTTGTCAACAGGCAGGGAGTCGAAACGCTCAGTGCGAGGGCACTTGTGCTTGCCACCGGCTGCCGTGAGCGCACCTCAAAACAGGTGTTCATTCACGGAACACGTCCCGCAGGCATTTTCACCGCCGGCACGGCACAGCATTTCACAAATCTTCTCGGCCAGTTGCCCACAAAGAGATGCGTCATTCTCGGCAGCGGCGATATCGGGCTCATCATGGCGCGCCGTCTCACGCTTGAGGGCGCGAAGGTGCTCGGTGTCTACGAGGTGAAATCAACCCCCTCGGGACTGACAAGGAACATCAGGCAGTGTCTGGACGATTTCGATATCCCTCTCCATCTGTCTCACACCGTCACCGGGGTCTTCGGTGACGACAGGCTCACAGCCGTTGAAATCGCGCAGGTGGACGATAAAATGCAGCCGATTGAAGGCACGCAGAGCATTGTTGAATGTGACGCTCTGATTCTTTCCGTCGGTCTTATTCCGGAGAATGAGCTTGCCGAAAGTCTCGGAGTCAAGCTCGATGGCAGAACCAAGGGCGCAAGGTGCGACATGTCGCTGATGAGCAGTATTGACGGAGTGTTTTCCTGCGGCAACGCGCTGCATGTCAACGACCTTGTGGATTATGTTTCCGAAAGCGGAGAAATTGCGGGTGCATCAGCCGCGGCATACAAAAAATCCGAGCGCAGACTGCTTGACCTCAACGTCGGTGCAGGATTGCTTTATCTTGTGCCGCAGATGCTTGATTTGAACAAAAACAACTCTGATGCCACTCTGTATTTCAGAAGCGCCGAGGTTATGGATAAATGTGTTTTGCGGTGCACTGTTGACGGCAAAAAGGTTTTTGAAAAAAAATACCCGTTCCTGCGTCCGCCCGAAATGGAAAGAATCGTCTTTGATTTCAGTGCACTGAACCTTAATGAAGATTCAAAAGTCAGCTTTGAGATAGCCCCACAATGACAGCGAAAGGAAGAATGCACTCATGGAAATGATATGTATCGGTTGCCCGCTCGGCTGTAAATTGACTGTCAACCGCGGCGAGGACGGCGCTATATCCGTCTCCGGAAACAGATGTAAAATAGGGGAGCGCTTTGCTGTTGACGAATTGACGGCACCGGTACGCACGGTTTGTTCAACCGTCAAAACTGTTTTTCCCGAAGCTCCCGTGCTGCCCGTGAGGACCTCAAAGGAAATCCCGAAGGACAGAATTTTTGACGTTATGGCAGAAATCAACAAAACTGTTGTTGAAACAAGGCCGCGCAGGGGAGACGCGGTTATTCCGAATGTTCTCGGACTCGGCGCAGATATAATTGCAACAAGCGATATGCTCTCAAAGTGAGTTATTTATATTCAAATTTTTGACTGGGGGAAGAGAAATGAACGACCCGTTAGCACTGACTTTCGATGTCGGCACACAAAGTATGCGCGGACTTTTGGTGGACACAAAGGGTGACATAGTCAAATTTGTTCAGAAAAAATACAAGCAGCCTTATTTCTCCGTAAATCCGGGCTGGGCGGAGCAGAAGCCGGATTTCTATTTTGACATTCTCTGCACAATCGGAAAGGAACTGCGGGAGGCCGCTCCGGAGCTTATGGAACGCGTGACGGCTGTCACCATAACGGTTATCCGCGACACAACCCTTTGCCTCGACAAAGACAACAAGCCCCTGCGGGACATTGTGCTGTGGCTTGACAAACGTGTCGCGGCGCAGGATAAGCCCTACAAATTCTTCCCCGGCCTTGCACTGAAGCTCGTGCGCATGGATGAAACGGTCGTGGCACAGCACAAGGCGTCCGTTGCAAACTGGATTATGGAGAATCAGCCCGAAATATGGAGCAAAACCGAAAAATTTGTTATGCTCCCTACATATCTTAACTATAAGCTCACAGGAAACCTTAAGGACAGCGTTGCCAACATGATTGGGCATATCCCGTTTGACTATAAGAACAGAACATGGATGAAGCACGGCAATCTCACCCGCTGCATTTGCGACATTGAGCCTGAAAAGCTGTGTGAGCTGTGCGATTCCGGTGAGACAATCGGCACAATCAGCAAGGAAATATCCGAGCTTTCCGGAATTCCGGAGGGCCTTCCGCTCATCGCAACAGGCTCCGACAAGGGGTGCGAAACACTCGGTCTGTCTGTCATAAAACAGCACAAGGCGGCACTCTCGTTCGGCACAACCGCCACAGTGCAGGTTGCAACCCCGAAGTATTTTGAGCCGCAGCAGTTCCTGCCGGCTTATCCCGCAATACCGAATGATTTGTTTAACCCGGAAATACAGATTTACAGAGGCTACTGGACACTTTCATGGTTCAAACAGCAGTTTGCCTATGAGGAGTGCCAAAAAGCCAAGGAGCTGGGATGCTCCGCCGAGAGACTTCTCGACAAACGCCTCAACGAGGTCCCGCCGGGATGTGACGGCCTGATGATTCAGCCGTTCTGGAGCCCCGGTGTTGCAAACCCCGCCGCCCGCGGAGTTATGCTCGGATTTACTGACATCCACACAAAGGAGCACATTTACCGCGCCATAATCGAGGGCATAGGCTTTGCTCTTATGGACGGTCTGTTCACCATGGAGCGCCGCTCAAAAACAAAGGTGACGGAACTGTTCGCGGCAGGCGGCGGTTCGCAGAGCGATGAGGTTTGCCAGATTATGGCGGATATGTTCGGCTTGCCGGTCAAGCGGATTCAGACTCACGAGGCTTGCGGCCTGGGCGCTTCGATGGTGGCATTTGTGGCAACAGGGGTCTTCAAGAATTACGACGAAGCGATAGCCTCCATGGTCAGGGAAAAGGACTTTTTCAAACCCGATGCCCAATTGCACGAGCTGTATATGAAGCTTTACAATGAAGTATACAAAGAACTTTATCCTAAGCTTGAGCCGTTCTACAGAAAGCTGAGAGCGCTCACCAAGAGAAAGGAAATCAGGAAATGAGCAATAAACCGTATAAAGGCTTTGAGCCGAAATGGGTCAAGGAAGCTGCGCCGAAGGGCAGCTACCGTTCAATCTTCCGCTGGGGCGATCCGGATTTTGTGAAATATCCGAAGGAGTCTCTT
>CAZIMM010000077.1:0-9980 GCA_964540415.1 uncultured Eubacteriales bacterium
TGGAGGTGATGTTTGTCAGGTTTGCAGTGACAGCATATGTCTCTGCAACGCCTGCTGCGGTGATAACGATGTCACCTGTGACATCAGCTGCCGGGATTGTTACTACGCCTGCAGCATAGGTAAAGCCTGTGTAAGCTGTGCCGCCGATTGTTACGGTGACAGTTGCCGGCAGGTTGTAACCTGTTGCAGCTGTGAGAGTTGTGGTGTACTCTGTGCCCTGTGTGGCAACATCTGTGCCTGCCGTTCCGGCTGTGGCAGTGATGTTGGTGAGGTTATGAGTGACATCATATTTGGAAGCAGATGCCACGTTAACGGTGACATTAGCCTGAGAGACATCGGTAGTTTGAATATAATTTGTGACGTTCTGAGAAGTCATCTGACCGTTACTGCCGTTGATTGACTGATAGGTTGAATATGCCTGTGCAGTGTTTGCTGCAGCAGCTTTTATTGAGCCGGAATCAATCTTAATGACTGCCGCTCCGTCGGGAGCAGCTGCCTTGACCTTCAGCTTAAGGGTATAAAGGAGTGCATTGTCGAACATGAAAGTCGGGCCAACCGCAGTTGAAGTATAGCGGAATGTGAAAATCTTCCACTGTTCCTTCAGCTCTGTAGTGCTGTAGGTTGCGGGATAAAGAGCCAAGGGGCTTGTGACGACAGCGTTGAGTGTTTCAAACTCGGCGAGAGCCGTTCCCGCGCCGTTGTTTACTGTCAGCACACCGGCAGCAGTCATGTTTGTGATGGCTGCAGTACCGTTTGTGGTGTAGGTAGTGCCGAGATTTTCAAAATAAGTTGTATCATAGAAAATCGAGACAGAACCTGTGGGGCCTGCGTAAAAGTTTGTTGTGTTATAAACAGAAACATTTATTGTGTCGCCGGGTGCAGCTGTTGTTTTGTCAACTGCAACTCTGAGGGTGGATATGGAGCCTTCAACGCCGAGCCCTGTGTACTCTGCATTTGCCGCAACCGCGAACATTCCGAAAGCCAGAGCAAAAGTCAGAAGAATGCTTATTGTCTTCTTGAGTTGCTTCATTAAAATTGTGCCTCCTTAATAATATTCATCCCCATCCCCATGCGCTTCCGCACGGGGATGAGAAAAGTTACAAATTACACGTAGTAAGTCGGGTTGTAAGGATCTGTCTGTGAAAACTCAATCACGAAGTTCTCCGCCTCGAAGATTCTGACAGCGTCCATATCGTCAACCGAGCCGTTGTTGTCGAGGTCCATGGCAAACCTGAACACTGAATCCGGGCTGTCGAAATCGTAATCGAAAGCAACGAAGTTGTAAGCATCAAGCACGCACACGGCATCACTCGAGTCAATACCGGCATCACCGTTGCAGTCACCGAAGATTGCAATATAGTAGGTTGCAACAGGAGTTGTCGCGTCAGCATTGCTGAACAGCTCAACCTTTGTGCCGGTGCCGTAGCCGTTGGCCGTCGGAGTGTAGACAAGATAACCGTCACCCGTGACATCCGCAAGTCCGAGCTCTTCAAGTCCCGTATCACCGGTGATTGCGCCGAACGCGGGAACACCGTAAATGAACTTGTTTGTGTTGTCAATGGTGATTTCGCTTCCGCTTGCGGGAACGAGCTCAACAGCAACAGGCTTCAGCACAAGATCATCAATGGCATCGGTGATTGCAGTTGCAAGAGCCGTAACCTCAGACTGTCTGTCAATGGTTATTGTCTGGTTTGCATAGGCAAGAGCGGCGGGAGTGACAGCATCATCAACAATGTTGAAGTTTGAGTAAAGGTCTCTGTCATCCTCAAGGTCTGCTGCTGCCTGAAGTGCGTTGCCGAGTGCCGTGTAATCAGCAAGCTTGTAAGCAAGGTTGCCGGAAGCGGTGGTGAGGGCTGTTGTCGCGGTTGTGACTTCGCCCTGACGGTCGACAGTGTATGCGGGGGAAGCGTCACGGATTGCGATTGCTGCGTTGAGAGCAGTGGTGAACGGAGTGTAAGTTCCGGATGTGTACCATGTCTCCTTGCCGGAAACCTTGTTCTGAGCGGCAGTTATCGCAGCGATAAGAGCTGTGAGGTCGGCATCAACATAAGCGAGGTGTTCAACTGCAGTGTTGATTGCGGTGGCAAAGCCTGTGACTCTTGCCTGCTCGTCAATCTTGAGACCCGGAACAACATCTGCAACAGCATTCTCGCATGCGAGCCAGCTTGCCGGGGTGTAAAGCGCTTCATCTGCTGCAAGGGCATTGAAGGCGCCGATTGCCGTTGTGACTGCAGAATAATCCGCGTCTTTCAGCACAAGAGCTTTAATTGCCGCATCGAGCATATCGGCATAGGCGTCAACCGCAGGCTGCTCAGTGATGTTCTTGTTCCAGTCGATTGTGACTGTCAGGAGGGTTACAACTGCGCCGTAGCTCTCGGTGGTGTAGTAGTTTTGGTTGAGTGCCTCAAAGGCGGTCTTGAGAGCGTTGACTTCGCTGTAATCAGCGAGCTTGTATCTGAGGTTAGTGTCCGCAAGGGAAAGTGCATCGGCAATTCCGTCAACAGTGGTCTGCTCGCCATAAAGATAGGCAGGAACCTTATCTCTTGCGGCAACCGCTGCGTTGTAAGCGGAAATGAAGGGGCTCCAGGTTGTCGTGGTGTAAAGAGCCTGGTTTGATGTTTTGGGGTAAGCGGTGTTGATTGCGGTGATAAGACCGGACAAATCAGCTGTTTTGGGAACAAGGTTGTCGATTGCTGTGTTGATGGCAGCGGCGTATCCGTTAACCGTTGCCTGCTGAGTGTATTTCTTGTTTCTGACAACAGCGTCGATTGCCGCCTGAGCAGTTGCAAGAGAAGTGGTGGTGAAAGCAAGAGCGTCATCACCCACAGGCATTCTGGCAATCGCTTCGTCAACCGCTGTGTAAAGTGCGGGCAGGTTGTTGTAAGCTGTAACGATTGCTGCAGCAGCGTCGTTGATTTCCTGCTGATTTGTGATATTCAGCGATGTGTCATCGTAAATTGCCTGGCCGGCATCAAGTGCCTCCTGGAACGGAAGCCAGACAAGATCGTAATCATACTCGGCGTAGAAGGTGAATTCATCCTCACCGAAGGTATCATACAGTGCAAGAGCAGTTGCCAAACCCGACTTGTCACAATCCTTGTAAATAAGGTTTCCAACAGCGGTGTTAAGCGAAGAAGTCATTGTGTTGACCTCTGTCTGCCTTGTGATGATTGGTGCTTCATCGCGGAGAGCCTCGGCGGAAACAAGAACCGTCGTCATGGCGGAATATGAAGCCGGAGTGTAAAGGTTGCTGTTAATCGCTCTTGCCGCATTGATTGCGGAAATGAGGTTTGTAAGCGTTGCCAACTTAAAGTTCAGGTTATCCTTCGCTGTTGAAATAGCCGTTGCCCAGCCGTCAACCGTTGGCTGCTTGGTGACATCGTAGCCTCTGACAACATTATTAATAGCGAGCTGGAGCGTTGCCCAGTTGGTGTAATTGCTCGGGGTGAGCAGAGCAATTTCTCCAAGCAGAGTGTCAATTGCGCTGTAGTCCGCAGGGTTGTAAGCAAGTGCATTTCGTGCGTTGTAGATGTTCAGCGCGTAGGTGTCAACATCGGACTGGAAGTTCGTCTTCTTTCCGGTTTTGATTGCATTGCGCGCGGTTGTCAGCGCAGACCATGATGCCGGGGTATAATAGTATGCGTAATTGCTTTCATACGTTGCCGGGATGTTGCGCTGTGCATTTGCGAAGGTGTAATCAGCATCATTGAGGTTGGAGCCCATTGTCTCATAAACAGAGAGAAGGGAGGTGTTAGCCATGTCAACAGTTGACTGCTCGGGAATGAGCAGGCTCGTGTTAAGACCGCTGATGATGCTGTTAATTGAGTTGATAACGGATGAGGAGTAGTAATTGATCTGGAAGGTGCCGACACCGGTCGGGTCAACAACATTGACTTTTGTTGCAATTCCGGCGAGTGCGTCTTCCTTTGTTGCGTTGAACTCGGCATAATTCGCGGCTTTAAGTGTGAGTCCTGCAAGGATGAGGGCAGGAGAGCCGGAGGGATATGTCGGGTCGTTGGTTGAATTGTAGCCGTAATAAGCTCTCTGGAGAGCTGTTGCCCTTGTGTCAACAAGCGCCTGATCGGGCTTCTTGAGGTTGTCGCAAGCAAGGCCGTTGCTTACCGCATCCTCCCAGACCTGAAGGGTGTCGAGAGTGTAATAGCTCGTCGGGAAAAATTCTTTGTTATATGTGGGATATTTCGTCATGTTGTTCTGGATTGCATCAATCTGAGTTGTTTCCAGAGTGTTGAACTGATTGAGTCCGAGATAGAGGTTAATTGCATTGAGATCGGCAGAGAGAAGATACATACTGGTCCAGCTTGCAAGCAGACCGGCTGCCATGGCATTGACAGTTGACTGGTATCTGATGTCAAGATACTGCGCCTCGTTGCCTCGTTGCGGGAGCTCCTCAATCTGCATCTCGATTTCGTTGATGCTCATGTAGTAGCTTGCGGGATAGAACTCATTGAGAGAATAATAATGCGGGTCGTTGATTGCATTGGGTCTGTAGTTCAGCACACCGTTTTTCACACGGATAATCGTGTCGTAAGCATCCCAAACAACCTGATAATCGGCTTTGACATACTTAAGGTTGTCGATTGCCGATTGCAAAGCATTCTTTGCCGCTGTGTTGCCGGCGGCATTGAGCGTTGTGTTGGCAAGCGCTGCCTGTGCTTCCGCAAGTGCGGTCAGGTAAGCTGTGAAGGAGTTGTCACTGTTGTCATAACCGTCGTGAATCTGACGGAAAGCCACAAGCTCCTGATTAACAAGAGCACGAAGCTCTGTTTTATCGGTTACGATGAAATTCATATTGTACCTGGTGTGACAGGTAAGTCCCATGTCATCATCGAAGTGCATTCCGTTGGCGTAAGTTATTGTTGTTCCGTTTGCGGGAACAGCAGTGCCGGAAAGAGTGAGAGTGTAGCCCACACCGGTTGTGTTGGCAACATTTGAACCGGTGCCGAAGCTGTAGGTGTTTCCGCCCGAATGGGTTACCGTACTGGTTGAAGTGTCCATTGTTCCGCTGTCATCCGGTGTCTCGGTTCTGTAAAGTGAGAACTTGATGCCGACCTGCTGAAGGTTTGTGATGACGTACGGGTCAATATAAACATTGGTGACAGCGGCGTAGCCCGAGTTTCCGCTCTTGCTCTCCGCGCCAGTCTGGCCGCAGTACCATGTTCCGGTGTTGTACCTTGCGGGCTTGGTCCAGTCCGTAATTCCATAATATGAGCCGGCGGCCAAAGTGGTTGAACTGGTCATTGTTGAGAAATTGAAAGTCTGCGGACCGTTACTGCCGCCCGATGTGTAACCGCTGGCACCCGCTGCCATCCAGATTGCTCCGGCAGGAGTGACACCGTTGGGGGCGACATAGCTGACATAAGTCAAACTGTCTTTTTTGGTGTCCCAGTCATTCTTTCTTCTGATGAACGTGTTCCAGCCCGATGCAAGCGGAACCTTTGTAACATAGCTTGCTGCAACCTGAGTATAGGTTTTGCTGTTGAGGGTGTAGGTAAAAACATATTTGATGTAGCTTCCGGCGGTCGATGTGCCGCCGGTGATAACACCGGTGCCCGTGCCGGAATCGAAAGTATAGGTCGGAGTGCCGCCTGTTGAAGTGACAACAACGGAGGGATTTGTCGCTCCCTCGGGAACAGCGATTGAGAAATTGGTGTAAACCGCACTGAGAGATTTGGTGTGATAATTCACAACCTGCTGAAGGATTTTTGTGCCCTCAGTCTGCGTTGCAAGACCGTAGTTGTCTGCGCCGACATAAATAACCGACGGAACAACAACATTGCCGGCTGCCGCAGAGTTGTCGGAAATCTCCTCTGCGCCGCTTTCCAGGTTTTGAATTGCAGTGTTGAGAGTTGAAACAGCCGAATCAATTTCTGCCTGCGTTGTCGCAGATTTTCTGAGAATCTCGGTTGCTGTTTTGTATGCATAGAGATATGAATTGAAGAAAGTGGAGGAGTAGTTTGCCTCCTGGCGCATTGCTGCCCTTTCTGAGTTGACAAGGGTACGCAGCGCTGCCTTGGTGTATGTGTTAACATTGAGAACAACGGGAGAATAGTTTGAGACGGTTGTGTCATAGTCGCCGCCGGTATAGTTCAAATAGAGCTTCGGAATAATCGTGTATGTGGCAGTGGTGGGAGCAGCCGAGCCGAACAGCTTGAAAACCTTAAGTGAGCGCTTGACATAGCTGATTACGTCTCCGCTTGCCCAGTTGGTCGTTATTCCTGTTGTTTCGGTGTTCCAGTTTGACGTAGTATAGCCCGAATCGCCGCTCTTGATTCCGATGCCGCTCACGGTGAGATTCTGATTGTTGTCGTTATTTGCGTGAGTGTAGAAGTTCAGATTTAGGCCAAGGTCGGAGAAGTTGACCACGCCGTCCTCGTTGCTGTCGGTAAGCGAGGCAGTATCAACATAAACAGATGCAACGGGAGCCATGCCTGCGGAGGCGTGAATCACATGGTCGTAGCTTCTGCGCTCTCTTGTGGGAGAGAAGTAGCTGAGGCCGTAGGCCTTGCTGTTTCCGTTTTTGAAACCGGCGTCCTCACCGGCACTGTTGGCGGAAAAGTCGTAATATCCGCTGTAATCTGTGTTTGTGATAGTGTCATCATTTGCGTCAGTACCGAGCGACGGGTCCGTGTGCGCTCTGGTGCAGCCGTAAACATCCAGCTCTCTGTAGTTGGAGCTTGTGAGTGTCATGACATACTTCATCCCTGCGAAGTTGCCCGAGCTGTTGCTGCCGCGGTAATTTCGTGTGAAAACGTACATACCGGCAGGACTCATGATGTTTTCAACGTATGAATACGCATATTGTGTATAAGCAACACCGCTTTTGTTATAAGTCAGTGTGTAAGTAATAGCGCTGCCGGCTGAAGCCGAGCCGCCGGTTATCGACCAGTTGTATATATTTGAAGTGCCCTTGCTTTCAACCGAAACGCCCGAAATGTTGACACCCTCGGTTACCGAAAGAGCGACATCCGTGCAGGAGGATTCAAGATCAACGGAAATGGCAAGGTCTCTGTCGTAAGCGGCAAGAGTTGAGAGATTATAACCCTTGAGCTGGATTGATGTACCGAATGCCTGCTTTGCAAGCGAGTTGTCGGCAGCACCGACATAGATGCGATCGGGCACCACAAGTGCGCCTGCAACGATGTCATGCTCAAACGAGCCGCCCTCTTCAGCGCCTATGGTTGTTGCTGTGACACTCTTGGTTGTGTAGGTGCCGTCAGCAGAAAGCTCATAGTATCTGAAGCCTGGGTCGCCGTCATTGTATGAGTTGAGGGTTGCCGCCTTCGCATAACCCATGGTGATATTGTCACCGGTTGTGCCGACAAAGGTGTTCTTGTGGTCATGACCGAAGAATGCGCCGACCATGCCGCCCTGCGCAACCCATGAATTGTACTGATTCCTGTGATCATTGGTGCAGGGGCAGGGACCCTCTGCGATTTTGCCAGTGATTGTGGAGTTTGTCGGGTCAAGAATCCAGTAATCATTGCTCCAGTTCAGGCACTGTCCCTTGACAGCTCCCGCCGTTGAGGCGGTTGCGACCTGGAGAAGATCGTATATCTGCGGAACCGGAATGTGCTGGAAGACCATCGTGGGAACAGCCACGCCGCCGTTGCCGGCTTTGAGGGTGTTGCTCACTTCGTTGTACTTTGTAATCTGGTCATCCTTGACGTAGCTGTAATTGTCTCCGTCATAATCGCCGGAGTCCATCAGCCAGAGGCAGAATTTAACAGCTGCACCGTCGTTTGAGTAAATCGGGATATAACCCGAGCCGCTTCCCGACAGGCTGTCAATATCATAGTCAACACCAAGGCTGGAGTGGGAGACATAGTAGTCATACTGATTGTCTCTGCCCCAGGCAAGCAATCCCTCAGAGTCGTGGTTACCGAAGGTTATTGCATATGGTATGTTTCTGCTGATGATCGGTGCGAGGAATGAGTCAACTGCTGATTTAAAGTTTGACTGATTTCTGTTCGTCGTGACGTTATCACCCGTCATAACCACAAGGTCAGGCTGGTAAATTGCCATGGCGTTGTTAATCAGAGACAGTACACGGGAATCGACATCCTGGTCATCCTGGATATCTGTGAACTGAATCAGTTTGAATTTGCCCTGATCATCGAACTTCAGACCGCCGTCAAGGTATCCGGCACTGGATTCAATGGTCATCATCGGAACGATTGTGATAATCATTACCAATGACATAATCAAAGCAAGCAAGCGTTTGGTTGTTCTCACATGAATTCCTCCTTAAGATAAGCATATATTAATCACCGGGGTGAAGAATATCATTTCCGCTGTGTGTTCAATGAACACACAAATTCCATCAAAAGTCGAGTTTTTTTGTCAAAAAAGTATAAAAACCTAAAAAAGTGCGCAGTTGGGCATAGTTTAAGATACTATTGTATTGTATAGTTTATCACGTTTGCAAACTTATGTCAACACGAAGATTACATTAAATAGCCATTTCTTTGTATTTTTCGAACGCTTATTTAAACTATTTTTTCGCTGTGCCGATAATCAATTTTTTTGATGTGTTTTAAACAGAAAACATGCCGTTTTTTATGGTAAGTCGTGTTTTGCATCACGGTGTTTTGTCCGGAATTCCGCATACAACAATACTGAAAAGCGTATATCATGACCGCCTGTGTTGCTTAAGCATCGGAGAGCCATATGTGCCCTCCTCTGCTTGAGTTTTTTTGCCCTTTTTCGTCATTGTCGTCTTTGCTATACGACAGTGTTACTGTATCCTCCGCCTTAAAAAAAACAAAAATCCGTCAGCAGATTTCGGAGATTTTTCATTCGTGCATTGCGTTCGTGTACGAGGCTTCACGATTGAATAGGACTTTCGTATTACGATTAAACGAAAAAAGAGATCGGATGTGCTTTGCAAATCAAAATTTGAGCAGCTGCCGAGAAGCAAACGCTCTGTGCAGTGCCGATATGTCGGATCAAGTCATCCGAACCTGTTCACATCTTCCGCGTGCGCTCGCGCAACAAAAAATAAAGCCGTCCGCTTAAGGCGGACGGCTTCGGTTTTCACGTCCCTGCCCCGCTCCTCATTCAGGGGAGCAGGGCAGAAATATTGCTTTGCTGGTGGTTCAATCAGTTCTTTGTAACTGTGATGTTAAGAGTGTCTTCAAGTGCAGTCCACACGGAACCGTTCTTAACCTTAAGACCCACTGCATACGAACCAACCGGGAATGACCTGTTGATTGTCCATACGCGTACATCGCCGTCATCGACATAACCGCCGGAATATGTGGAGGATGTGCCCTTGAAGGTGAGCTGAATCTTGCTGACGGCCTTGCTGGTTCTGACTGTGATAACTCTTGCTTCGCCAACCACGAAGGTGGACTCATCAATTGTGAAGATCTGATCTTCCGGCTCGGGAAGTACATCATAGTCAATTGCAAAGTCCTTAGCAGTTACATCCCAAGCGGGAGCAGCGTTGCCAAGTCTGAACTTCGCCTTAGCTGTGTAGGTATCCTCCGGAAGCGCAATGTTGATTGTCCAGATCTCGTATGCAAGGCCTGCATCGCTGGAATCGCAAACTGTGTTATCCGCAAGATAGGAAACGATGGAAACAGCTGCGTGATACCTTGTGTAGGTTCTTGTTACGCCCGTGGAAGAAACGATCTGAAGCTTGTCGGCTCTTGCAACAACCTTGAATTCATAGCTGCGAAGAGCGTTGCTGTAGTAAGGAGTTGTTGTGTCAACAGGAGTTACACTGACAACACTGGAGTTTGAGAGAACGCCGGCTGCAATGATCTCGATGTCGCCCGTGACAGCTGCTGCCGCGATTGTGACAACGCCTGCTGCGTAGGTGTAGTTCGTGATTTCTGTGCCGCCGACCTTAACAACGATTGTTGTCGGGAGGTTGTAGCCTTCGCCGGCTGAGAGTGTTGCTGTGTAAGCCGTACCCTCTGTCGCTGTTGCAGCGCCGTTGGATGTGAGGTTTGTAA
>CAZIMM010000078.1:0-3488 GCA_964540415.1 uncultured Eubacteriales bacterium
ATATTTCACTTTCATTCCGGCTGAAAGCTCGCTCGGGGTTTTGTTCTCGTCGAGCTTGAACATCTCTATGTAGCGGCTGTAGGCTTCGCTGTCCCAATTTTTATAAAAATCCTTGGTGATTGAAGAAATCTTTCTGAGCTTTTTCTTCGGATAATAGTTCACGCCGCTTGACACAAAGCCGATTCTCTCCTTGATTTCACGCTCGTTTCCGGCAAAGCTCATGCCGAAAAACTCTATCTCGCCGCTGTCCGGATGAATATGGTTGAAAAGAGAATTAAGAAGGGTTGATTTTCCGGCTCCGTTTCTCCCGATGAGTCCCGTGATTTTTCCCTGCGGCAGAGAAAACGAAACGCTGTCGAGAGTAAAGGAGGGATAAGTTTTTTTCAGATTGCGAACTGTCAGAACGCTCATGTTTTTCTCCTCGTTTCGGTTTGACTTATTTGATTGACCGAGCTGCTCAGTCATCTTCTTCTTTGCTTAAAAACACATACTCGGCAATTTTGGAAAAGGTGCTTTTCGGGGGAATGGCAAGCCCCTTTTTTTCGTCGCCGAGAATAATCAGGGTGTCACCGGGCTTGATGTCAAAAACATCGCGCGCTTCCTTCGGAATGACAAACTGCCCCTTCTCGCCGACTTTGACCGTCCACGCGTACTTACCCTTGGGATTTTTCATGTTACGTCTCCTTGAAGTATATAAAGTTGGCAAAGTATGATTTGTTGAACAGATTATACTGCAAACAAGCAGCTTTGTCAACATGAACTCAAAAAAATTAAATTGCGATAACGACATTTAAAGCCGGTTTTCAGTCATGTGTATTAATGTTTTTACTGTTTTTTACTAAATTCTTTTTACATGCTTGTTTTTATTTGCAAATTGAGGTATAATTGACAACAATTAGGGGAATTTGTCCTAAAAGAGACTTATTTCTAATATGTAATTTTTATTGTAAAAGTACATATTTTAATTTATTATCGTATTGGGGGCTTTATTTTGGCTGCGGATCTTCACTGCCACACCAAACTGTCGGACGGTTCGCTTGGCATCGACGAATTGGTTCTTCTCGCAAAGAAAAGCAATATCAAGACAATTGCGATTACGGACCATGATTGTTTAGCGGGCACCGTTCGGGGAAAAATAATCGGCGACAGAAACGGCGTTGAGGTGATTCCGGGCGTTGAAATTTCCGCGACCGACAAAAAGCGCAATTCAAAGGCACATATTCTTTGCTATCTTCCGGAAAATCCCGACCGTCTGGAGGGACTTTGCCGCCGCAATTCGCTTGCACGCAAAAAGGCAAGCCAATACATGGTGCTCAAAATTGCTCAGCGTTATCCGATTTCAAACGACCTTGTGCTCAAATGTGCCGCCGGCTCAACCAACGTGTTCAAGCAGCACATTATGCAGGCGCTTATGCATTGCAGCTACACCACGGAATATTACGGAGAGCTGTTCCATGAGCTTTTTTCGAGCAGCAGCCCGAAGAACGTAAATGTTCCCGTTGAATATCCCGACCCGGCCGACATCGTTCAGGCGATTCATGACGCGGGCGGCATTGCCGTGCTTGCTCACCCGGGGTTTTACAATAATTTTGAACTGCTTGAGGAGCTCATTCCCTGCGGGCTGGACGGCGTGGAGGTCTGGCATCCGCAAAACAGCGAGGAACAGACTCAGCAGCTCATCAAAACAGCGAAGCAGCACGGTCTGCTCATGACCGGAGGAACGGATTTCCACGGGATGTACAATCCGGCACCGATTCCTCTTGGCGGAATCGACGTGCCCGCGCAGCAGGTTTCCGCCCTGCTGGGCTACAAAGCCAAGCAAAAAAGGCTTCAGCGCAAGAGTGAACAAACTGCGGAAGAAACGGGAGTGTAATTGTGCTCAACGAAGACAGCGACATCAAGATTTTCGGCGCAGACAAAAGCGATTCCGGCGACGATGACCTTCTGCAGCTTGTTGAAACCATGCAGCGATATCGCAGCAACGGCAACACCGACAAGGCTCATACGCTCGGCAAGAATCTTGCGCGCTCCGCACTTGCGGAGCCGGAGAAATATCTGCGGCGTTTACCCGCGGGGGCAGACGAACAGCTGATGATTTACAGCATCAGGGTTCTGCGTCTTTTTGCCGCCGAGTTTGTGCTTTACAGGCGGCTGCCGCAGGCTCTCGCCTCAACGGCGACGGACAATTTTTATGCCTGCCTGAGCGATGAATATCCCGATTTCTACGAGCGCGTGTCCGACGGCGCGGCGTTCACTTTCTATTATCTTGCCGCGCGCAGACCCAATGCCGAAAAGGAAATCGGCAAATATTTTGCAATGCTGTGCAACCTTGCTGACAGCGCCGAGACCGCTTCCCTCGGCACAGACATTTTTGTGAGTGCCGCAGAAAAGGTGAACAGTGAAATTGACGGCATGAAGTTTATTGATTTTTGATTCTAAACAAAAATATCGCGACCGCGCCGGGCACATTGCATGCCTGATGCGGTCGCTTATTTTTTTGTGTATGACAGCTATCGGTTCAACCGTTGCGGGTCAACACTCAGTTGTCTGATTCTTCTTCTTCGTCGTCCTCATCGAACTCAAAGTCAAGGGAGGCACCGCAGTTCGGGCAGTCAATTCCGCCGCTCTCGAGAACGCCTTCGTCAACGCTGATGACTTCGTGGCAGGCGGGGCACTCAACTTCAAAATAATCGTCGTCATCGCAGCAGTCGCAGTCGCACTCGTCGTCAGCGCACTCGTCATAAACATAGCTCTCAAGCTCGTCAAGATCCTCGTCAACAGCGTCAACCTGCTCGCCGACAAGAGAAAGCTCATCCTCAAGGTCGGACACAGTCAAAGCCAGATCCTCGATAACATCAAGCAATGCCTTGATGATTTTGCTCTCGGGTTTGCTTTCGTCAAGATTGAGGCCCTCTGCAAGACCTTTGAGATATGCGGATTTTTCGGTAATAGTCATAATCAAAATCCTTTCTGATAAATTATTCAAGCTCTGCTCATATATTCGCCCGTGCGGGTATCGACGTTGATCATTTCACCCTCATCGATGAACAGCGGAACCTTAATTTCCGCACCGGTTTCAAGTGTTGCGGGCTTTGTGACGTTGGTCGCTGTGTCACCTCTGAAGCCGGGGTCGGTTTTTGTGATTTGCAGAGTGACAAATGTCGGAGGCTCAACACCGAAAACGTTACCCTTATAGGACAGAATTTTGCAAACCATGTTTTCTTTGACAAACTTGAAATTGTCGCTCAGCTCACTTGAGTTAATCGGAACGAGCTCGTAGCTTTCCGGGTCCATAAAATAATAAAGATCGCCGTCATTATAGGAATATTCCATATCCTTGCGCTCAATATACGCGGTGGGGAACTTTTCCGTGGGGTTGAAGGTACGCTCAACAACCGAACCGGCGATGACATTGCGAATTTTTGTGCGGACAAATGCCGCGCCTTTTCCGGGCTTAACGTGTTGAAATTCGATGATTTGATAAACAT
>CAZIMM010000078.1:3498-9826 GCA_964540415.1 uncultured Eubacteriales bacterium
CAAAGGTAACGCCGTTTCTGAAATCGCCTGCTGATACCATAGATTTATCCGTCCTTTCTGAATTCACTCATTATTGTATTACATTGCAATGAAATTTTCAAGTCTTTTTTCATATGAAATAACGGTAAATTTCCATAATTATCCTGAATTCAACTCAATCGCATGCAAACAGGCACAATTCCGGCGGGCGTAATGTCCAAAACGCCGTATTCACCGCTCATAAGGGCGCCGGGGTTAAAAAGATAAAGTCCGTCATCATAGATTGTAACAGGGACGTGCGTATGACCGTATAATGCAACAGCAGCGCCTTTTCTCCTTGCCGCGGCAACAAGCTCATCAAGCGTATATTTCACTCTCTCACGGTGCCCGTGGGTGCAGAAAACGCGAACGCCGCCGAGGTCAAGTGTCAGATTTTCCGGAAAATCAAAGCCGTAATCGTTGTTGCCCTTGACGGTGTAAATATCTCTGTTCGGGCAATCAAGGCCGAGGCTGTATGCATCGTCCGCACCGTCGCCGAGGTGAATGACGGTTTTTGCAAGCGGCTGGGCGGCAAGCGCGGCACGAACGGTGTAACCCGCCGAATGTGAATCTGACAAAACAAGTACTCTCAAGCATACACACTTCCTTTTTCGCATAGACATATTTTATCATATACCGGTGGTGATTGACAATGGCAAAATCGAATTTTTCCGCCGATATGCTTATGAAGCTGTTCCTTGGCGCAAAGGGGAACGGTGCAGCGGAGGATTTTGTGAAAAACAAGCTGTCTCCCGAGCAGCGCGGCAAGCTTGAGAACTTACTTTCCGACAAGGAGGCAGTCGAACGGCTCATGAAAAGCCGTCAGGCGCAGGATTTGATGCGCAAATTCGGCGACGGGAAAAATGGAAAACATCAATGACATTATTTCGTCGCTCTCACCGCAGGACATAAGCCGGCTGCAGGCAATGGCGGATGAAATGTTCGGCGGCGGTTCGTCTCACGCAGAGGACGATGAACCCGAGCCGGTCGCGGCGGGGAACACTTTTTCGGACGGGGGAAATTGCTGCCCTCCGCCCGGCGGTTCTCCCGGCAAGGGTTCGGATGCTTCACCCGGTGCAGACACAAAAGCTTCTCAGAGCGCCGGAGGAGCTTTTGCGGATGCCGGCATCGACCCGGAAACCCTGCAGCGGCTGATAGCAATGATGAGTGCGTTCAACAGCAATCGCCGCGACAGCCGCTGTGACCTCATTGAGGCGCTCAAGCCGCATCTCAGCGGCAGCAGACGGAGCAGGGCGGACGAGGCAATGCGGCTGCTCAGGCTTTTTGATGTTATGGGAACATTTATGGGTGACGGAAAATGGATATGAGTGCATTTTTTGATTTTGCCGCTCGCGGAGCATGTGCGGATTCTCAGCCTGCGCCGAGCTTTTCGCCGTATGTCCCGAAGACATGTGTTGCGGACGAAAAGCTGCTTCTCATTGCCATAGCACTGATTGTGATGACAAATTCCGGGGATAAAATGCTCGCAATGATGCTCTTTTACATAATGTCCGCATAAGCGTTCGAAAATACAATCTTCGCCGCATATACGGTTTAGAAAAAATTTAAACATATCGGTGCGTTTGTTATTGACGAGCCGTTCCGTAAATGTTAAAATGAAAATGTTTACTGCCGTAGGACGGCGGATTGAAGGCTTTTTCAGCCGAATAAAAAGGAGAATTATTATGATTGGTTTGGGCAAATGGGCTTGTCACGTTGACACAATGTTTTTCAAGGGCGATGTCGAAATGACTATTTCGGACAATAACGGTCAATACGGTTTTGACCTGAAGCTCCCCGGAATTGACATTCCCGGCTACGAAATCAAAGAGCTCAATGAGGAAAACGGCGACACCATCAACGCAATTGTCAATGTTGATATGCTTCCCGGCAAGGATATTTCTCTGATTCTCACCTTCACCGATGACACTGTCAACGGCCTTGTCAAGGTTCCGTTCCTCGGCAAAATCAAGCTTAAGGACGGCAAAAAAATCGGCTGATTCCGTTTTTCAAACGCGAATTGCTCAGCCGGGCACTGTGCCGAACACCCGGAGGAATCGGGTTTCAGTCGTCCGGCACAACACGAAGGTACTTATAACAAAAGCGGCGGGAATTATCCCGCCGCTTTTTTGTGTGGAATTATTTGCAGCAACACTTTATCGCGTCGCTCATGAACTGTGCCGTTCCCTCTCCGAAGCGATCGAGGTTTTCGCGGAATCTGTCGTCGCCGACATACATCTCCGCAAGTCCGGCAAGGATTTCCCTGCTGCAAGGATAATAATGCTGTGTGATGAAATCCTGCCAGAGATTTACAAGAGCCGCCGCCTGCGGAGAATCGGGCGAGGTGTCTCTGATTGCGGCAAACTTTGCAAATATTTCGTCAGCCTGCTTTGCTTCGTCAAGCTCTGTTTCAGGTGTTTTTTCCGCCTGCCTGCGCTGGCTCTCGGCATATTCCGGAGTGTCTCCCCAGCGCTCGCGTACCTCGGCGGAGTATTCTTTTTTCATCTGCTCAAGGTCGGCGGCAGTGGTGGGTTTCTTGTTTTTGCTCAACTTTATTCCCTCCTGTTCGAGTGTTTTGTCAATCAGCCCCAAAAGACCGTTAAGCTGCTTTTGCCTGAAAAGAAGCACCTCGCGATGGCGCTCGAGAGCAAGCAGCCTGTCCCTCCCGGGGTTGCTCATGAGAACGGCAATGTCCGACAGGGGCATATCCAGCTCACGGTAAAACATAATTTCCCGCAGCAGGTCAATTGCCTGCGCGTTATAATAGCGATATCCGTTTTCCCCGATTTTTGTCGGGGAGAGCAGTCCGATCCGGTCGTAATATCTGAGTGTGCGCACACTCACTCCGAAAAGGGCTGCCGCTTCGCCGATTGAATACATAACCGTCACCTCACAAATACACTATATACCCTGACGCAGCGTCAGAGTCAAGCGGTTTTTAAAAATTTTTTCAGTTCGCCCTTTTTTATGCATCCCAAGCCGCGCAGGGCGAGCAGATAGAGCACCGCCTCCGCGCAAATGTGCAACGCGAGAGTGAGCTTGCCGGAGGAGGCTTGAATTGAAAAAGCCCTCAGGATAATCTGCGAGACGGACACCGTTCCGGCAATGCACAGCAGCGGCTTGAACACATCCTTCATCAGATTCACCCGCATGGAGCTGACCTTGATGAGCCTGCCGATGCTCAGATAAAAATTGATTATTTCGCTGATGAAAAGAATGAATATGTAACCGCGCACCGAGTATTTCGGAAGCAGAAACCACACAAGAACAACGCATATCGCGGAGTCGATTATGTTGTAGCGCATTGTTGCAACCTGCTCGTCAAGCCCCTTGAGCAGTCCGTCGACAATCATGTCAAGATACATCACCGGCACAAGAGCGCACAGCAGACGGATGAACAGGGTGCTGTCCGTGTTGCCGTAGACCGCCAGGGAAATTTCATTTGCCAGCGTGAACATTATTCCTGCCGTGCCCATGCAGAACAGAAGGGTGTAGTGCACGGTGCTGTCGATTATTCCGCCGATTCTGTCACGTTTTGAATCATTGTTCAGCCGTGCAAGCTCCGGCACGAGCAGCCCCGCAAGCGAGGTCAGAATTGCGGAGGGATAAAGCACAACCGGCAGTGCCATTCCGTGAATTGTGCCGTAAACCGCGAGCGCTCCCTCGGAGGATGTTCCGGATTTCCGGAAGCCCACGGGGATGAGCAGATGCTCGATGGTCAGCAGTGAACTGCGCAGCCATGAGCCGACCGCGTCAGGCATGGCAATTCTCATCAGCGAGTGCAGCAGCCTGTCATACGGCTTTCCGGTGTCGTGCCTGCGCATTCTGTCAAAGCGGTAGAACGTCATCGAAAGCGAAAAAGAGACCATCTCCGAAATGCTCATGCCGATTGATACCGCGGCGCAGGCATAGGAAAGCCCGCGTACGGCGAGCACGGAGAGAGCGGCTGTGGTGACAACGATTTTTGTCAGCTGTTCGAGCAGCTGAACAACGGCGTACTTTGCCGCAGTGCGGCGTGCGGTGAAATATCCGCTGAGCGCCGACGACATTGCAATCGGCGGCAGGCTGAAGGCGAGAAGACGCAGCGAGAGCACGGCGCGCTCATCCATAATCCACTGCGTTCCGGCAAGCGGAGCGAGCAGATAAAAGCACGCCGCCACGATTGTGCCCAGGCACAGCCCGTACCGCAGGCAGACGTTCATGATGTGGTTGACCGCACCCTTTTCACCGCCGAGGGAATCGGTTGCAAGGCGGATTGCCGAGAGCTTTACGCCTGCCGATGCAAAAGTAACACCCAGAGCATATACGGACATTATCAGCTGGAACAGACCGATTCCCGCTGCCCCCAGACGGTTCGTCAGATAGACGTTGAACGCAACCGCCACGGTTCGCATGAGAAAGCCTGTCGCAGTGAGCACGGCGGTGTTGAGCAGCAGGACCTGTGTGTTTTTCAAAACGATTCCTCCGCAGCAAAGATATTCAGAATAATGTATATGCCGCGAAGTATAAAAAAATATACCGGTGCGAAGTCGCACACCCAAGCCGGGGGACGTTTTATCAAACATTTCCGCTCTGCCCGGGACAGTAGCGCGTGGCAGGTGCGATTGCGGTTACAATAGCGCACACCCAAGCCGTGGCAGGTCTATGAAGACGTTTCCGCCCCACCCTGCTCTTTTCTGCTTTTATAAGATTTTTAACTTTTATTTTGAAATATAGATATAAAAATTTTTATAATGTGATATAATGATAACGTATATACGGCTTACAAAAATTCTTTCAACCGATTATCAACTCCGGATTCAATCGGATTATTCAAAAGGTGGAATAACAAAATGGGAATATTAAAAAAGCTTTTCGGTGATTACTCATCAAAAGAAATCAAAAGAATCAATCCGCTCAAGGACAAGGTTCTTTCCTATGAAAGCGAATATCAGAAGCTGTCCGACGAGCAGCTGCGCGCGAAAACCGCAGAGTTCAAGCAGAGGCTTGCAGACGGTGCAACGCTTGACGACATTCTTCCCGAAGCGTTTGCGGTCTGCCGCGAGGCTTCTGACAGGGTTCTGAAAATCAAGCACTATCCCGTGCAGATTCTCGGCGGCATCGTGCTGCACCAGGGCAGAATCGCAGAGATGAAAACCGGTGAGGGCAAAACGCTCGTTGCAACCCTTCCGGCTTATCTCAACGCGCTTTCCGGCGAGGGCGTGCACATTGTCACCGTCAACGATTATCTTGCCCGCCGCGACTCCGAGTGGATGGGCAAGGTTTACCGTTTTCTCGGCTTGAATGTCGGGCTCATTGTCCACGGACTGACGAATATTGAACGCCGTGACGCTTACGCAGCGGATATAACATACGGCACAAACAACGAAATGGGCTTCGACTATCTTCGTGACAACATGGTGCAGTACGCCGAGCAGAGGGTGCAGAGGGGGCACAGCTTCGCAATTGTTGATGAGGTTGACTCAATCCTCATTGATGAGGCGCGTACACCTCTCATCATTTCCGGCATGGCGGAGGCGTCAACTCAGCTTTATGAGCTGGCGGACAGATTTGCGAAGTCACTGAAAATGGTCAAGGTGCGCGAGATCGACTCAAAGGACGATGCCGAGGGATATGACGGCGACTACATTGTTGACGAAAAGGCACGCACTGCAACCCTCACCAAAAGCGGTGTTGAAAAAGCACAGCAGGTGTTCAATGTCGAAAACCTTATGGACGCGGACAATCTGACGCTCCAGCACCACATCAATCAGGCAATCAAGGCAAACGGCGTTATGCGGCGCGACATTGATTATGTTGTCAAGGACGGCCAGGTGCTCATTGTTGACGAGTTCACCGGACGCATTATGCTCGGCAGACGCTACAATGAGGGTCTGCATCAGGCAATTGAAGCAAAGGAAAACGTCAAGGTTGAGCACGAGAGCAAAACTCTTGCAACGATAACCTTCCAGAATTATTTCCGTCTGTTCAAAAAGCTTTCCGGTATGACCGGTACAGCAATGACGGAAAGTCAGGAGTTCCGCGAGATTTACAATCTGGACGTTGTGGAAATTCCGACGAATATGCCCATGGTGAGGGCGGATCATCCGGATGTTATTTATAAAACCGAAAGCGTCAAGTTTGAAGCGGTTATCCGGCAGATTGAAGAGTGCCACGAAAAGGGTCAGCCGGTGCTTGTGGGTACAATTTCAATCGAAAAATCCGAGGTTCTCAGCGCCCTGCTCAAAAGGCACGGCATAAAGCACGCGGTTCTCAACGCCAAGAACCACGAAAAGGAAGCTGAAATCATTGCCCAGGCAGGCAAGTTCGG
>CAZIMM010000079.1:0-3367 GCA_964540415.1 uncultured Eubacteriales bacterium
GATATCTCTCGCCGGCTATGAGGCAAGCGGCACGGGCAACATGAAGCTCATGCTCAACGGCGCATTGACAATCGGCACGCTCGACGGCGCGAACGTGGAAATTAACGAGGCCGTCGGCAACGATAATATGTTCCTGTTCGGAATGACAGATCCGGAGGTCAAGAGTCTGCGCGGCAGCTACAATCCGTATGACTATTATCAGAACAACGCCGAGCTGCGCCGCACAATAGACTTTATCTCGTCCGGCATCAACTCCGAATACTTCCCGGAGGTCAGCTCCAATCTGTTGCGCAATGACCGATATATGGTTCTTGCCGACTTCGCAGATTACCGCAAAGCTCAGCACTCCGTGATCGAAACCTGGGCAGACAGAGAGCGCTGGAACAGAATGTCGCTTATCAATATTGCCTGCGCCGGCAGATTTTCGGCGGACAGGGCAGTCGGCGAATATGCGAAAAATATTTGGCATGCTGCTCCGGTAAAGCTTTAATCAGGTTGACTTTTCAGGGAAACAGGAGTAAAATTATTACAGCTTTTTGCATTTAGATTTGAACGGAGGTGGCTCTTGTGGACGGTACGGACAGTAGCAGTATTCCCTTACGATGCACGGTAAAATCAACTGTCACAGTTCCGGACAGCTTCGCCGGAGCCGCAGCCCTGTTATAGTGTGCTTTCACTTCTTCCTTGCCGCCGCTTTGTCGGCAGAGGGGCACACTCGGCTTTCGGTCTCCGTTTTCGTCCGGGCTTTGGCAATTTATGAAGAACGGAGCGAAAACAGAATATGGAGAACAATAACTTTGAGGTGTTGCTGGAGCTTCTCGAAAACAGCAAGCTCGCCGACCTGCGCAAAGAGCTTGCGGATATGAACGAGGTTGACGTTGCCGAATTTATTCAGGAGCTTGCACCGAACCGTCAGCTTTTGGTGTTCCGCATTTTGCCCAAGGATATGTCCGCGGATGTCTTTTCATATCTTGAGCCGGAAACACAAATGAACATTGTCGCCTGCATCAGCGATAAGGAGCTCAGCGCCCTTGTTGACGAAATGTTCCTTGATGACACCGTGGACTTCCTCGAGGAGGTTCCCGCAAACGTCGTCACAAGAGTTCTTGCAAACACAGACCCCGAGACGAGGAAGCAAATCAACACATTTTTGCAATATCCCGAGAACTCCGCCGGCAGCATAATGACCATTGAAATGGTTCAGCTGCATGACAGCCTGACAGTCGGAGGAGCAATCGAAAGCATACGGACAACCGGCATTGACAAAGAGACAATTTACACGTGCTATTGCATTGACAAATCCCGCCGCCTTGTCGGCACAATCGACCTTGCTCAGCTGATTTTTAATGATGATGACAAGCCGATAAGGGATTTTATGGACACCGAGGACGCCCTCATCTGCGTGAAAACGCTTGATGACCAGGAAATGGTTGCCGAGGTTTTCAGAAAGTACGACCTGCTCGCCGTACCGGTGACGGACAACGAGAACAGACTTGTCGGAATCATCACGATTGACGATATCATCGACATCATTGATGATGAAAACACCGAGGACTTTGAGCGCATGGCTTTGTTGCGTCCGTCAGATGAGGACTATCTCAAAACGGGCGTGTTTAAGCTTGCCAAAAACAGAATTCTTTGGTTACTTATCCTCATGGTAAGCGCAACTTTTACAGGAAAAATAATTGAGGATTTTGAGGGAATGCTCTCGGTTATCGCGGGACTTACCGCCGCGATTCCAATGCTCATGGATACCGGCGGAAACGCCGGCAGCCAGACCTCCACCCTGACAATCCGCGGACTTGCCCTTGGCGATATCGAGCCGAAGGACTATTTGAAGGTGCTCTGGAAGGAGCTTCGGGTGGGATTGATATGCGGCGTGATTCTTGCCGCGGTGAACTTTGTCAGGCTTTTGCTGCTCGGCACTGTCGGCTGGAGCTCTGACAGGCTCGACGTTTCACTCATCATTTGCCTTGCCATGCTGTGCGCAATAGTTTTTGCAAAAACAATCGGCTGCACACTTCCGATAATCGCAAAAAAGCTGAAGCTCGACCCGGCTCTTATGGCAGGCCCCATGATAACTACTATTGTGGACGCGGTCACGCTTCTGATTTTCCTTTCTCTTTCAAAAATATTCCTGATGTAATGTGCGGCGTGCAGAGGACGGCCATGCACTATATTCCATTCAATTCACGAAACAGATTTCATAAAAACCGCTTCGGTGCGCTCTGTGAGGGGAACACCGTATGTCTGCGCATAATTCTGCCTCGGGAGCTTCGCTGCACCGGGGCTTATCTTGTTATTCATGAGGATTCCTGCCGGGACTGGAGCTACGTTCCGATGCAGTGGGAAAGCATGCAGGGCGCGGGAGAAGAATGGTGGCGGGTTGAGTGGAGTGCAGAAAGGCCGGGGCTGTATTGGTATCACTTTGAATATGACGTGCCGTTCGGCAGGAGCAGAATCAACAATCTCGGCAACGGCATCGGCGCAATAACCTCCTTGGGTGAGGACTGGCAGCTGACAGTCTGTTCGAGGGATTACCAAACTCCGCAGAACCTGCGCGGCGGTATAATTTATCAGATATTCCCGGATCGCTTTTGCTGCTCCGGCGAAGAAAAATCGGGAGTCCCGGACGACAGAATTCTGCGTGATGACTGGGGCGGTCAGCCCTATTGGAAGCCGGATGAAAACGGAACGGTTCGAAACAACGACTTTTTCCGCGGAGACCTGCGCGGAATAGAGAGCAAGCTCGATTATATAGCCTCGCTGGGCGTTACGCATATTTATCTCAATCCGATTTTTGAGGCGCAGTCAAATCACAGATACGACACCGCGGACTATTTCAAAATTGATCCGCTGCTCGGCACGAAGGAGGACTTTGTTTCTCTTTGCGCGGCGGCAAAGAAAAGGGGAATATCCCTGATTCTTGACGGTGTGTTCAGCCACACGGGTGCGGACAGCGTCTATTTCAACAAATACGGACGATACGGCACAGACGGCGCGTTCCGCTCAAAAAAATCAATGTATTATCAATGGTATAAATTCAACACATGGAACTATGATTATAAATGCTGGTGGGGCTTCAAAACTCTGCCGGAAATCAACAAGGAAAACAAGGATTTTCTTGAATTCATCACGGGCAAAAACGGAGTGCTGCGCTACTGGCTTCGTCTGGGTGCAGGCGGCTGGAGGCTTGATGTTGCGGACGAGCTGCCGGATGTGTTCCTTGATGCCGTGCGCACAGCCGTAAAGGCGGAAAAACCGCAGGCGGTAATCATCGGCGGCATACCCGGCGGTCTTCAGGAACGCCACAATGGCTTTAGTGGCGGCAGCTTCACTGCTGGGCGTGCCGTCCTTCCCGACACCC
>CAZIMM010000079.1:3377-6420 GCA_964540415.1 uncultured Eubacteriales bacterium
ATGGGAGGACGCATCAAACAAATACAGCTATTCAAAACGCAGACGGTATCTTCTCGGAAAACAGCTTGACAGCGTGATGAATTATCCGTTTGCCTCAGCCGTGCTCGACTTCCTGTCAACCGGCGTTGTGAACGGCTTCACCGACAAGGTGCTGACAATTCTTGAAAACTATCCGCCGCAGACGGTTCATGTTTTAATGAATCATATCGGTACTCATGACACCGTGCGTGCAATAACCGCAATCTCCGGGGAAAACTGTGAGGGACGCGACCGAGCGTGGCTTGCCGAATTGAAGCTGACAAAGAAAAAACGCCGTGAGGGCATCAGCCTTATGAAGCTTGCCTCCGCAATTCAATTCATGCTCCCCGGTGTTCCGAGCATATACTATGGAGACGAAGCCGGCCTTGAGGGAGCACGGGATCCGTTCAACCGCGCCTGTTACCCCTGGGGCGGCGAGGAAAAAGAGCTGCTTGAATGGTACAGGGCTCTCGGAAAAATCAGACGCGCCTCACCCTGCCTGATTGACGGAGAGTTTATCCCGGTGTCTGAGGCGGAGGGCTGCCTTGCCTTTCTCAGACGCGGCAGGGGAGACGGAAAAATGCTCATTGCAAACCGCAATGAGCACGAAATCGTTTATTATTTGCCGGAGGAGCTGAAAAACTCATCGGTCATTCTCGGTGGAGAACGCGACGGAGCATACGGGGTCAGAATACCCGCCTTCGGAGCGGCAATTCTGAAAATCAACTGACCGGAGTGCCGGACAGTTTCGGGCGTCACAGAACAGGAGGAGTTTTATGAACAATCCTTACGGCCTGATTCTCGCCGGAGGCGGCGCAAAGGGAGCCTATCAGTTCGGCGCATGGGAAGCTTTCCGAGAGCTGAAAATAGAATTTTCCGCAATTGCGGGTGTGTCTATCGGGGCGATAAACGGTGCGCTGATTGCCTCGGACAATTTTGACGGCGCGTTGGAACTGTGGTCATCGGTAACGGTTGGAATGGGTGTCAACATCAATTCGGAGTTAAAGGATCCGAACAATCTTTTCAGCAGAAAGAACTTCGGAGTGTTGCTGCGCGAGTTTGTCAAAAACGGCGGAATTGACGCGTCGCCGACAAAGGAATTGCTCACGGATTACATTTCCGAACAGAAAGTCAGAAACTCAAACTCAAGGCTTGCAATGGTCGCGTTCAATCTCAATGATATGACCCCGTCGGAATTGTTCATCGACGATATCCCGGAGGGCCAGCTTGTGGATTATCTGCTCGCCTCCGCGCACGTTCCCGGTGTCAACAAAATCGGGCCTCAGGGTGAGCGCTACTTTGACGGCGGAATTTACGACAACGCCCCCATAAGTCTTCTGCGCAAGTATGGCTACAGCCGGCTGATAGTTGTGGACATCTCGTCAATGCGGGGCATCGGGCACAAGACCGATATTGCGAACGCGGAGGTTGTGTATATCCGCCCGTATAATATTGACGACCTCGGGGCGGCGTTCGATTTCAGCGAGGAAATGTTCATCCTTCGCAGAAAACTGGGATATCTGGACACGATGAAGTCCTTCGGGAAATACAGCGGAAAAATTTTTTACTTCCCTCCGGATGAATTCCGCGAGCTTGTTGCGGTTTATTCCGCGGACGCGGTTGAGGAGATGGAGCGCCTCGCATATGAAATGAAGCTTGAACGCACCGAAGTTTTCACGGCGGGTGAGTTTTTGCATCAGCTGAAAACAGCTTATGAAAACAAAAGGCTTGAGGAAAAGCAAAAGGCAGAAGAAAACGAGCCGAAATTCTATGAGGCAATCATCAAAAAGATATCCTCAATCAGAACCGGCTCTGAGTATTCAAAGGCTTTTGCCGTGCTTGACGGTATTGTGGACTGAGCAAAGACTCATTCAATCGAAAGCAGCGCCATGCCGGCGAGCATCATGAGCACCGGTATGAGCTGACGCAAATGCAGCTTTTCCTTGAGGAATATCCTCGACAGGATTATCGAAACAGCGGAAAAAGACGCAATAAACGGTGAGGCTATTGCCGCATCGCCGAACGAATAGCAGTAAACATAGGTGAACTGCCCTCCGGCTTCAATAAAGCTGCCGGTAAGCTTTCGTTTGTCGGCGAGCAGGCGGTAGTCCTTTTCTTTTGTGCGGAGAAAAATGTAACAGCATATGCCCACAACAAGATAAAAAATTCCGTATGCCGTGATTACGCTGCCTGCGGAAAGCGTTTCGTCCAGAATGTAATCATCCATAAATGAACCCGCGCCGTCAAGTACGAAATAAATGAGCGCGCAGCCGAGACCGACGAGATAAACCTTCTTTTTGTTTGAAGTTTTGACGGTGACAACTGTCTCACCGTCATCGAGTGAAAGCACAATTATAGCCACCACAATCATTCCGATAGCAAACCACTGCAGGTAACCCACCTTTTGCCTGAGAATGAAAACGCACAGCAGCGTTGTCAGCAGGCAGGAGGAGTTTGCAATCGG
This sequence comes from uncultured Eubacteriales bacterium, assembly GCA_964540415.1. Classification (GTDB taxonomy): domain Bacteria; phylum Bacillota; class Clostridia; order Oscillospirales; family Acutalibacteraceae; genus CAZIMM01. The sequence goes on from CAZIMM010000079.1 coordinate 5,860, forward strand.
CGATGCGACGGACACCTTTATCAGCGGCAAAGCTTTGTAATAGAAAAGCATTGAGCAGATGTAGGTTGCGGCAATCGGAAAATACTTAAGCATAACGTCAAAATCAATTTTTGCATGAGTTATGACTCCGTAAATGCAGGATGCCGTGCCGTAAACAATGCCGTTGACGGCAAGCAGCTTCAGCTCACTTCTTTCACCGACGGAGGAGCTTTTGAAAATGACGTCAGACGTGCCCCATAAAAGCACTGTAAGAATTGAAAAAACCAACCACATAATGAAAACCTTTCGTAAGTGTAGAATGGTTTTAATTATAACTTGTCTGAAAATTTTTTCAAGTTTTTAAAAGATTATTGTTCAAACTCTTTAAAAAAAGTTGGAAAAGTGATACAATGTCTTTGATTTGTGACAAAGGATGGTAAAAACTCAATGCGCGGCTTCGACAACGAAAAATATCTCAGGCTTCAATCTGAACACATCAAGCAAAGAATCGAACAATTCGGCGGCAAGCTCTATCTTGAATTTGGCGGCAAGCTGTTTGACGATTATCATGCCGCCCGTGTT
>CAZIMM010000079.1:6430-9749 GCA_964540415.1 uncultured Eubacteriales bacterium
AAAATGCTCTGCGAGCTTAAGGAACAGGCGGAAATTGTTGTTGTAATCAACGCCGGAGCAATTGAGAGCAACAAGATACGCGGAGATTTCGGCATAACTTACGACGCTGACGTTCTGCGCCTGATTGACGCTTTCCGCGAGGTCGGTCTGTTTGTGGGCAGCGTGGTTATCACACAGTTCGCAGGCCAGCCCAGTGCCGAAAACTTTCAGAGAAGAATGGAAAAACTCGGGCTGAAGGTTTACAGGCATTACACAATCGAGGGCTACCCTTCAAATATACCGCTAATTGTCAGCGACGACGGATACGGCAAGAACGAATATATCGAAACATCGCATTCCCTTGTCATCGTCACAGCTCCCGGTCCGGGCAGCGGAAAGATGGCAACCTGCCTGTCCCAGCTTTACCATGAGAACAAGCACGGAGTCAAGGCGGGATATGCAAAGTTTGAAACGTTCCCGATCTGGAATCTTCCGCTCAAGCACCCCGTGAATGTCGCTTACGAGGCGGCGACCGCTGACCTCAACGACGTCAACATGATTGACCCCTTCCACCTGGAAGCATACGGCGTGACAACGGTGAATTACAACAGGGATGTCGAAGTCTTTCCGGTTCTCAAAGCTATTTTTGAAAAAATCTCGGGCGAATCCCCATACAAATCACCCACGGACATGGGTGTCAATATGGCAGGCAACTGCATAATTGACGATGACGTTGTCCGTGAGGAGGCAAAGCAGGAGATTATCCGCAGGTACTATACAGGAATGTGTGATTTCAGAGCAGGCAAGGTCAGCCGTGACGTTGTCTACAAGCTCGAGCTGCTTATGAATCAGTCCGGGCTTACCGTGCAGGACAGACCGACTGTGGCGGCGGCTCTTGCCAAGGCAGAAAAAACCGGAGCTCCGGCTGCGGCAATCCAACTGCCGGACGGTTCGATTGTCACGGGCAAAACCTCGGCGCTTCTCGGCGCTTCTTCGGCAATGCTGCTCAACGCGCTCAAAACACTCGGCAACATGGACGATGAGCTTCATCTGATTTCTCCCCTTGTCATCGAGCCGATTCAGAAGCTGAAAACCGGTCACCTTCACAGCCTCAACCCCCGCCTGCACACGGACGAGGTGCTCATCGCCCTCTCAATTTGTGCGGCGACCAACTCCATGGCGGAAAAAGCGCTCGACCAGCTTTCAAAGCTCAACGGTTGTGAAATGCATTCAAGCGTCATCCTCTCGCAGGTTGATGAGACCCTGCTGCGCAAGCTCGGCATCAATGTCACCTGTGAGCCGCAATATCAGACCAAGAAACTATACCATAAATAAACGGAGGTTGCAGAACATGACAAAGTTCACCCTTTCCGCGTTCTCGGATGAGGCTTCCTCTGCTCTGTCCGGGCAGATTGAAGCACTCAAAAGGAACGGAATCGAGCACTTTGAGCCGCGGGGTATCGACGGTAAAAACATTTCGGAATTCACCGTTGACGAGGCAAAGCAGCTCAAGGCAAAGCTGGACGAGGCGGACATCTCAACCGCTTCAATCGGCTCGCCTTACGGCAAAATCGAGATAACCGATGACTTTGAGCCGCATTTCGCCGCGTTCAAAAACACGGTTGAAGTTGCAAAGGTGCTGGAAGCGCCGTACATCCGTATTTTCAGCTTTTACTTCAAAAAAGGCGAAAGCTATGAGGAGTACAGGGGCGAGGTTATCCGCCGCGTCAAGGCAATGGCGGATTACGCAAAAGAAAACGGCGTGACCTGCTGTCTCGAAAATGAAAAGGGAATTTACGGCGACATTGCCGAGCGCAACCGCGACGTGCTTGACGCCTGCAAGGGCAGCCTCTCCGCTGTGTTTGACCCCGCAAACTACATACAGTGCGGCGTGAAGCCCCTTGAGGCATGGGAGCTTGTCGGACCTTATGTTGAATATGTTCATGTCAAGGACGCTTATCTAGAAACCGGTGAGGTTGTTCCCGCCGGCAAGGGCGACGGCTCGCTGCCCGTAATCCTCCGCATGTTCGCAAAGAACGAAGACGCGTGCATTCTCAGCGTTGAGCCTCATCTGACGGTGTTTGAGGGTCTTTCTCAGCTCGAAAACAACGAGAGCGAAACCGCAAAAGCAATTGAACGCAGAAGCTATCAGTATCCGAGCAGAGATGCTTCCTTTGACGCTGCCGTCTCGGCACTCAAGGATGTCATTGCGGGAATCAAGCCAGCTTTGCGTGTCGGCATCATCGGCGTGGGCAACATGGGCTCTGCACATTTGCGTGCGTTTGTCAACGGCAAAGTGCCCGATATGCAGCTTGTCGCCATTGCCGACCTAAAAGAGGACAGGCGCGAATGGGCAAAGGAGCAGGCACCGGACATCACGGTTTTCAACTCGGGTGATGAGCTTATCGAATCCGGTCTGGTGGATGTTGTAACCATTGCAACTCCGCACTATTTCCACCCGCCTCTTGCAATCAAAGCTCTTAAGGCGGGGCTTCATGTTCTCACCGAAAAGCCCGCCGGCGTTTACACAAAGCAGGTGCGCGAGATGAACGAGGCAGCCGCCGCGAGCGACAAGGTCTTTGCAATCATGTACAATCAACGCACAAATCCGTGCTATCGCAAGCTGCGTGAGATGGTCAAGAGCGGTCAGTACGGCGAAATAATGCGTGTCAACTGGATAATCACCTCATGGTTCCGCACCCAGTCCTATTATAATTCCGGCGGATGGCGCGCCACATGGGAAGGCGAGGGCGGCGGAGTTCTGCTCAACCAGTGCCCGCACAATCTCGATTTGTGGCAGTGGATTTGCGGAATGCCCTCAAAGGTCAGTGCTGTTTGCCACGAGGGAAAATGGCACAACATTGAGGTTGAAGACGATGTGACGATTTATGCAGAATATCCCAACGGTGCAACAGGCGTGTTCATCACTTCAACAGGCGACGCTCCCGGAACGAATCGCCTTGAAATTACTATGGATAAGGCAAAGCTCATTTGCGACGGTGATTCTATTCAGGTCTGCGAGCTCAGCGCGTCAAGCAGAGAGTTCTGCATGAACAGCGAAGAGGGCTTTTCAAAGCCGAAGTATACAAACTATATTGCCGACATTCTTCCTCAGCACTATTCACAGCACGTCGGCGTGCTCAACGCATTTGCCGGAAACATTCTCAGAGGCGAGCCGCTTTATGCAAGAGGAGAGGAAGGCATAAACGGCCTTACAATCTCCAACGCGGCACACCTTTCAAGCTGGCTCGGCAAGCCTGTTGAGCTTCCTGTTGACGAGGACTTCTATTATGAAAAGCTTCAGGAAAAAATCGCAAATTCAACGCTGAAAAAGGTTGTT
>CAZIMM010000080.1:0-9626 GCA_964540415.1 uncultured Eubacteriales bacterium
TCGTCGAGCAGCTCGCTCCAGAGATCGGGATTGAGTGCCGGAGTTTTGTCCGCCTTTCTCCAGCCGTTTGCACGCCATTTTTCCGCCCAGCCCTTGCTCAAACCGTCACCGACATATTTTGAATCGGTATACAGAGTTATCTCGCAACCGTATTTCAGCGCCTTGAGCGCTTCAACAACTGCTGTCAGCTCCATACGGTTGTTGGTTGTGCTTGCATTCCCACCGCATATTTCTTTTTCGCGGCCGTCATACCGCAGGATTGCCGCCCAGCCGCCCGGACCGGGATTACCCGAACAGGAGCCGTCGGTAAAAATATCAACATGTTTCATAACATCACCAAATATTTATTTTATCATTTGAAACTTCAACATGCAATACTAATACGGCAAATAAAAAATTTTGGTTGATAATGGATAATCCTTTGTATGCTGTTCAATACTCAATTGCAGAGGTGACAATACATGAGAGCTTATTGTTTTTGCGAGTATGAGCTCACCGCGCAATTCTGTGTTGAGCTGGGTCAGGCAGTGTCATTGGCGGGCTTCGGCGGGAGAGTCGGAGTGGGCTGCTCCGGCTCAAAAAAATCGCATACGTTAAGATATGCGCTTATGGCCGGACTCCTTGCCTCCGGGTGCAAAATATGGGATATCGGTGAATGCTTTGAGGCTCAGCTGTCATTTTTTTCCGGTGCCTGCTCATTAAGCCTCGGCTTGTTCATAGGCGACAGTTCTCTGAGTGCCTACGGACCGGACGGCGCGCCTTTTAATGTCACGAATGAGAATCTCATCAGGCAATCCTTGCGAAGCCGTGAAGCGTTTTGTGTGAACGAAAGCAATATTCATCCGACATGCCACATCACGAACCCATGGCTGCTTTACCGACAGGAACTTATTGACAGTGCCTTTTGCTCTCTTGACGGAATAAACGTAAGAGTTATATCGGACAATGAAAAAATCCGGCGCTTTTTCGGAGACCTTCTCTGCCGTCTCGGATGTGAGACGGGTGATGATATAACGCTTTGCATCAACAGCTCAGGAACTGTGCTCACCGCGTCCGACGAGACAATGAATGTTTACACCTTTGAGCAGCTTCTTGCAGTCTGCTCAAACTCTTTCGGCAGCTCACTGAGCGAAAGCGGCGCGCGCGGCACAGTATGGCTCAACGACGGCTTATTCGCCGGAATACGTGTGCTTTGTTCTGTCAAAAAAGCCGGAAAAACACTTAAACAGCTGATAGAAGAACTGCCTCCGAAGGGAGACGTATGCAAAATAATTCCGTTCCGCAGCAACGGCAGACATCTTGCCGATTTCTTCGAAAATGCCAGAGATACCGGGAACGGAGTAATTTTTGAAAATGAAAAGGGGAGTGTCACTCTTTTGCCTTGCAATGCGGGTGAAGGGGTGATTCTTCGTGCCGTATGTGCCAATGCAGAAATCGCGCATGAGTTGTGCGCGGATGTTGAAGATATTCTCAAAAATGAACTCACTTGACAAGCGAAAAAATAAGTATATAATATATTGTGTTATATTGTGCCATTTAATATCAGTCGTCCGTTGCCGTCGGACGCATACATAAATGATTCCTATAACTACAAAACATCTATTAAGGAGAAAAACAATTAATGCAGAATTCTACCGCGTCCGCAACGGTTGCGGAACCAAAAACAAAAAGAAAGCCTCAGACCGGAAGGTATTATCGCAACACAAACAAGTCTCCGGCAAAAAACTCTGAAAAGTCTTCAACTAAATTCCCCGTAAAAATCGCATTTTTAGGCGGACTGAACGAAGTCGGAAAAAACCTGACAGTTTTTGAATGCAACGATGAAATGATGATCCTTGATTGTGGACTTGCTTTTCCCGATTCTGATTTGCCGGGTGTTGACATTGTTCTCCCCGATTTTTCGTATCTTGAGAAAAACGCCGATAAAATCAAGGGCATTGTCATCACCCACGGCCATGAGGACCATATCGGTGGTCTGGCATATCTGCTCAAAACCGTAAATGTTCCGATTTACGCAACAAGGCTCACAATCGGCCTGATTGAGTACAAGCTCAGAGAACATGACCTGCTGGACAAGGCAACGCTCAACGTAGTGAAACCCGGCGACACTCTGAACCTCGGTGAGATTAAAGTTGAGCTTATCCATGTCAACCATTCAATTCCGGATGCTCTCGGAGTCGCAATCAAAACAAAGGGCGGAACAATAGTCCACACAGGTGACTTTAAAATCGACAGCACCCCGATTGACGGTGAGGTTATTGACCTGCGCCGCTTTGCTCAGCTCGGAGACGAGGGTGTTCTTTGCCTTATGGCGGACTCCACAAATGCGGAGCGTCCGGGATACACCGAAAGCGAGCGCAAGGTCGGTGAATCCTTTGCCAACCTCTTCCGCAAGGCAGGAAACAGGCGCATCATTGTTGCGACTTTTGCTTCAAACATTCACCGTGTTCAGCAAATAATCGACGTTGCGCAGTCACTCGGCAGAAAAGTTGCTGTTTCGGGAAGAAGCCTTGAAAACGTGTGTGCAATCGGTCAGGAACTCGGATATCTCAAGATCCCCGAGGGCCTGCTTGTCAGCATTGAAATGGTTAACAAATATCCCGCTGACCGCATGGTTATCATCACAACAGGCAGCCAGGGTGAACCGATGTCGGCACTGACCCGCATGGCGTTTTCCGAGCACAGGCGCGTTGAAGTCGGAGCAAATGACTATGTTATCATTTCCGCAACGCCGATTCCCGGCAACGAAAAGACCGTGAGCAATGTTGTCAACGGTCTTATGAAGCTCGGAGCAGAGGTTGTTTATGAAAAAATGTATGAGGTCCATGTTTCGGGTCATGCCTGTCAGGAAGAGCTGAAAATCATCATGGGTCTGACCAAGCCGAAGTATTTCATCCCTGTTCACGGAGAGCAAAAGCACTTGAGAAAAAATGCGGCTCTTGCTGAAAGCATGGGGATTGACCGAAAGAATATCCTGATTGCAGACAACGGCGTACTGGTTGAAATAACAAACAAAAAAATGAACGCATCGGCAAGCGTTCCGTCGGGCAAGGTCTATGTTGACGGTTACGGCGTCGGTGATGTCGGAAGCGCGGTGCTTCGCGACAGACGTCATCTTGCGCAGGACGGCATTATTATCGTTGCGGCGGTCGTTGACACTTATTCGGGCTATGTTGCAACCGGTCCGCAAATTGAGTCAAAAGGCTTTGTTTACGTCAAAGAGGCAGAGGAGCTTATTGAGGAAGCGAAAAAGCTTGTTTCAGACACACTCGATACCTGTATCTACAAAAATTCGAGAGATTTGAATATGATGCGCTCAAAAGTCAAGGAGGATGTTTCAAGGCTGATGTATGAGCGAACAAAACGCAGCCCGATAATTCTTCCGATTATTCTGGAGGTATAAATCACTCTTGAAAAAGTTTTTGCGTAACAATTTAATATCCTGCGTTTTGTTTGTCCTGTTGCTTGCCATGTGTATCGTGATAGGGTTCTATAACCGCATCCTCTCCCTTGCGGCGCTTTCGGCAATGGTGGCGGTTTTTATCGTTGCCCTGATTTTCACACGCCTCAATAAGCGCAGGGCGGAAAGGTTTATATCAAATCTCGCAGGAGTTATTGATTTGTCTGTTGAACAGGTGGTTGAGAACTTTCCGCTGCCTGTTCTCGTGTGTACGCAAAACGCGGAAATTAAGTGGTACAGCGAGCTTTTCAAGAAAAACGTAATCGGTGATCTTTCCGGCAAAATCGGCTCGGCACTTGATTTCCTTGAGGGCGAAAGCTTTGAAGAACTCATGGAACGCGACAAGCTTTATACCCGCTTCAACAAACGCTTTTTTTCTGTTCTGCCGAAGAGCTTTGTCGACAACGGAGAGAAGCTGTATGCGCTTATTTTTGTTGATGAAACCGAGCTGAGCAAGCTTCGTCAGGACTACATTTCCAGCCGTCCGCGTGTTATGCTTGCTGTTATCGACAATCTTGACGAGGTGTATCAAGGTTATTCTGACAGTGATTATCAGACCATGCGTGTCGGTGTGGAAAAGCTGGTTGACGATTGGTTTTCCGAACACGGCTGCCTTGTCCGCAAGCTTTCTGACGGCAGATTCATTGCAATCTGTGAGGAAGTAATGTTTGAAAATATGCGTAAAACACGTTTTGACGTGCTGGACAAGGTAAGGAACTATTCCTATGACGATAAGCAGGTCGGAATCACTCTTTCTATCGGTGTCGGCAGCGGAAAAAGCTTCCCGGATTGTGAAAAGAACGCAAGGCTTGCTCTCGACATGGCGGTGAGCAGGGGAGGCGACCAGGCTGCCGTCATGACGAAGGACAACTATGACTTCTTCGGCGGAGTATCGAGAAATGTCGAACGCAGGAATAAGACAAAGAGCAGAATTGTTGCCTCGGCAATTTCTAAGCTTATCGAGGGCAGCGAAAATGTTCTGATTATGGGCCATAAGTTTTCCGACATGGATTCGCTGGGCGCTTCGTTCGGCTTGTATTACGCCTGTTCACAGCTCGGTGCAAATGTTAAAATCGTAATTAACGGCGAACAGACACTTGCAGGTTCTCTGCTTGAATATATCAGCGGAAGGTTTGCCAATGCCTTTATATCACCTGATATGGCGGCGGAAATGACCGGCAAAAACACTCTTTTGATTATTGCGGACACTCACCGTGTCGAGGTTCTTGAAAGCGCCGAAGCATATAAAAAGGCGAAAACTGTTGTTGTGATTGACCATCACAGGAAAAATGTCGATTTTATTGACAACTCACTCGTTTTCTGTCACGACCCGAATGCCTCGTCAACATGTGAAATGGTAACGGAACTGCTTCAGCATTTTGCAACAACTTCTGCAATGCCGCCGGAGGTCTCAGTGGCACTGCTTTCCGGAATTATGCTCGACACCAAATATTTCACGCTTAAAACAGGCACAAGAACCTTTGAGGCGGCAGCGTATCTGAGGGGGAAGGGTGCGGATACCGTCAAGGCAAAACAGCTTTTTATGAACAAAATGGAGAGTTTCATGCTGAGAAACGAGGTTATTGCCGCGGCATATACATACAGAGAGTGTGCAATTGCCAGGGCGGACATCGAATCTCAGGATTTGCGGATTATTGCCTCACAGGCTGCCGATGAACTGCTGAATGTTGACGGAGTCAAGGCGTCATTTGTGATGTTTGCCTCAGGGAATATGATAAATATTTCGGCAAGGTCACTGGGTGATATGAATGTTCAGCTGATTATGGAATACCTCGGAGGTGGAGGGCATCAGACAATGGCGGCAGCACAGCTGACAAATGTTGACGAGGATACCGCCACGTCTCATCTGATTGAAGCAATTGACAATTATTATTTGACAAACAAGAAAAAATGAGCATAAAAATGCCGCCGGCACCGAAAAACGGTTGACCGGCGGTTTTTTAATGCAAATTTACAGTATGTATATGCCGCTTTCGAGCTGAACAATTTCTTTGTTGTCTGCAATGAAATATTTGTATATCGGCTCCTGGAAGGTAAGGTAATCCGCAACTGAATAAGTGCCCAGATTGATTGAACGCACCATGCTGGAGCCTTCGTTGCACACGTACAGCGAATTTTCAATGCGGGTCAGACTTACGGGAGTGTCAAACGCGGTTGATTTTCCGCCGCCGATACGCATGAGTACCCGGCGGTCATCGGGTGAATAATTGACAACGGCGTTGAGTGTGGGAACAACGCTCCAGAAAGCCTTTCCGTCGGCAGAGATGCTCTGCATCTTTTCTTCCTTATAACCGATTTCGTCCGTCAACGTGCAGCTGCCCGCGGCGTTGAACAGCTTGAGCATGCCGCTGGGATAAATTACGGCAAGCTGTTTTGTTGAGGGAAGCAGAGCACACTCGCAGAATATGAAATCCTTAAGCTGCATTGATATTTCCCGAAAAGCGTCCCCGAATTTATACTGAAGATATATCCATTTTGTCAGAGGAACTGTTTTGCCCGCAACGGCATCATATCCCAAAAATTTCGCTCTGATATCACCTGCGGGCATAACATCCTTGCAGGCAAAAACAAAGCCCTGCGGTATGGGCACAATGTCAAAAGCCTTACCGTTATAAATCTTTTTCAATCCACATCACCAAAAAGAACATCCCCGCCATGCCGTTAAACGACCGATAATAACCTGCATCTAAGCAGGTGGGTGCCGCCTGCGGATTTCACGCTCCCTTCTTCCGGCGAACCGGGAGGTCTGCAATCCTGCCGCAGAGTTAGGCTCCCTTAAAAAACGTGTTGGGTTAATATAAGCCGAAAGTACGCACACAGCAGGGATGTAAAATATAAAATTTTAAATAAATTATTCTGAGTCATCTGAATCGACGGTTTCGTCGTCTTCTTCAAAAAAGTCAATCAGCCTGTCCTCAAACATTGTGCCGACTTCTTCAAATTCGTCATCGTCTTCAATGGCGGAAAGATAAGTCTCTCCGTTTTCCTCGGAAACCTTGAGTATGATAATGTCGCCGTCACTTTCAAGGATTTCCTCGGCATCGTCAAAAACCGGAAGCAGAGCAACATACTTCCCGCGGTCGGTTTCAATGCGGTCAAGCTCTTCAAAAACGTGCTCTTTGCCGTCTTCGTCAACAACGCTGACAATATCGGGATTGTATTCTTCCATCAAATCAGATACCACCCTTAATTTTGTACTTCTATTGTAACGTCAGTTTACAAATTAGTCAATACCTAATTATTGAAAGTCATATTCAAATTTTTTCTGTCGGCATATACTGTATTATATCGATTGCTCGGGGGAAAATACATGAAATTCAAAAGATACCGAAAAAAAAGAGCTTGGATTTTCAAGGCGGTGACAATACTGACCCTTGTTGTGATTTTCTTTCTTTTGATCGATGCACGGTTACGCCCAATGATGCGCTCGATTGCCGCAATACAGGCGCAGAACTATGCCGCCGGTGTTCTGAACAGTGCAATCGGCGGTGCACTCGATTCCGGAATTACATATGACAGTATGGTGGAAACCTCCCGAGACTCCGAAGGCAGAATAACCTCAATTCAAACGGACGCTCTTGCCCAAAACAGATTGCGCACGGACATAGCTTCCCGAACCTCGGCGGCGCTTTCGGGGGTTGGGTACAACAAAATTGTCATTCCTTTGGGAACAATTACCGGGCTGGATATGCTTGTGGGCAGGGGACCGGGAATTCACCTGAATGTTTCTATGATAGGAAGCACGTCGGTTGACTTTTCAAGTGAGTTTTCCTCGGCAGGAGTCAACCAGACAAAACATAGAATTATTCTTTCTGCGAGCGTGCGTGTCGGAGTGTTTTATCAGTCCGAAACAATCGAGTCGGGCTATTCAACAAGTGTTGTGATTGCGGAGACAATAATTGTCGGAGAAGTGCCTCTAGCATACGCTGAGATAACACAAAAATAATTGTTGCATTAAATAATAAAATATGCTAAAATATACAGAACATTTGTATTGGAGGGGGTACCATTGACCTTCGAAGAAGCTTCTGCAAGAGTCGAAGAGCTTCGCGGATTGCTTGAATATCACAGCAACCGCTATTACAACATGGACAACCCCGAGATAACGGACTATGAGTATGATTCGCTCATGCGTGAACTGAAACAGCTTGAAGCGGATTACCCAAATCTTGTTTCTTCTGGTTCACCGACACAGAAGGTCGGCGGCGAAGCGGACAAGCTTTTCTCTCCTGTTGAGCACAAGGTGAAGATGGACAGCCTTATGGATGTTTTTGACACATCCGAGGTGCTGGCGTTTGACAAACGGGTCAGAGAGGCTGCAGGGGCTGCTGTGACATACATCGTTGAACCCAAAATTGACGGACTGTCTGTTTCAATGGAATACCGCGACGGCGTGTTTGTCAGAGGCTCCACAAGGGGTGACGGCAGCGTCGGAGAGGATGTCACGGCAAATCTGATGACTGTCCGCACAATACCGCATACCCTGAAAGAAAAGCCTCCCTTCATTGAGGTCAGGGGAGAGGTATATATGTCGGTTGAAAGCTTCCGCACTCTTTGCGACAGGCAGGAGCTGAACGGAGAAAAGGTTTTCAAAAATCCGAGGAACGCCGCCGCAGGCTCTCTCCGCCAGAAAAATTCCGAAATCACCGCACAGCGTGAGCTGGATGTATTCGTTTTCAACATTCAGCAAAACGAAGGTGAGCAAATCACCTCGCACAATCAGGCACTCGAATATATTGAACGTCTGGGCATGACCCCGATTTATTCACACAGAGCATTTGACAACATTGAAAGTGTTATTGAAGAGATAAACAACATCGGTGAGCTTCGCGGAACGCTGCCGTTTGAAATTGACGGTGCCGTTGTCAAGGTTGACAGCTTCGCTGTAAGAGAACGGCTCGGCAGCACGGCAAAATTTCCTCGCTGGGCAATTGCTTACAAGTTCCCGCCTGTTGAAAAAGAAACACGGATTGTTGATATAGAAATAAATGTCGGCAGAACCGGGGTGCTCACCCCGACAGCCGTTCTTGAACCGGTTTTGCTTGCCGGCTCTACCGTCGGCAGGGCGACACTTCACAACAGTGATTTCATCGCCGAAAGAGATATCAGGCCCGGAGACACAGTTGTGGTTCGTAAGGCGGGAGATATTATCCCGGAGGTGCTCCGAGTTGTCTCTCACACGGACGGCTCATTGCCGTACACAATGCCGGAAAAATGCCCGTCCTGCGGTGAGAGTGTAACGCGCGAGGAAGGCGAGGCGGCGCTGCGCTGCACAAATCCCGACTGCCCGGCACAACTGCTGCGTGTGCTCATTCATTTTTGCTCACGCGACGCGATGGATATAGAGAGCCTCGGCAATGCATTGCTTGAGCGCTTCATAAATGAGGGATTTCTGAAAACCGCGGCAGATATTTATACTCTCACCCATGCGCAAATCGCCGAACTTGAGAGACTCGGAGACAAATCGGCGGACAACCTTATTTCCGCAATTGAAGCATCAAAGAAAAACGACCTCCCGCGGTTGGTTTATGCACTTGGAATAAGACATATCGGTCAAAAATCCGCAAAGCTTCTTGCGGACAGATTCCGCGATATTGATGCGATAATCGCTGCGGCTCCGTCCGAAATTGCCGAAATAGACGGCTTCGGAGAAATTATGGCGCAGAGTGTTGCCGAGTTTTTCAGAAGCGGGCATTCGCTGCACCTTATTGAGGAGCTGAAGCTGCACGGCGTCAATACAGTTTCTCTGGGTGAGCCTGCCGGCACGAAGTTTGACGGCATGACATTTGTTCTGACCGGAACACTGCCGACTCTTTCGAGAGCTCAGGCAACGCAGTTGATTGAAAGCAACGGCGGCAAGGTCTCTTCCTCTGTTTCAAAAAAGACAAGCCTTGTTCTTGCAGGTGAGGATGCAGGCTCAAAATTAAAAAAAGCCAATGACCTCGGAATTAAGGTCATTGACGAAAATGAATTTAACAATATGCTTTCTCAAAGTGTGCCGTCGTAAAATGCCCTGCAAAACCAAACATCGTCCAGTTTGAATTCTTTTCCGTTCAGATAATTCAGCTCCTGCGCATCAGTTTCAAACGCAAACCTCAGCTTATACGAGCAAAGGCTTTGCTTTTTATAACCGTACTTTTTATTG
>CAZIMM010000081.1:0-9601 GCA_964540415.1 uncultured Eubacteriales bacterium
TGACAACGTGCTTATTTTCGGCAATTCCAGCCTTAATATAATGTTTGATTATATTTCGCACTGTGTGACCCACGGCGCCGGCTGTGAGCCTTGGGCAAAACAGGGTAAAATCAAATTCATCTGCCCGGTTCCCGGTTATGACAGGCACTTTTCCGTCCTCGAGTATTTTGACATTGAGATGGTTACTGTTGAAATGCTTGAGAGCGGCCCCGACATGGACGCGGTTGAAAAGCTCGCCTGCGACCCCGCCGTGAAGGGTATGTTTTGTGTGCCGAAATACTCAAACCCTACGGGCAACACATATTCCGATGACACTGTCAGAAGAATTGCCGCAATGAAGCCTGCGGCAAAGGATTTCCGCATAATTTGGGACAACGCTTATATTGTTCATGACTTTACCGGCAGAGCAGACTCTCTGCTTAATATCTTTGACGAATGTAAGAAACACGGCAGTGAGGATATGATAATCGAGGTTGTGTCCTCATCAAAAGTCAGCTTCGCCGGTGCCGGTATTTCGGCTGTTGCGGCATCGGACAGCAACATCGCTGCAATCAAAAAGCGCATGAGCGTTCAGACAATCTGCCATGACAAACTCAATCAGCTTCGTCACGTCAAAATGATGCCGGATCTTGACGCTGTTCACATGCAGATGAAAAAGCACGCTGACATCATCACCCCGAAATTCGAGGCAGTTATCAGCGCGCTTGAAAATCAGCTGGGTTCGCTTGGCATTGCAAGCTGGACGAATCCGAACGGCGGATATTTTGTCAGCCTTGACGTTATGAAAGGATGCGCAAAGCGTGTTGTCAAGCTGTGTGAAGAAGCAGGAGTTGTTCTCACACCCGCAGGTGCAACCTTTCCGTACGGCATTGACCCGAACGACAGCAACATCAGAATCGCCCCGTCATATCCTCCGGTGTCAGAACTTGTTGAGGCGATGAATCTTCTGTGCATTTGCGTAAAACTTGCCGCCTGCGAAAAACTGCTTGCTATTTAAGCAGCTTTGAGAAAAAGGTGTAGCTGCTCATGTTGTGCGGTCGGTTGAATCTGCCGAGCCTGAACAGCCATTCCGTATTTTCGGTGTCAATATAATTGATTTTTTCTTCGCATACCATCGCAGCTTTGAAGCCGAGGTTTTTTAAAATCTCTTTCGACTCCGGCGAATAACGCCCGAACGGATAGGTGAATGTGTTCGGCGTCCATGAGGTATGCTCGGCAGTCAGGCGCTGCATTTTGCCGACGTCTTCGCTCAGAAATTCCGTGTAAGATTCAATACTCTCTCCGTTGATTTTTTTAGCACCACGGCGCTGACCGCTGCTCTTGTGCAGGTCAAAGCTGTGGTTTTGTATTTCCACACGTTTTCCGTTAACAAGCTCTGTGATTTCCTCCCAGTTTAGATATGAATAGGTCAGGTTGTGGTCGTCAATTTCCGAATAAAAGTCTGCGAGGGTGCCGATGATTGAAACAACGGCAACCATATCGTATTTTTCGAGCAGCGGCACAAGATAATCGTTTGATGTCTCAAAACCGTCGTCAAAAGTGATAATTATCGGCTTTTCCGGCAGCTCCGAGCCGTTATACACCGCATCAATAAGCATAGTCAAAGTTATTGTTTTGTAACCGCTGTCCTTAATATGTTTTAAATCGTTTTCCAGCTCCTCAATTGTCACACAGTATCTGCAGGCGTGCGAGGACCTTTTTGTGATTTGGTGATACATTACTATCGGAAGCGGCGTTTTTTTGTCGTCTGCCTTTGCAGACACTCCGACACTTCGCGTCTCAAACAACCCTACCGCACATATAAGAACCAGAGCGGTAATAAAAATGTAAACCTTTTTGATTTTTATAACCATATTTTATCCCTCCGGTAAAACTTATGTCGGAGGGATAAAATTATGCCGCCGGACAGTTGAAGTCCGACGGCAAAATGCGCTGATTACAGATGACAGTCAATGTTACCTAAACGGCACATAACATATTTTGAGTTGCTCTGCTTCTGACGGGTGTTCAACTGAATTGCATCATGGATAAAATCCGGCAAAAACTCGTCAAACTTAATTTCAAGTATATTAACCGCCTTTTCGTTGACAGGAACCGCAGGCTTGTTTGGGTCATAAATCAGACTGCACGGAGAAGCAAAGCGCAAAGCGGTGTCAAACGTTATCCGCACATTTCCCGCGTGGTAGATAAACGGCTCACGGTCATACTCAACTATTACGGCGGGCTTGAGCAGTGAATAGGTCGTTTTGCGGTAAAACTCATTGAGAAGCGGAGCACCGTCCTTCAAAAATGAAGTGTCTCCCGAGATAATCCGCAGATAGTCCTCATTGCTGATGCGCTGGGACAGCTTTCGTGTCATCGCACCGAGCTTATCCTTGCGTTCAAGGACGATAAAGTCGGGGGAGTTGTTGTAGCAGCGGATACGATACTTGTGACGTTCCTCAAGACCGTTCTCTTTGTCGTGGAAAGCGCTGTTGAAGCAATCGTCAAAATAGAGGCTGGTTACTGTGTAGATCCCCGTCGGACCGGCGTGCGGGTCGCGTTGCATAAGGAGCTTTAATCTGCTTCTGAGCACTGCAAGGTCGGAATAATTGACATTGTATTTCAGCTCATGGCGCATTTTATCCTTACTCACTGCTTTCACCCCACTGTTCGTTAAGCCATTTACATCTTGCATCAATCCATCCGCGCAGCTCCTCAACAGCAGCATTGCCGGTTGTGTGCAGCTTACCGCTGTAAACAAGCAGGCTCATTGAGTTAATATCATATACTGTGTAGTTTGAATCAAAACTGCCGCGTATTTTTGCATAATTCTCGCTTATAACGCTGTTAATATATTTTTCAAGTCCGGGATAAATTTCACGCCAGCGTTCTTTTACAAGGTCAGTGAAATCAGGACTTTGCAATATTTTTTCCATCCAGGCGTTGTCTCCTCCGACAAAACCTTCCGAGACGGATGTGCACGACAAGTCAAAATCCCAAATCGGCCCGAGTGTCAGCCGGGAAGAGGAGTCGGTGTAAGCAAAGGTTGACACCATCTTGTCTGAATCGGTATTCTTCATAATGTTGTTGACGATGTACCAATCCGCAAAGGATTCGAGATTGATTATGCTGCCGTCAACAAAGCTCCCGTCCAGCACAGCATCCTCGGCAAGCTGCATATAGTCCTGCGCAAGCTCTCTTTCAAGCTGTGTCATTTTGCCGACAAAGTTGTAGAAAAAGCCTCCTGAGGTGGAAAGAACTTTTTCATAATTACCCTGAATGAGCATGAATTCGCAGGCAAAGCCCCTGGAATTAACTCCGTTGAGCTCAAAAGGCATTGGATTTATCTTTTCGTCTGCAACCTCAATCTGCTCAATTGCAAGGTAGGTGCCGTTATATTTTCCGTTGAGGAACATGTTGACGTATTCGTAGTTCGGATAAAAACCGTATCCGCCGAAAACATTCTGCCAAAGCTCATATGCCAGAGTGTGCTTGAGCATAGTCGCGTCCATACCGTTTGAAATCAGAGAAAAATATTTTGATTCTGCAAAGCCTTCAAAAGGCGATTGCGCAGAGTCGAATTTGATTTTATATCCGGCTTTAATGAGTCCGGCGGTGGAATTGCCCCTGATTCTTACATCGACATCCTCGCTCAGAAGCTTACTGGAATTGTCAAAAATCGAGAGTGAAATGCGGCTGTATTCGCTTGCTTTATAAGTTGTACTGCCGTTGAGAAATACAGTCTTTAAACCGTTGTCAATCACGTGAAAACTTACGGTGTAGTTTGTTTTATTGCCGAAGCCATCAAACACACTCAAAACAACGGGTGAAGAGAAATCATATGACTTTTGTGCCGAAAACGGCTGTTCACCGATTAAGACCTTATCACCAACAGTGCTGACTGAAGCCATAAGGGTAAAGTCTTTAAATCCGTAGGGAACAAAAACGCTCACCTTGGTGCCTCTGATACATGCGACAAGGTCAAATTCGAGGGATGGATTGCTTTCAACGCCGAAACTCAGCGAACGCAGAAGAGTCGGATACTCACTTTCGTATGAAACGTGCAGAAAATATTCAACAACATTGCCGTAATTATCAACAACAGAAAAATATTGGTCGTTAAAATACAGCTCAACATTTTGGCTTACATATTCCGTGTTGCCGTTGCTGCGGCGGAGAGTTCCTCCGGAAAAGTCAAAATCAAGCACAAGCGACGGAATGTCGACGCCGTCCGGAACAACAAGGTCAATGCGATTTCCGGAAATAACAGCGCTGACATCGGATGATAAGCCCGGATTGGCCTGAGCCGCGGCAGTGACAGAACGTATCTTCATTGTCGAGGGCATATCATACAATATCAGCGCGGAAACAATCGCTCCCGTGATAACGAGAGCGACTAATATATATTTGGTTTTTCTTCCGAAACGTACCATTGAATATTATGAAATGTATTCGCCGTCATATGAAAGGACAACGACGCTCTCCATGCCGTCAATTTTCATCAAATCGTCGGAAAGCTCCATGCGCACATCGTGCACACTGAGCTGTAGGTTGATTTCAATGCCTTTGGCGGTGGTGCTTTTGGTCTTAACTTTATAACGTATTGACCTTTTTTCAAGCTCGTCAAGCATTGCAGAGCAGGCGCTGTCTTTACTGCAGCAGGCAACAAGCATATATGGATTTTTCGCAACCGGAAAAACCGAAAACAGCAGTATGCAAGCGGCGACAACAGCTGAACCGACAATTGCAAGAAAGTAGTTCCCGGCACCGGAGACGATACCGACACCGATTGCCCAGAACAGGAACACAAGATCCATAGGGTCTTTGATAGCCGTTCTGAACCTGACAATGCTCAGCGCACCGACCATGCCGAGTGAAAGCACAACGTTTGAGCGCACAGCCATAATGACAACGCAGGTGACAATTGCAAGCCCCGCCGTTGAAATGTTGAAGCTTTTTGAATACATAACGCTTTTTGTTGTGAGTTTGTAGAAGAAAAATATACCCACGGCAATGACGAAAGTAACTCCGAGGCTGATGAGCACATCGGTTTTGGCAAGAGACGATGAAAAGCCCTCAAGGAAGCTTTTTTTGAAAACATCCGTAAAATTTATAATTTTATCCAATTGATAACCCTCCAGCGTCCGAAAGCGGAAAATTATTTGAGCGACTCTGCAATTCTCTTGGCATCACGCGCGATAACAAGCTCTTCGTTTGTCGGGAGAACGTAAACCTTGACCTTTGAATCGGGCAGGCTCAATTCGCCCTCGCGACCCTTGCGCAAAGTGGGATTGATTTCGCTGTTAAAAGTTATTCCGAGATACGTCAGGCCCTTGCAGACATCCTCACGCAGATCAAAGGTGTTTTCACCGATGCCTCCCGTGAAAACAATGGCATCAACGCCGTCCATAGCGGCAACATAGCTGCCGATATATTTTTTTATCTGATACTTAAGGATATTTCTTGCCAAAAGCGCTCTTTCGTTGCCGTTGTCAATGGCAGCGAGCAAATCACGGTCATCGCTCGAAACGCCGGAAACACCGAGATAACCCGACTTTTTGTTGAGAATTTCGTTCATTTCATCGGGAGTGTAGCCCTTTGACTTCATCAATTGAAGAACAACTGACGGATCAATTGCACCGCAGCGCGTGCCCATCATCAATCCGTCAAGAGGAGTAAGACCCATTGTGGTGTCAATAACCTTGCCGTATTTTATAGCTGCAATTGATGAACCGTTGCCGAGATGGCAGGTGATTATCTTGAGCTCGGACAGCGGCTTGTCCATAACCTCCGAGCAGCGGTTGCTGACAAAGCGGTGTGATGTGCCGTGGAAGCCGTAACGACGGATTTCATCGTTTTCATAGAACTCATAGGGGATTGGGAAAATGTATGCTTCGGGCGGCATTGTCGAGTGAAAAGAGGTGTCGAATGCAACAACCTCCGGAAGCTCGGTGCCGAAAACTTTACGGCTTGCAAGAATGCCCTGAAGATTTGCCGGATTGTGCAAAGGAGCGAGGGGACAAAGAGACCGTATATCCTCAATTACCTTTTCATCAACAAGCACGCTGTCGTTAAAAATCGAACCGCCCTGAACAACACGATGCCCGACAGCCATAATCTCATCTAAGCTGTCGAGCACTTTGAACTCTCCGGAAATAAGGCTGTCCTTAACAACATGAAAAGCATCGGTATGGTTTTTGAGTGTAACGGGTACGTCAACAAACTTTCTTCCGTCTGCCGTGCTGCCGGTGATTCTTCCGTCGATTCCGATTCTTTCACAGATTCCCTTCGCAATCATAGATTCATTTTTCATGTCGAAGAGCTGATACTTTAACGAAGAACTGCCGGCGTTGATTACAAGAATTTTCATATATATCCTCCACTAAATAAATACCGATATATTATAACTATATTCTACAGATTTTTCAATAGTTTTCATAAAAAAACTAAAAATATGTTTTACAAATGACGATTACTGTGTTATAATTTCACCATTGCAATTGTTAAAAAGTGAGGTTATATGTTTATGCAATTTACAAGTACAAGAGATTCGGGTGTCCGTGTCAGCGCGGCTGAGGCCATTGCAAGGGGCATTTCTGCGGACGGCGGACTGTATGTACCGACGGAAGTTCCGAAAATTACGAAAGATGAAATTATCTCCCTCATTGATAAAAGCTACTGTGAGCGAGCCGAGACCGTGCTTGCAAAGTATCTGACGGATTTCACTCCTGACGAGCTTAAACGTTGTGTCATCGGAGCATACGGCGGCGGAAAATTCAGCAGTGAAAAAATTGCACCGCTTGCAGAACTTGATTCTACTGCATCGGTCTTGGAGCTGTGGCGCGGCCCGACTTGCGCGTTCAAGGATATGGCGCTTCAGATTTTGCCGCATCTGCTCACGGTGAGCGCAAAAAAAATTGATGACCACAGAACAATTGTAATTCTTGTTGCCACTTCCGGCGATACGGGAAAAGCCGCCCTCGAGGGTTTCAGCGATGTTGATAACACAAAAATTCTTGTGTTTTTTCCGAGTGACGGTGTCAGCCCGATGCAGAAGCTTCAAATGACAACACAGGAGGGCGGAAATGTCGGAGTATGCGCAATTCACGGCAATTTTGACGATGCTCAAACCGGCGTTAAGGCGATATTCACCGACCCGGATATTATAAAAAAGCTAAATGAAAACGGTATGTGTTTTTCTTCCGCAAATTCAATCAACTGGGGCAGACTTGTTCCGCAGATTGTCTATTATGTTTCGGCATATTGCGACCTCATCGCCTGTGGTAAGATCGCTTACGGCGACGGTATCAACATTGTTGTTCCCACGGGCAACTTCGGCAACATTCTCGCTGCTTACTATGCACGTGAGATGGGTGTGCCGATCAAGAAGCTTGTGTGCGCTTCAAATGCAAACAACGTGCTCACCGACTTTCTCAACACCGGAGTATATAACCGCAACCGCAATTTTTATACAACAATGTCGCCTTCAATGGATATTCTCATCTCCAGCAATCTGGAACGCCTTTTGTTCTGCATGAGCGGCGGAGACAGCAGCTTTGTTGCCGAGTGTATGAAAAAGCTTTCAGAAACCGGCAAATACTCCGTGGGCGAAGAAATGATGTCAAAAATCAAAGCACTGTTTGCAGCGGGCTTTTGTGATGACAGCGGCACAACTTCAGCTATTGCTGAAACATTTAAAAACAACAATTATCTTTGCGACACTCACACTGCGGTTGCTGTCAATGTGTACAGGCAATATGCTTCAGCCACCGGTGACAATACAGTTACTGTTATCGCTTCAACCGCAAGTCCGTACAAATTCTGCTCAAGCGTACTTGACGCTGTGGGCGGTGAAAAGCTTGACGATGAGTTTAAAATGCTCAGCGAGCTTGAAAGGCTTACCGGCACGCAGTGCCCGCCGCAGCTTAAAAATCTTCAAGGCAAACCCGTTCGCTTCAACAATTGCTGTGAGCGCGAAAAAATGACGCAGGCTGTTTTCGATTTGCTGGGTATTGATTGATATGGAAGAAAGGCTTTTTGCAATCGGAGACACTCATCTGTCGCTGGGAACGGACAAGCCGATGGACATTTTTGGCGGCTGGAACAATTATGTTGAGCGGTTAGAAAAGAACTGGCGTTCGGTTGTCGGGGACGGTGATACCGTTCTGATTGCCGGGGACATTTCCTGGGGAATGAGCCTTGAAGCCGCCAAAGCCGACTTTGCCTTTCTGGATTCACTGCCCGGCAGAAAGCTTTTGATGAAGGGAAACCATGATTATTGGTGGGAAACCAAGCATAAAATGGACGGCTTTTTTGAATCAAACGGTTTTTCTTCGCTTGAAATCCTTTTCAACAATGCTTACAGAGTTGGAAATATCTCTGTTGCCGGCACACGCGGTTGGTTTTATGATGCTGAAGCGGAGTCTGTTCAGAAGGTTCTCAACCGCGAGGTGTGCAGACTGCGTGCCTCAATTGCCTGTGCAAAGCAGCTCGGAGGAGAAACGGTGGTGTTTCTGCACTATCCGCCTGTGAGTCTGAAGCAATGCTGCAATGAGTTTGTTGAGGTGCTCGAACAAGAGGGCATAAAGCGTTGCTATTATGCTCATTTGCACGGTGACTCGATAAGGCAGGCATACATCGGAGAATATAACGGCATCAATTTCAGCTTGATTTCAAACGATTTCCTCGGATTTTGCCCAAAAATGATAGCGAATTCAGCTGATTTTACACGATAACTACAAATTTTTCAAAACAGTGGAATATTTTGTCTTTATCTGGTATAATATTATGGTTTAAATAGACAGGGAGGACAATACTTATGAGTCTCAAATCGTCAAAAAAGGTAGAAAACAACGTCTGGGAGCTTGAGCTTTTCTTTGCTCCGGAAGATTACCGCGCCGCTCGTCTTCAGGTTTACAACAAACAGAAGAAGAACATCGCTGTCGCCGGCTTCCGCAAGGGCAAGGTTCCGCTCACAATGCTTGAGAATCTTTACGGCAAGGATGTCTTTTTCGATGACACAATGGATATCCTTTTCCCGAAAGAACTTGAAAAAGCTTATGCCGAAATCGGTGTTGAGCCGGTTACTCCGCCTTATGAATTTGACAAGAACTTCAGCCTGACCGACGGCATCACAGTGTCAATCAAGGTTACAGTCAAGCCCGAGGTCACTCTCGACGAATACAAGGGCATTCAGGCTGTCAAGCCCTCTGCGGAGGTTACAGCAGAAGAAATCGATGTCGACATCAACTCCATGCGTGAGCGCAATGCTCGCATTGTTTCCGTTGAGGACAGAGCTGTTGAAAACGGCGACATCACAATCATTGATTTTGAAGGCTTTGTTGACGGAACTCCGTTTGACGGCGGCAAGGCAGAGGCATATGAGCTGACCATAGGTTCCGGCTCTTTCATCCCCGGTTTTGAGGAGCAGATAATCGGTCACAAGCTCGGTGAAGAGTTTGATGTCAACGTGTCCTTCCCCGAGGATTATCAGGCGGAGAATCTTGCAGGCAAGCCCGCTGTTTTCAAAATCAAGCTTCATGAAATCAAAACAAAAGAGCTGCCCGAGCTTGACGATGAGTTCGCAAAGGATTGCGGCGAGGATTATGAAACCCTTTCC
>CAZIMM010000082.1:0-9600 GCA_964540415.1 uncultured Eubacteriales bacterium
CCAGCTTAAAACAAAACTGACTCCGCTCGAAAAACGAAGTCAGTTTGTCGCTTAAAACTTAATATCCCTGCCATAGGGGGCTTTTTTGTGCTGCCTGTACAAACTGGGGCAGTTCAGTTTCGGAACGGCTTAAATTATTTGAGTTTATCACACGTTGAATCTGAACAGGACGATGTCGCCGTCTTTCATAACGTACTCCTTGCCCTCGCTTCTGACCAGACCCTTTTCCTTTGCCGCAGCCATTGAGCCGCAGGCAATCAGCTCGTCAAAGCCGATAACCTCTGCGCGGATAAAGCCGCGTTCAAAGTCCGAATGTATTTTTCCCGCCGCCTGCGGAGCTTTTGTGCCCTTTTTGATTGTCCATGCCCTGACCTCCGGTTTGCCGGCGGTGAGATAGGATATCAGACCGAGCAGCTCATAGCTTTTGACAACCAGCAGGTCAAGCCCGCTGTGTTCGATTCCGGCATCCGCAAGGAAGAGCTGCTTTTCCTCTGAGTCGAGCGAAGCTATTTCCGCCTCGAGCTCCGCACAAATCGGCAGAGCTGTTGCGCCCTGACTCTCGGCAAGCTCGCGCACCGCGCGATACCTCGCGTTTGAGTCAATTCCTCCCGAAAAATCGTCCTCGCTCATGTTGCAGGCATATATAACGGGCTTTGAAGTCAGCAGCGGGGACTGCACAAGCATTTCCTCCTCATCCTCACTGCGTTCAACCGAGCGAACGGGAATCCCCTTTTCAAGCTCGGCATAAAGCCTTTTGAAGAAATCCACCTCTTTTGCCGCGTTTTTGTCGCCCTTCATTGCCTTGACGCCTCTGTCAATGCGGCGTTCGACGGACTCCATGTCGGCAAAAATCAGTTCAAGTTCAATTGTTTCGATGTCGCGCAGAGGGTCAACACTGCCCTCAACGTGAACGATGTCATCATTGTCAAAGCACCGCACAACGTGCACAACGGCGTCCACCTCTCGGATGTGCGAGAGGAATTTGTTGCCCAGTCCCTCGCCCTTTGACGCGCCTCTGACAAGCCCTGCAATGTCGACAAACTCAATGACTGCCGGAGTTGTTTTCACCGGCGAATACATCTCAGTCAGCTTGTCCAGACGCTTGTCCGGCACAGAGACCACTCCGACATTCGGCTCGATTGTGCAAAACGCGTAATTGGCGGATTGAGCCCCCGCGTTTGTTATGGCATTGAAGAGTGTGCTTTTTCCGACATTCGGCAGACCGACTATTCCGAGCTTCAAGCCTTATTCCTCCGCTTTCTTAGAATACTTTTTCACATAAATCAGCCTCATCAAACGGGTTTCGAGAGGGCTGATGAAACGGAAATCTCCGAATAATCTTGCCGCAATATAGCAGCGGCAGTTTTTGTCGAGCACCATCTGGGTTGCGTGCGCGTCAGAAACATTCTGTCCGCAGCAAAGCGCTCCTTCACCGAGCAGGAACACGGCGTTGCGGCCCTTGAGTCCTTCGGCGGCACCGTCAACCTGAGGATGAATGCACCTGACTCCCGCACCCGCAATCTGCGCGTAATCGTCCAGCATCGGGTTGATTGTTTTGTCGAGCTTCGACACGGCGAGAATGTCCGGGGTCGCGGAGTGAAGGATGACCTTGATATCATCCCGTGCACGGTAAATCGAACGGTGCAGGTTCAGCGCGTCCCCGAAGCCCTCTCCGGAGGTGATTTCACCTGTTTCGGCGTTTGCCTTGCAGAAATTGACGCCGTCCGTGAGCAGGATAACATCACCCTTGAGCTCACTTGAAATGCAGACGGGCGCGGGCTCGTCATTGACGGAAAGTATTTGTGACGCTGCCCCGGCGCGCAGAGTGTCTATGCCCTTTTTCGCGGCATACTGAGCAATGTATTCACCGCAGGCGGTTTCGAGCACGGAGGCGATTCTGAACGCCTCATCGTAATCCTCGCCCATGCAAAGCGCACCGTGGTGTGCCATAATGACGGCTCCCGACCTGCATCCGGCAATTGCGGAGGCAACGGCCTTTTTGAGCTTTCCGGTGCTCGGCATTCCGTAGGCTGCAAGGGGCACGTGTGTGCCGATAACCTTTGAAAACTCCGAGTCGTTGACAGGCATTTCGCGCCCGAGAACGCTCACAACGGAGGCGTTCACCTGGTGTGTATGTATCACAAAATTGACACCCGGGCGCAGCTTGTAGGCAGCGGCGTGAATTCCCTTTTCGGAAGAGGGCTTGATGTCCCCCTCGTACTCGAGAGTGTCGATGTTGACGAGCACGATTTCCTCGGGAGTGAGGTTTTCATACGGCTTGCCGCTGGGGGTTATGACAAACTGTGTGTCGCTCACGCGGCAGCTGACGTTTCCCCACGTTCTTGCTATAAGCTTGCTTTCAACAAGCTTGTGACCTGCCCGGATGACAAGTTCTTTCGCTTCAAGTATATCCATATTCAGTTCTTCCCTTCAAATAAAATTTTACTTCAACAGCTCGTTTTCGTTCTGCACGGAATCAAGTGTTCCCATATAAGTGAAATAATACTTATAAATATCGGCGGCTATCGGGGCAAGCGCCGAACCGCTTGAGACTCCCTCTCCGGCAATGGCAATTGCAATCTGCGGGTCGTCCGCCGGGGCGTAGGTGATCAGGAAGCCGTTGTTTGTGCGGACGGTGTCGCCGTTGATTTTCCGGTCAACCTGCGATGTGCCGGTTTTTGCAGCGGCGTCAATCGGCAGGCCGGAGAAGGCGGACTTACAGTAACCCACCGTTCCCACGAGCTTCATTCCCTCTTTGACCGTTGCGATGTTTTCGGCTGAAAACCCTGTATCAAGGACGACTTCCGGCTTGTTTTCAAGCACGGTACGCGAATAATCATAGCTTTTGATGCTGCGGACATAATGCGGGCGGTAACGCGTGCCGCCGTTTGCAATCGTCGCGCAGTAGTTGGCAAGCTGAATGGGCGTGAACATGCTACCGCCCTGACCGATTGCGTTTTGCAGAGTAAAGCCGGGATACCAGGTCTGACCGAGTGAGGCACGGTATTCCTCGCTGTCAAGCGTGCCGGCAACCTCGTTGAGCTCCACCCCGGTTTTTTGCCCGAGGCCGAGGATGCTCGCATACTCGGCTATTTTTGAAATGCCGAGGTTTTTGCCCGTTTCGTAAAAGAAAATATTGCAGCTTTCGTTGATTGCCGAAACAACGTTTTTGTTGAGCGTCGCATGGGGCTGATTGCAGCGGAAATAGACATCCTTGTATTTGTAAACCCGCGTGCAGCGAATTATCGTATCCCTTGTGATAACGCCCTCCTCAAGTCCGGCAAGCGCCGTGCAGGGCTTCATTGTCGAGCCGGGAGAATAGGTTGACATGAGCACACGGTTCCACAGCGGCGCGCGCGCGTCCTTGGAAAGGGCTTCGTAATTTTCACGGTAGGCAGAAATATCGTAGCTGGGATAGGAGTCGGAGGCAAGGATTTCGCCTGAGTTGACGTCAATGACGACAGCTGCGCCGGCGGTGTTGATGATGCTTTTTTCCTCAAGCTTCCTCAGTCCCTCCGCAAGAGCGGTTTTAACAACCGCCTGCAGCTTGGAATCAACCGTCAGCACAACCGTGTTGCCCTGAATCGGATCCAGCTCAAAATCGGTTGCAACGTTTCCCTGCGCGTCTGTGGACACGGTTTTTACCCCCGCGGTGCCGCGAAGATATTTTTCCATGCCTCTTTCAATTCCGTTTTTTCCGATGATATCGTTAAGCGCGTACTTTATTTCGCCGTTCTTGCTCTTCTCATATTCCTCGGCGCTTATCGCTCCGACCATGCCCAGAGTGTGCGGCATGAGAGTGCCGTCCGCATATTCGCGGTAGGGCACAATTTCGCAGGACACACCTGTGAAAAATGCGCTGTTCTCTTTGATTTTTGCAACGAGCTCTGTCGGAACATCGTAGGCAAAGGTGTACGGATTGGAAACACTGAAGTTGAGCCGGCGCAAATCATAGCACACGGAGGCGATTTTGCGCGCCGTCTCGGGTTTGAAGCTTTCAAGCTGAA
This sequence comes from uncultured Eubacteriales bacterium, assembly GCA_964540415.1. Classification (GTDB taxonomy): domain Bacteria; phylum Bacillota; class Clostridia; order Oscillospirales; family Acutalibacteraceae; genus CAZIMM01. The sequence goes on from CAZIMM010000082.1 coordinate 4,008, forward strand.
ATTTTTCGATGAGCGCATCCATGCAGTTGCGGGCGGAGGCATACTCGTTGAGGTTGAGAATGTCCTTGCCCTTCAGCGCGGAAATGTCGCTTTCCCTTCCCTCAACAAAAACTGGCTCAAGCTTTTCGTTGAGAACAATCGGAAGATTGTCCTCCCACTTGACGTTCTCGATTTCAAAAAGATTAATCAGCGCATTGATGATTGTGTTGCGCTGCTCCTGCTGCTTGAGCTTCGGAAAATAGGAACAGTCAAAAACAATTGAATTGCCCTGACGGTTCGTAACAAGCGGAACACCGTTGCGGTCGACAATTTCGCCTCTCGCCGCGGCGACGTTTACACGCTTGACGGAAATCGCTTTGCTTGCCTGAGCATACTCCTCACCGTCAATTATCTGGAGCTTGTACATTGAACCGCTGAACAGCGCAAACATACACAGTGCCAGCACGATGGAAAAAATTCCGCGTGCGCTGAGCTTTGAGGACTTCATGCGGCAAGCTCCTTTCCTTCACTTATTTTGGAGTGCTTCATAACGGCACGGATGACATAATAAACCGGAACGATGAGCAGAATGTTCAGCAGAACCTCCGGCAGATATTTTGTGAGCAGAATGTAACCGACAAAGTCCATTTTGTCAAATACCGTGAAAAACAGCCAATGTGAAACGCCGCGCAGGGCGATGAAAAACGTTCCCAGCAGCAGCGCAGTTGCAAGATTGTTGCGCATGACATAGGTCATCATAAGTCCGCAGGAAAAACAGATGAATGCAAGGGACAGAGCGTTGAAGCCGTCCCCGTGGGAGGCGTTCAGATCCCACAGCATTCCGGCGAATACGCCGAAGGCTGTGCCGAAGGTTTCACGTTCGAACATTCCGATGCAAACCGTCAGCGGCAGCAGCAGCAATATACGGATTCCGAAAACCGAAAAACCGCCCGTGCTCTGGAGCACGGCGGCAACGGCAATCAACACCGCAAAGGTTATGCGGCGGTATACTCTCGGTTTGTTTTCTTTTCTGATAAGTTCCATATGCCTCAATCTGTTCCCGATACACCCTGCCCGCGGAACTCGGTGATGATGAAAACATCACGCAGTGAGGGAATGTCAACCTGGGGTTCAAAGACAGCGTAGGACGAAATGTCCCGCGTGTCATCCCTGACCTCCCTGACAATTCCGATAATCAGATCCGCAGGGTAAATTCCGCCGATGCCGGAGGTGCAGACAACTCCGCCCGCCGCAACCGAGGTTGAGCGCACAAGTCCGGAAAGTCTGCAAAGTCCGTCCGCAGATAGCTTTGCGTCTGTTGTGGCAAAGCCCTGTTCCCTTGTTCTGACCTCATACGCGCTGACATTGACATCGGGGTTTAAAATCGTGTCAACAACGCAGTAGGTCGGCTTGACAGTGACAACCGCACCGATGAGATATTTTCCGTAAATAACAGGGTCATTGACCGCTATACCGTCAAGCGAGCCCTTGTCGAGCGTGAAGGAGCCGAACAGCTCCGAGGAATCCGTTGCAATGACCTTTGCGCTCGCAAACTCAAATTCGGGGCGTTCGTTCTTCAATTCCAGGAATTCCTCATAAAGCGCAAGCTGCTGCTTTGCCTGCTCGTAGCCGACAAGCTCCTCCTGTGTGTCCGCAATCTGTTTTTCAAGCTCGCTGACGCGTTCCGAATAAACCTTGGCGGAGCGAAAATACACCGAAAAGTCGGAGAGGCTGTTCGAAACATACGCCGATGCCTTGTGCAGCGGACTGAACAGCGTCCCCAACGCATAGGAAGCGGGCGACGACCCACCTTCGGTAGCCGCCGCCGCGATTATTCCGAGTATCAGTGCCACAAAGACGACAAGGAAGCCCTTGAACCGCCCGCTTTTGAAGAACTGCTTCATAAGAATTTATCCCGTTTTATGATTTTTTTCCGCTGAGAGTGCTCAGCGCATCGTTTTCAAGGCACATTCCGGTGCCGTCAACAACGCAGTCAAGCGGTTTGTCCGCTACGTGAACCGGCATTTGCGTCTCGATTTCGATAAGCTTGTCGAGTCCTCTGAGAAGCGCGCCGCCGCCCGTGAGCATGATGCCGTGGTCAATGATGTCGGCGGCAAGCTCGGGGGGAGTTTTTTCAAGCGTTGAACGGATTGCGTCCAGAATCTGGCTGACGGGGTCTGAGAGAGCCTCGCGAATTTCCTCCGAGGTTATCTCGATGTTCTTGGGCAGGCCGTCAAGCAGATTACGTCCCTTGACGTTCATTGCGCCCTCGCCGTCATAAGGATAAGCCGAGCCGATGCGGATTTTGATGTCCTCTGCTGTGCGCTCGCCGATGAGCAGATTATATTTGCGCTTTATATAAGCGATGATTGATTCGTCAAAATTGTCGCCCGCAACCCTTGCAGAGCGGGAAGTCACTATGTCCCCAAGAGAAATTACGGCAACCTCCGAGGTGCCGCCGCCGATGTCGACGACCATGCTGCCCGTTGCCTCGCTCACCGGCAGACCCGCACCGATTGCGGCTGCCATTGGTTCTTCGATGAGGCTGACATATTTTGCTCCGGCCGAACGTGCCGCATCGTGAACTGCACGTCTTTCAACCTCCGTAACGCCCGAGGGAATGCAGATCATAACCCTTGCACGGTTGAACGGCGAGCCGGAAATTGCACGTTTTATGAACGCCTTGAGCATATCCGCGGTGATGTCGAAGTCGGCAATAACACCGTCCTTGAGTGGCCTGACAGCGGTGATTGAGCCGGGAGTTCTGCCTATCATTTCCTTTGCTTCGATGCCGACAGCGACAACCTTCGGCGGCGTTGAGCGCACGTCGACGGCGACAACGCTCGGCTCTCTGATGACAATGCCCTTGCCCTTGACAAAAACGAGTGTGTTTGCCGTGCCGAGGTCTATGCCCACGTCCTGTGAAAACAGCATTTATTTTTCCCCCTAATTAATATCTGAACTCTATTGTGTTGAGTATTTTTTCAAAATCGTATTTTTCCGCATTGGCGAAATTTGTGCCGCCGCAAAGGAAGGACATTACATTGCCGCCGTCCTCGATGAGGTAAGCACGTATAAAGCCCTCATTGTGCTTGAGCACAACCATCTTCGCCTGTTTGCCGGCGATTTCCGCATCGTCAACAGTGACGGACGCTTCAAGGCTTTTGTCAAACATCTCGCCCATCTTTTTGTAGTTGTCAATCACGTCCTGAACGGTGTAGACCTTGGACTCGGTACTCTCCATGTAGGTGTAGTCAATCTGAACGCCGAGCTCGGAGTCCTCAATCATCATTGCCGATTCGACCTTCTGAGTCCAGCCCTTCGGCATGGTGAGCGAGAACTGCTGGCATTCGACTTTCTTGCCGTCAATAATAATGTCGGGGAAAGAGACAGCCTGGGTCGCGTTCTCGCCGTTGGCGTCTGTGAACTGCCAAATCATGTTGCCGTCGCCGTCAACAACCGTCACTCCGTTGTCGTCGGTGAGAAGCTCCTGAACGCGGCCGTTGTTCTCCTCGCGGTAATAGAGCTTGCCGTCCTCTTCAAAAATGCCCTGACTGTATCCGTCGTCCTTTTTGCCGCATGCGGCAAGGACGCTGACGAGCACCGCGAAACACACGATGAACAAAGATATATTTCTCAATCTGTTTTTCATTATGCCACTCCCTGACCGGTATATCCGTTAAGAATCTGATGCCATTTAAAAGTATATCACCGCAAAAAGCAAAAGTCAATATAATGTACGCGCGTCCACAGGATTTTAAATTTAAAGAGCGCTCAGCTTACGTCTGCAAGATCAACGTACATATAGCCGTTGTCTGCAATGTGCTGTTTTCTTCCCGCGAGGTCGTCTCCGAGCAGGAGGTCGAACTTGTCGGCGGTTTCGGCAGCGGCGCATGACTCAACCTTAATCAGGCGGCGTGTGGACGGATTCATCGTTGTCAGCGACATCATGTCCGCGTCATTTTCGCCAAGACCCTTTGAGCGCTGAATTGTGTACTTTTTGCCCTTGAGCTGTTCGAGAACCTCCGCCTTTTCGCGCTCTGTGTAAGCAAACCAGGTTTCCTTTCCGCTTGTGATTTCATAAAGCGGAGACTCCGCGATGAACACCTTGCCCTGGTCAATGAGTGTGGGCGTGAGACGGTAAAGCATGGTGAGGATGAGCGTTCTTATCTGGAAGCCGTCAACGTCGGCATCGGTGCAGATGATGATTTTGCTCCAGCGCAGAGCGTCGGGATTGAAGGAGGAAAGATCTTTGTTTGCCTTGCTGCGCACCTCGACTCCGCAGCCGAGAACCTTGATCAGATCGGTGATGATTTCATTTTTGAAGATTTTTTCATACTCCGATTTAAGGCAGTTGAGAATCTTGCCGCGGACGGGAATTATCGCCTGAAACTCCGAATCGCGCGCCTGCTTGCAGGCTCCGAGAGCGGAATCTCCCTCCACAATGAAAAGCTCGCGGCGGTTGATTTCCTTGCTGCGGCAATCAACAAACTTCTGCACGCGGTTGGTCATGTCGTTTGAGGATTGCAGAGTTTTTTTCATGCTCTGCCTTGTTGCCTCCGCCTTGACGCGGCTGCGCATATTGATGAGAATCTGGTCGCAGATTTTGTCCGCATCAAGCTTGTTCTCAATAAAATATATTTTGAGCTTGTCCCGCAGGAACTCGGTCATCGCCTCCTGAATGAAGCGGTTGGTGATCGCCTTTTTGGTCTGGTTTTCATAGGAGGTCTGCGTTGAAAAAGAGGAAATGACGAGCACCATGCAGTCCTCAACGTCCTGGAAGGTGATTTTATTGTCCGTTTTATTGTATTTTCCGTTGCTGCGCAGGTAAGCATCCGTTTCGGCAACCATTGCGCTGCGCACCGCCTTTTCCGGCGAGCCGCCGTATTCGAGCCAGCTCGAGTTGTGGTAATATTCCTTGAGCTGCTTTTTGTTGGAAAAGTTCAGGGCAGCCGTGATTTTCAGTTTGTAGTCCTTCTGGTCCTCACGGTCGCGTCCGACGCGCTCCGCCGTCCAGAACTGTGTTGTTGCAAGAGCGTCTTCCCCGACGGTTTCCTCAACATAATCCTTGATGCCGTTGACATAGCGGTACTCATATGTGTCAAACGCCGTTGCTGTGCGCTGGTCGCGCAGAATGAACAGGGTTGAATCGTTGACTATCGCCTGACGGCGCAGCATCTCCTGAAAATATTCCAAGGGCACGGAAATTTCCGTGAACACCTTCAGATCCGGTTTCCATTTGATTCTTGTTCCGGTGTCGCGTTTTGTGTAAGGCTCCTTGAGCATTTCGCCCACGGGCTTGCCGCGTTTGAAATTCAGCAGATATCGGTAGCCGCCGGTGTGAATTTCCGCCTCCATATATTCGGAGGCGTACTGCGTCGAGCACAGCCCGAGTCCGTTGAGACCCAGGGAGTATTCATAGCTGCCGCCCTCGTTTGTGTTGTATTTGCCTCCTGCGTACAGCTCGCAGAAAACCAGCTCCCAGTTGTACTTTTTCTCCTTCGGGTTGTAGTCAACCGGAATTCCCCTGCCGAAGTCCTGAACCTCGACCGAGCCGTCGGAAAAGCGGGTGACAATGATTTTGTCGCCGTGCCCCTCGCGCGCCTCGTCGATT
>CAZIMM010000083.1:0-9587 GCA_964540415.1 uncultured Eubacteriales bacterium
TAAGCAAAGAAGACTTGTTTCGCAATGAGTTTTTGACGGAATACCCGTTCACGAATGAACTGAAAATGATGGGGCATGTTTGGCGGAAGGACGGCAAAATCCTCATTGCCGCCAAAGGCAGCCCGGAAAGGATTTTATCAATTTGCAATCTTTCCGAGAAGGAACTCATTGCGGCTCAGGAACAGACGGATGCACTCTCTTCCGAGGGGCTGCGCGTAATCGCAGTTGCGACTGCAAACCCCGCAAGCGAAGCGGAAGTCCCTGCTTCAATCACCGAATGCAGTTTAACACTGCTGGGAATGGTAGGCCTTGCAGATCCGCCCCGCGAAAGTGTCGGCGAGGATATCGCCGTATGCAACCGCGCAGGCATTCGTGTTGTAATGATTACAGGTGACAACGGAATAACGGCATCCGCCATCGCAAAAAAAATCGGCATTCCGGGCTGTGAGCACATTATCACCGGCGATATGCTTGAAGAAATTACGGATGAGGAACTGCGCGAAGCTGTGAAAAATGTCACCATCTTTTCACGTGTTATTCCGGAGCATAAAATGCGAATTGTCAAAGCATTCAAGGAAAACGGCGAGATTGTTGCAATGACCGGTGACGGAGTCAACGACGCTCCTGCGCTGAAATACGCAGACATCGGCATTGCAATGGGTAAGCGCGGAAGCGAGGTTTCCCGCGAGGCGGCAGACCTGATTCTTATGGATGACAATTTCACAACGATTGTTGAAACGGTCAAAGACGGCAGGCGGATATATGATAATATTCGCAAGGCCGTGGGTTATGTGTTCACCATTCATATTCCGATTGCCTTTTCATCCCTGCTTGCGCCGTTGATGGGCATTGCACCGGCAGCGCTGCTGCTGCTCCCTTTTCACGTTGTGCTGCTCGAAGTACTGATTGATCCCACCTGTTCTGTTGTTCTGGAGCGTCAGCCTGCTGAAACCGACATCATGGAACGGAACCCGCGCGACCCGAAAGAAAAGATGCTGACCGGCAGACTGTTAATAAAAAGTGTTCTGCAGGGACTTGTAGTTTTTGCGGCTTCCTTCGGCTCATATTTTGCAACACTTGCAGGCGACGCGGCAAACTCTCCGCTTGCCCGTGCGACCGGGCTTGCCGTTATTATGCTTGCGAACCTGTTCCTGGTTCAGGTGAACAGCTCCGACAGCGATTTTGCCTTCCGCTCAGTTGCGCGGCTTGCAAAGGATAAGGTGATGTGGGCAGTCAATATCGGAACACTGGCACTGCTCGGTGTCATTCTTTATTCACCGATTTCGGCTTTCCTGAAACTGGCTCCTCTCTCATTTAAGCAGTTGCTCACCGTTGCCGGCTTGGCGGCGGCGTCGGTGCTGTGGTATGAAATCGTAAAACTGTTCAAAAAGCTGATTTTAAAAAGAAAGGTGACTGAAAATGAGCAGGAATAATAAAATGAATTTGCTGTCCGGGGCAATGTGGGCAGTATTCAAATCAAGCTTTAAAAAACAGCTTGCTGTTTTCGGTGTAACCGATAAGAATTCAACAATGAAAACGGCGGCAAAAAAATACAAAGAAATTATCAAAGGAATAGAGCCGTTCGGCAAAAACGATATTCTTCTGATAAATCTCCTCAGTGCCGCAACCTTTGCAGCAATATACCTGAGCCTTGAAACAAAGCCCTCGGTTGAGGCGGCGATGAATTATTACGATGCCGCTATGTCCGACAGCTCCGTTACGCGCATATTTCTGAAAAGCATCAACAATTACTCGAAAGGCTATCAGAAAAAGCTTTCACATCAAGCCGAGCTGAGCCGCAAATCCGAGAATCCGTATTCGTGGAAGTTCACCTTTACTCCCGGCACAACACTTGACAGCTTTTCCGCGGAATTTGACCAATGCGGAATCTGCACTCTTTTCAAAAATCTCGGCATTTTTGATGTGACTCCCGCACTGTGCGCATACGATTACGGCATGGCAAAGCTGACCGACACCGTATTCACCCGGGAATACACGTTAGCCTCGGGCGGAAAGGTTTGCGATTGCCACTACAAAAAGAAAAAATAACAGAGCTGCCGCCGAAAATACTGTGATTAATTTTTGCGTACGCAATTTTACCCGGCTGTTGAGCGGTATCAATTGAATCACTTTTTCGTTCATTTTCCTCCCTTTGCAGAAATATTTTACGAATTAATTTGCACAACAAAAATGTTTATTCTTGATTCTGAAGAAAATTTGTGCTAATGTTTATTTATTAATATTAAGTAATTCGGGAGGGTGCTGATGGGCAGATACGTTTCGGTTCCGCTTACACACTATTCTGACAGGCGTGATGAAATCCTCATACAGCTTGAAAATCTCGGCGCGGACAGAGTTTTCCTTTGCACTGAACGCGGGTTCTGCTCTGACGAACAGCGCAGAGCTCAGCTTGACATCATTTGTGACGGCATACGCTTTTTTAAAGAAAAGGGCTACAGCGTCGGTATATGGCTTTCTTCACTCGGGCATGGCGGAAGCCTTATCGGAGTTAAAGATGTGCAGAGTGTTGATGGGCTTACAAACATTGTCGGTGTTACCGGTGAAAGCGCAAGAGATTCTTTTTGCCCGCTTGATGAAAAGTTTGCCGACAGCTATCTTTCGTGGATATCAATGCTTGCCGGCACAAATGCCGACATGATAATGCTCGATGATGACTACCGCCTTTCAAACCGCCTCGGAGGCTTCGGTTGTTTCTGCGAAAAGCATATGAAGCTGTTCTGTGAACGCCTCGGCGAGAATGTCAGCCGTGAACAGCTTGCGGCAAAGATTTTTTGCGGTGGCAAAAACAAATACCGTGATGCATATCTCGACGTTGAGGGAGAAACGCTTCGCTGCTTTTCCGAAAGGCTGCGTGCCGCAGTTGACAGGGTAAACCCTCAAATGAGGCTCGGCGCTTGCGCATGCATTTCCGTGTGGGACGGCGACGGCATTGACAGCATCGAGATTTCAAAAATCCTCGCGGGCAAAACCAAGCCGTTCATGCGCTTCATAGGGGCGGCCTATTGGGCAACACATGCGAATGGCATGGGCGTTTTTGCAAACAAACTCGGCTACATAATTGAGCTTGAACGTATGCAGGCGCATTGGTGCGAAAACTCGGGAATAGAAACTATGGTTGAGGGCGACGTTTTCCCCCGGCCACGCTACAACGTGCCGTCTGCCTATCTTGAGGGCTTTGACACGGCGCTGCTTGCAGACGGAAAAGCTGACGGTATTTTGAAATACGCCGTTGACTACACCTCATCGCCGACCTATGAAACCGGTTACTCCGTAAGAGCCGCGCGCAATAAGCCGCTTTATGCAAACATAGCCGAGCACTTTTCAGCCCAAACAGCTGTCGGCATAAATGTTGCCTGCCAAATGAAAAAGCTGCGCAACAGGGTTTATTCAGACCCTGTGCAGATGATTCAATGCGCCGACAACAGCTTCTTTCAGCCTGAGCAGGCATTCTTGTGCGATAATTCACTCCCTGCCTGCTATGGCGAAAGCGACATCTGTGTATGCTTCGGTGAAAACGCAAAATACATTGACATCAATCGCTTTGCCGGCCTTGTGCTTGACATTCCCGCTGCGTTAATTCTGAAAGAACACGGCATTGACACCGGCATCATCAGTGCCCAACAGTTGAATACGGCAGAAAATGAATACTATCCATGCGAGGATGAGGTAACCTGCCTGTCTTCCTGCAGCGGTTTATTTGAGGCACGGTTAAGCAGCGGTGCTGACGCACTCTCATTTTTTGACGCCGGATTATCAATGCCGAGCGCCTATACATATGAAAACTCCGACGGAATGAGGTTTTACGTTCTGTGTGCCGACATGGATTCCGCGCGGAACAACACAGGCTTCCGCAGAAGCTATTCGCGTCAGCGGCAGGCATTGAACGCAATTCGGTTTCTTTCCGCTTCAGCACTTCCGGCTGTTTGTCCGGGCTGCCCGGAGCTGTATATAATGTGCAAGGCGGACGAAAACTCGCTGAGCGTCGGACTGTGGAATTTTTTTGCAGACAGCGTGATTAACCCGGAAATAATTCTTGCGAAAGCATATAAGTCGGTTGAGTTCTTCAATTGCAGCGGTGCACTTGAAGGCGACAGGGTGAAGCTTAATGGCGAAATACCCGCATTCGGCTGTGTGCTTTTTAAGGTGACTGCTTAAATATAACAGAAAGGATTTGCCGGGTGCAACATTCGGCAACAAGCGAATCAAATGAAATACAATAATTATTCACCCGAACAGTATGTAAAACCGTTTTGGCTCGGCGGCACGGTTGTAAACGAGAGTGTTTTGCCGCTTGAGGAAGCTGACGGCACGGTTTCACCGATTCGTCTTCTGTACAGTGCCGATGAAATCATTGAGCTGCGCAACGCCCGCCTTGACAAGCTGTATACGCCCGGAAAAGACTACACACTTACGGACGGCAGGCTCGTTATTATACCGGACGGCGAAATAAATTCGATGAGATATGACGAGTATTTTTTTGATGAGGAGATTCCGGGAAAATGCTTTGCCGCGCAGCGGGGCGGATATATTTATTTTGCCGAGTGCGGTGAAATGCACGACAGACAGCTTGCAGTGACATACCGCCATTCAGACGCATGGCAGGGTGCTTTCCCGCAAAACAAAGCAGCTCTGCTTCCGCGCACGGTTGCAAAGCTTAAAAGCGGAAAAGAAATGAGGATTCTCGTTTTTGGGGACAGCATATCAACCGGAGCGAATTCAAGCGGAACAGTCAATGTCCCGCCGTTTGCAGAGGATTGGTGCAAGATGACTGCGAGGGGACTCGGCAGATATTACGAAAACCCGAACATAACGTTTGTCAACAAGGCGGTCGGCGGTACGGTGTCGGCATGGGGAGTTGAAAACGCTCAGGCGGCTGCCGAATGCGCACCGGATCTCGCGATAATAGGTTTCGGCATGAACGACGGCAGTTTGAGAGTTCAAAAGGATGAATTCTGCAACAATATCAGCAGCATTATGAGCACTGTGAAAAAAATAAGTCCGGATTGCGATATTATCCTGATATCAACGATGACTGCGAACCCGGCAGTCAGCGGTTTTTACGGTATTCAGGAAGATTACCTGCCTCTTCTGAACGGAATGGAGCGCGAAGGGGCAGCCGTTGCCGACATGACAACATTTCACAAACAGCTTCTTGCCTCCAAGCGTTATTTTGACATGACCGGAAATAACGTAAACCACCCCAACGACTTCCTCGCACGGGCATACGCGCAGTGCTTGCTTGCAACTCTCGGCGCAATATAAAAAAGCGACGGAGAACCCGCCGGGAGCATGATTGTTCTTCAGTACCCCGAATGGCTCTCCGATAATTAAAATTATTTCATAAAACGGCAGGGCAGTTACAGCTCTTTTTTCAGAAGAGCTTTCACTTCATCTGCTTTCAGAACCTTGCCGTAGGAAAGAACCTTTCCGTTATAGACAAGTGCCGGTGTGGTCATTACTCCGTAGCCGGCAATTTCCACATAATCTCTGACATGGTCAATTGCCGTATCAAGCCCGAGCTGCTGCAAAGCCTGAACGGTTGCCTCTTCCAGAGCGTTGCACTTTGCACATCCTCCGCCGAGAATTTTGATTTTCACCCCTGTACTGCGATTTTTCGCAGCCTCTTTCATTGTTTCATTGTTGCAATTGCCGCCGCAGCAGGACGGCTTTTCTTTTTTTCCGAACATACTCATTTTCGTTTCCTCCGTTAAATAATAAAATGTTGAAACATATTGAACAGATACCCGACAAGTATAATCCCGACAGTGCAGATGGCGACGAATACACCGAGCAGTTTCGGCTTGATCGCTTTTTTGAGCATAATCATCGACGGCAGCGACAGTGTCGTGACTGCCATCATAAACGAAAGAATCGTGCCGAGCAGCGCGCCCTTTGCAAGCAGTGCTTCGGCAATCGGTATCGTTCCGAAAATATCGGCATACATCGGCACACCGATAACTGTAGCAAGTATCACGCCGAACGGATTGTCGCTTCCGAGAACTCTTTCAACCCAGGCTTCAGGTATCCAGTTATGAATAACCGCTCCGATTCCGACGCCGACAAGAATATACGGAAAAACCTTTTTTAAGGTGGACAGCATCTGATCTTTTGCATATACAAGCCGTTCTTTTTGCGTGAGCGTCGGAGAGTCAATATCCACGCTGCTTGCATTGAGGATAAAGTCAGCCACATACTTTTCCATCTTCATTTTCTCAATCAATGTTCCTCCGATGACTGCAATCACAAGCCCGAGAAAAACATAGATAACAGCAACCTTCCATCCGAAAATGCTCGTCAGAAGCAAAAGTGAACCGAGGTCAACCATCGGCGAAGAAATCAGAAAAGAAAAAGTAACGCCGAGCGGAAGTCCGGCACTTGTAAAACCGATGAACAGCGGAATGGAGGAGCATGAACAGAACGGTGTTACCGTGCCGAGCAGAGCAGCAATACAGTTGGTGCCGATTCCGTGATATTTGCCGAGAATCTTTTTGCTTCTCTCCGGCGGAAAGTAGCTTTGAATATATGATATGAAGAAAATCAAAAGGCACAACAAAACCGTGATTTTCAGAACATCATACAGAAAGAACTGAACGCTGCCGCCGATGCGTGTTGAAATATCCAGCCCGATGAGCGAAAGCAGTCTGCCGATCAGTTCATTCAGCCACTTCATGCCGAGAATCTGATTCTGAAAAAAATCCCATATCATCGGCAGTCACACCCTTCTCCGTTGCATTGAAGTGAACCGATATAGTCCTTGAAAGCTTTCAGCGTTTCGCAGCAAAGCGAATAGTGCGACCATTTGCCTTCCTTTCGGGCAACGACAAGACCGCAATCACAAAGCACCTTCATATGATGCGACAAGGTTGGCTGTGTGATTTCAAAGGCTTCCAGCAGCTTGCAGCCGCATTTCTCACCGTCAGAAAGCATTTCAACAATCTTTAACCGATTTGAATCACTTAATGCTTTGCAGATAAAAGCAACATCAATTGCGTTCATAAAACCACCTCACATAGATAAGTGTGTATATTATAACATATGCATAGATGACCGTCAATGTGACAAAATAAAAAATTCTTTTCGTGTGAAGAGAATCAACCTCACCGCAGGTGTATAAAAAAACGACTTGTCGAAACAAGTCGCTTTTCTCATATTGTGTATAGTTTATTTGCAAGCTGCAGGCTCAGAAGTGTATTCAACTTTGCACGGCTTTGTTACGCTGAATGTGTAAATGCTGTCATAATCAAGTCCTGCGGCTATTTTGGCGGTTAGCTTGTTTGAATTGTAAACTGCGCTCCACAGAGTAATTACCTGCCAGGGATAGGTTTCATGCCTGTAATTGAGCTTGACATCCTTCAAAAGGTTAAGAGCTTCATTTCCTTTTAACACTCCGCCGTTTTCCGACAGCTTTGCGTCAATTTTTTCAGCTCTGTCATAACCAAAGGCTTTGCTGTTGTCACCGTCCTCGGAAAGGAAATAATTCGTTGCATACTGATATGCAAATTTTTGATTTTCCTTCACTTCGGGATAAAACAGACGCATCTCGTTATTTACATATTCAATTATTACCGATTTTCCGGAGGCATCGGTAATTTGATAGTGATAATTGCAAAAGAAAGCATCATGAACATCATACGAACCGAAGAAAGAAATTGCTTCGTCGACATTCGCACATTTGTCAAGCACGCCTCTGATCAATACGGTTGTTGAAATATCCGCTTTACCGGTATTCTGATTGGTCGGCTTTGTCTTGAGCTCAAGAATTCCGATTGCCAGCCCTTTTTCATTCATTCCGTCCATGCAGCAATATGGTGCAAGCAGTGTCTGAAGGCGGTTGAAGCAATGGGACGGCTTGTTGACATCGCCATAAAGCATAAAATTGCAATCGGCAACGGCAATTGAGGCATAACCGTTATCAGGATGTGTCCACACAACCATGCACGGAGCTTTTTTGTAATCAAAATTCCTGCCGAAAAGATAATCGCCGTCTTCATTGACAGTGTTGAAGGTAGAACAAGCAAAATCTCCGCTGCCTGATTTAAAAACATTTACTCCGTAAAGATTGATTTTAGATACATATGAAAGCAATTCCGCAACACTTGAAACGCCCTTTTTCAACAACCCGTCCAGATTGTAGTCAGTGCAGTAATCCATTAAATAGATGTTGTTGTCAAGTCTATGTACATTTTTTATTGTACGATATTGATTGTGCGAAAAATTCACTGCCATTTTGGACAGAAAAACGGTTGCCGGAAGTATGCCGAGTGTTAAGGCTGCAGTTTTTAACTTCATGATTGTTCGCCCTTTGCTAAATTCAGTTGTAATTTTCTTTTCGGCGAGTTCTTATTTGCAAATTAATTTTGCCAAATGTCAGTATAACATTTTCTGACTGATTGTCAATAGTATGAGAGCATGTCCTTTCGAAGTTTTGCGGTATTTCTTGCAGCATTTCATATATTCCGTTGTCGTAGTTTTCTGTAAGGCGTATAAGCCGCAAGCACATTACCGTTGCCCACGATTTCTTTGTTATTAAGCCTTTTCAGGCGTAATACTTACGAATTTTTAATTATATAGTCTTTCATCCAAAAATATGAGGAACGGGAGAACAAGTAAATCTTCGACCTTGCAGAATGTGATACAATTGCCTGAAACCGGTAAGCAGTTGAAACTCGCGTAATAGAGATTATGTCATTCCCGACAACACTGACTTTATCCTCTTCTGCTTTTCCGGGTTATCAAACCAACGAGCAAGGAAGCAATCGTAAAGCATACAAATTGTATGGTAATCAGACCGTATAACTCACTGCCCTGCACAGGAGGATTTAATGTAACAATCCCCGAGATAACTGTTAATACAGCGGAGATAAGCGTGATGAGCCATGACTTTGAAAATTTTCGGAATACAAATCTGATTATGACGCCTGCTATCAATGGAATAACAAAGATAACACAATAATTCAGCAGTATTTGCTTATCCATATTAACCTCTCTTTCAAACTGTTATTTCAATTGCCGGATAATATAAAACAATCCTATATGCAGTATATCAAAAGTTCATGCAAAAAGCAATATGAGATGTGCCGTATGCGGACAACCTCGGCTTTTGCCGCCGACATTTTGCCGACAAGTGGCGTTACGGCAAACTAACGGCTATTGCCAGCCAATGCAGCGATGCCGAGAACTTTTCTGTTCTTCAATTGACCGCTACCTTTTCCTGAAAATGGGTACAAAAAACGCGAACATTTCTGTACACGCTTAGTTGATAGAGTTGTTTTGCCCCGTGGGGCTGTGTTTTGGTTTGTTGGGGTTGTGCTCATTTTGCAAACGACAAATCGGAATTTGTTTAAGTTTTGAATTAAAATGCAGAGTAGGGCGGGGGCTTGCTCCCGCCGCCCCGCTTTCTCCCGCCGTTTCCGCGTTTAGAACAATGATGGCGTGAATGTGCGTCGGCATAATCACATATTTATCAATTTTTATATAATCATATCGTTTTTTAAGTTCAAACAGCTGTTCTTCGCATACTTTGCCGATAGGCGTGAGGCTGATTTTTGTTTCGGCGGGAGCAAGCC
>CAZIMM010000084.1:0-9456 GCA_964540415.1 uncultured Eubacteriales bacterium
CTCGCTTTGGCGCGCGGCATCCCATTTGAACCAGGTCGGAAAACCGGCACCTCCGCGTCCGCCGAGACCGGAGGTTTTGATTATGTCAATAACCTCAGTCGGCTCAATGCCGACGCATTTTTTGAGTGCCTTATAACCGTCTCTGGCAATATAATCATCAATTGATTCGGGGTTTACAATTCCGCAGTTACGCAAAGCGATACGGGTCTGCTTTTCGAGAAAAGCACTCTCATCCGGCGAAATTGTCAGTTCGTCGATTCTGTCGGAGCTTTTGCCGGAGCAGTAGTCCGCGATTGTCTGAACATCGTCAACACTGACATGAACAAGCCGTCTGTCCAGTTCTTCATCCTTGCATATGTCAACGATAGGCTCAAGAAAGCACATGCCGATGCAGCCCGTCACACTCAGCTCCGCGTTGAGTGTTCCTGCGGCCTTTTTGTTTTTCAGCTCGTCAAAAATCTTGGCGGCTCCCGCCGAAATTCCGCAGCTTCCCTGGCCGACTCTGATGGTAATCATTTTTCTTCCTCCCGTGCAGCGCGACTGAGTTGCGCAAGAATATCTCTGACCTTTTGCGGTGTCAGACTGCCGTATGTCTCTCCGTTTATCATCATAACAGGTGAAAGCGAGCAGCAACCGAGGCAGGCAACGTTTTTCAGAGTGAAAAGGTTGTCCGGAGTTGTTTCACCGTCGGTAATGCCGAGTTCCTCTTTGATGGTTTTTTCAAGCATGAGAGACCCGTTGACATGGCAGGCGGTTCCCTGGCAGAGCATAATCAGATATTTTCCGACAGGCTCAAACCTGAACTGTGTGTAAAACGTGGCAACGCCGAAAACGCGCGCTGGCGGTATATCCATTTTTTCGGATATCTTCATAACGACATCCGTGGGGAGATACCCGTAAATCTCCTGAGCTTTCTGAAGCACAGTGATGAGACTTCCGGGAACTGTGGCATACTTTTCGAGAACGGGAGCAATAAGGCTCAGGTCACTCGAGGTGCAGCAGCAATCCATATTTATATAACCTCCGTTATTGTTTTGTATAATTATTTAACCTTATTTCAAAGCGCCGATTGACTCACGGTATTTTTCAAAAGCCATGGGATTTGCGGCAATTGAGTTGAATCTGCCGTCGTATCTTACCTCTTCAAAGCTCATTCCGGTGAATACTCCTCCCGCCTCGGTGAGGATAAGTGCTGCGGCGGCAAAGTCCCAGGGGCAAAGCCCCATTTCAAAATAGAGCTCACATCTGCCCGCAGCAATGTAGCAAATATCGAGAGCCGCAGAACCGCTTCGGCGGATGTCCCGCGTGAGGTCAAAGACCTTTCTGACTGTTGCAAAGGTGATATCGGTGTTCTCGGCACGGTAGGGTGATGTGCCGAACAGAGCCATGCCGTCGTGCAGATCACGGTCACTGACATGAATCGGTTTTCCGTTGAGAAATGCTCCTTTGCCCGCTTCCGCGGAAAAAAGCTCATCAAGATAAGGATTGTAAACTGCGCCGATATATGCCTTGCCGTTTTTTAAAAGGGCAATGGACACACACGAATGGTTGAAGCCCTGCATAAAGTTTGTCGTTCCGTCAATCGGGTCAACAATAAAAAGATATTCCGACGTGAAACGGTGCTCGCCCTCGTCCTCCTCGCCGAGAAAGTCGGCTGACGGACACACTTCCTTCAGTTGCTCAAAGACAAATTTCTGAACGCGAAGGTCATATTCCGTGACAAAATTCTGTCTGCCTTCCTTTTGCTCAACACGGCAGTTGTCGGCGTTTGCCGACAAAATAATTTTTCCTGCCTCTTTTGCAATGTTGCATATTTTTTCGTACATAATCAATTCTCCCGAATAAAATTGTAAAAACAAATCACTATATATAATAACAGCATTTTTTGAAAAGTCAAATATTTTTAATAGCAAAGAATTTTCCAAAATCGCTTGCAATTGTTTGACATGTGTGATAATATTATAAGAAATTCAAACCTCGGAGGGTAATTATGCAGGTATATCATTACATTCTCGGTTCGGTTCTCATTATCCTTTCGGTCATTCTGACCGTGCTTGTTCTTTTGCAGGAAAGCAAATCCCAAGGCCTTTCCGGAGCAATCGCGGGCGGAGCAGAAACTTTCTTCGGAAAGAACAAAGGCCGTTCGGTTGAGGCAAAGCTTGTCAAATTCACAAAAATCTGCGGCATTTCATTTTTTGTTCTTGCTTTGGCAACAACACTAATTATTGCTATTGTCGGCTGATTTTGTGTAAATATAACTGTTATATTTTCTAAACGCTGTGATGGGGCTCAGTAAGGGATTTGTTTATCGGTTTTCAGAGAAAAAGCGTCTTTGGCTGTGAACGCTTCTATACCGCCATTTCCCCGAATTTCTCCCCGGAGCGTCACCGCCGAACATAAATTAAGCGGTGACGGCAGGCTGCCGTTATACAGCCGCAGAGTGTTTGCTCTGAGAGCAAAAATTTGGGTGGTACCGCGGAAGCTTCACTTTCGTCCCATTTGGGGCGGAAGTGTTTTATTTTTGAAGAACAGGAGCATTTTTATGGGCATCAGAGAACAGCTTTCGGAAATCGGAAAGCGCGCAATTGATGAAATGGCACAGGCTCAACAGAACTCGGATATTGAGGGCCTGCGCATCAAGTATCTCGGGAAAAAGGGTGAACTGACGGCAATACTCAAGCAAATGGGTCAGCTGTCCTCAGAGGAACGTCCGGTTATCGGTCAGGTTGCAAATGAGGTGCGTGCGAGCATTGAGGAAAAGATTGCCGAGTTTGAAGAGAAGCTTCATGCAAAAGAGCTGGAAGCAAGGCTGCAGCATGAGGTTATTGACGTCACTATGCCGGGCAATGTGAACCCTCTCGGTCACAAAAATCCTCTTTCCATTGTTTTGGATGAGGTCAAGTCGATTTTCATGGGCATGGGTTTCAGCATCGCCACCGGCCCCGAGGTCGAGTGGGACTATTATAACTTTGAAGCACTCAACATCCCGAAGGGACATCCGGCGAGGGACACGCAGGACACTTTTTATATCACTGAAAATATGCTTCTTCGCACCCAGACATCGCCGGTTCAGATCCGAGTTATGGAGCAGCAGAAGCCCCCTATCAGAATAATCGCGCCCGGCAGGGTTTATCGCTCCGATGCCGTGGATTCAACGCACTCTCCCTTGTTTCATCAGATTGAGGGCCTTGTGATTGACAAAGGCATCACAATGGGTGAGCTCAAAGGCAACCTTGAGGCTTTTGCAAAGGCACTTTACGGCAGCAGCACACAAATCCGTCTGCGTCCGCACCATTTCCCGTTTACTGAGCCGTCATGCGAAATTGACGTAACCTGTTTCCGCTGCGGCGGCAAGGGCTGCCCGATGTGCAAGGGCGAAGGTTTCATTGAGATTCTCGGCGGCGGCATGGTGCATCCGCAGGTTCTCAAAAACGGCGGTATTGACCCTGAGATATACAGCGGATACGCTTTCGGCGTGGGTCTTGAAAGGCTCGTGCTGTTCCGCTTCAACATTGACGATATGCGTCTGCTTTATGAAAACGATATGCGTTTTCTCAGCCAGTTTTAACGAGGGAGGGAAAAACAAGTGAATTTGTCAAAAAAATGGCTAAACTCATATGTGAATATTGAGGCCGATGATAAGGCTTTTGCAAGCGCAATGACACTTTCCGGCTCAAAGGTTGAAGGCTATGCTGCAGAGGGCTCTGAGCTGAATAATATTGTTGTCGGCAAAATTCTTGAAATCGAACACCACGCCGATTCTGACCATTTGTGGGTCTGCTCGGTTGATGTGGGAGGGGAGTCTCCCATTCAGATTGTGACCGGTGCTCAAAACCTCAAAAAGGGAGATTATGTTCCGGCAGCTCTTGATAACTCAACGGTTGCGGGAGGCAAGTCTATCAAAAAAGGGAAGCTGCGCGGTGTTGAAAGCGCGGGTATGCTTTGCTCACTGGGCGAGCTGGGGCTGACGCTGCATGACTTCCCGTATGCAATCGAGGACGGCATTTTTGTTCTCGGCGATGATTGCGAAAAAGTTCCCGGAATGGATATACACCAAGCAATAGGGCTTGACGATGTTGTTACGGAATTCGAAATCACATCCAACCGCCCGGATTGCCTTTCGGTAACAGGCCTTGCAAGGGAAGCGGCGGCAACCTTCGGAATGACATTTGAACCGGATCAGCCCATTGTCAGACCCGGCAAGGGCGATGTCAACGATATGCTGAAAGTTGAAATTACAGCGCCCGACAAGTGCTACAGATATGCGGGAGCAATTGTCGAGAACGTCCGCATTGCGCCCTCTCCCCGCTGGTTGCGTGAGCGTCTGCGCGCAAGCGGAGTGCGCCCGATAAACAACATTGTTGACATAACAAACTATGTTATGCTCGAATTCGGTCAGCCGATGCACGCGTTTGATTTGAGATATCTTGACGGCGGCAAGGTTGTTGTTCGCTGTGCGCGTGACGGTGAAAGCATCACAACTCTCGACGGTGTTGAAAGAACTCTCGACAGCGATATGCTGGTTATTGCGGATGAAAACAAGCCCGTTGCCGTTGCAGGAGTTATGGGTGGGGAATTCAGCGGCATTATGAACGACACAACAACCATTGTCTTTGAATCCGCCTGCTTCAACGGAGTCAGTGTAAGGCTGACGGCAAAAAAACTCGGCATGCGTACAGAGGCATCGGGACGTTTCGAAAAGCAGCTCGATCCGAGGGGCTGCCTGCTCTCTCTCAACAGGGCGCTCGAGCTTGTGCAGCTGCTTGACGCCGGCGATGTTGTCAACGGAATTGTTGACTGCGACTGTTCGGACAGCGAGCCGGTTACGCTTCCGTTCGACCCTGATTGGGTAAATAATTTCATCGGTATAAATGTCGGTGCGGATGAGCAAAAAATGATTCTTGAGCGCATAGGATTCAGTGTGGAAAACGGTGTTATCACTGTGCCGAGCTTCCGCATGGATATTCATCATCAGGCAGATATTTCCGAGGAAATCGCTCGCTTTTACGGATACCAAAACATCCCGAACAAGGAGCTTTCCGGTGTTGCAAATGCCAGCCTGACATATGAGCAGAAGCTTGAAAAGCTTGTCAACGAAACGCTTCTTGCAAGCGGCATGACGGAGATTTCAACCTTTTCCTTCATCAGCCCGAAGTCTTACGACAAGATTTGCCTGCCGTCAGACAGCCCGCTGAGGAATTGTGTTGTGATTACCAATCCGCTCGGTGAGGACACAAGCGTTATGCGCACGTCGGCTTTGCCCTCCATGATTGAAGTGCTTTCGCGCAACTATAATAACCGAAATCCCGAGGTTGCGGTGTATGAGCTTGCAGGTGAGTATCTTTCAAAAGGCTTTGAAGAGCTTCCGGACGAAAAGCTTTGTGTTTGCCTCGGAATGTATGGCGAGGATTATGACTTTTATTCACTCAAGGGCGTCGTAGAAAACCTGCTTCAGAAGCTGGGAATATACGGCTATGACGTGGAACCGGTGAAGGATAATCCGTCATACCATCCGGGCAGAACAGCCTCAATCGTGCTCAACGGAGAAACCGTTGCGGTTTTGGGAGAATTGCATCCGCAGGTGCTGAAAAATTATTCTATCGGTGCCCGCGCCTACACTGCACAGATTGACGGCGATAAGCTCTTTAAGGCTGCCGATCTCAAAAAGACATATACCCCTTTGCCCAAATATCCCGCTGTAACACGCGACCTTGCTTTTGTCTGCGATAAGAATTTCACCGTTCTGGCTCTCGAACGTGCAATCAGTGAGGCTGTGGGACGCAATCTTGAAGAAATCTCGCTCTTTGATGTTTATGAAGGCTCGCAGATTCAAAACGGCATGAAGAGCGTGGCGTTCAGCCTCAGACTCCGCTCGCCCGAAAAGACCCTGACCGATGAGGAAGCGGATGGTGCGATGAAGCGTGCCATCAAAGCACTCGGCAAACTCGGCATTTCACTCCGCAGCTGATAATCCCGCACATTTTTTGAAAGAAGATGAACATTCATTATGGAAAGAACAATGGTTTCAATGACTTTCATCGGCTCTATGTGTGCCCTTGTGTTCGCCCTAATTATGGCAAAAAGAGTTCTCAGGTTTTCCGAAGGCACAGAACAGATGAAGAAAATTGCGAATTCGATCCGCACAGGCGCGTCCGCTTTCCTGCGAAGGCAGTATAAGGTTGTCGGTGTTTTCTTTGCCGTGATGTTTGTTGTTATTTCTGTAATGGCGGCATTCGGTTATATCACTTGGTTTGTTCCGGTTGCCTTTCTGACCGGAGGATTTTTCTCCGGCTTGTCAGGATATATCGGCATGATGATTGCAACCAGAGCAAACTCAAGAACAGCAAACGCCTGCCGCGACAGTCTGAACAGCGGATTGCGTGTTGCCTTCTCTGCAGGCTCTGTTATGGGATTTACGGTTGTCGGCCTCGGTCTGTTTGACATTTCTGTCTGGTTTTTCATTCTTAAATTCATTTTCAATCTGGCGCCGGAAGATGTCACAAGCGCAATGCTCACTTTCAGTATGGGCGCATCATCAATGGCTTTGTTTGCGCGCGTCGGAGGCGGCATTTTCACAAAGGCGGCGGATGTCGGTGCAGACCTTGTGGGCAAGGTTGAAGCCGGCATTCCCGAGGACGATCCGAGAAACCCTGCCTGCATAGCAGACAACGTCGGAGACAATGTCGGTGACGTTGCGGGAATGGGTGCGGATCTTTACGAATCATATGTCGGCTCGATTATTTCCTCAAGTGCGCTGGGTGTTGTTGCGTTCAACGGCATTGCGGAGGTTGACGGTATCAGGGCAATGGCAGTCCCGATGCTTATGGCGGCAGTCGGAATCATTTCGTCGATTATCGGCTCATGCTTTGTCAGAACGAAGGAGAACCTCAATCAGAAATCGCTTCTCAGAGCGCTGCGCCGCGGAACAGTTGTCAGCGCGATTCTCGTTGCAGCGGTGAGCTTCCCACTCATTCGTATCACTCTCGGTGCAGATTATACCGGAATATATTTTTCAATTCTGTCCGGATTGGCCGCGGGTGTAATTATCGGACTTTCAACCGAATATTTCACTTCAGATTCCTACCGCCCGACCAAAAAGCTGTCCGCCGCTTCTCAAACCGGTTCCGCAACAATAATCATTAACGGAGTCGGACTGGGCATGCTTTCGACTGCGGCACCAGTTGCCATCGTTGTTTGCTGCATTATGGCGGCATACGGCTTTGCGGGCGGCTTCTCCAACCCATATCTCGGCCTTTACGGAATTGCAATTGCAGCTGTAGGTATGCTTTCAACTCTGGGTATAACTCTGGCAACAGACGCCTACGGCCCGGTTGCGGACAACGCAGGAGGCATTGCACAAATGGCCGGTCTGGAGGAAGAAGTCCGTGAGAGGACGGATGCACTTGATTCCCTCGGCAACACAACCGCCGCCACCGGTAAAGGCTTCGCAATCGGCTCAGCCGCACTCACTGCACTTGCACTCATTGCGTCATATGTTGAAAAAGTCATGTCAGTGGGCGGTGCCGATATTAATCTTGACATCAGCATGATGAACCCGGTTGTTCTTTCGGGTCTGTTTATCGGGGCTATGCTTCCCTTCGTCTTTGCAGCACTGACAATGAATTCGGTCGGCAAAGCGGCGGAGAGTATTGTTATTGAAGTCAGACGTCAGATAAAAGAAATTAAGGGCCTGCTTGAAGGCAAAACAGAAGCGGATTATGCAAGCTGTGTTGACCTATGCACAAAAGCAAGCCTGCGCGAAATGATTCTGCCGACTATAATTGCAATTGCAACACCGATTGCTGTCGGGCTGGTGCTCGGCTACAACGGCGTGATAGGAATGCTTTCCGGCGCAACCGTTACCGGCTTCCTGCTTGCCGTGTTCATGTCGAACTCAGGCGGAGCGTGGGACAATGCAAAGAAATACATCGAAGGCGGAAAATACGGCGGCAAGGGCAGTGACTGCCACAAGGCGGCTGTTGTGGGCGACACGGTGGGAGACCCGTTCAAGGACACTTCCGGCCCGTCAATCAACATTCTCATCAAATTGCTGTCTGTTGTCTCGATTGTGTTTGCTTCGCTGATTGTCAATTTCCATATTTTTGAATAAAAGTATATACAATTTCTGTCCGTCCGTAAAATCGGGCGGACTTTTTTTGTAATAACTTGTACACACCCTGAATATAATTCAGTGAAGCCGCCGAAATGCACCGGCCGCTGAAACATGAAGGTGAGGTTTGTGCCATGGATTTGAATTTTACGAGGGGAGCCCTCGCGTTTAACGAGACAATTTTTGATGGCAGCGTTGAACAGCCCGTGAGCTGTGATATGGTGCTGCCGGATTATTGCCCGGAAATCAGCCGGATTCTCAAATGCACCGTTACCGCCAATGTGACTTCCACACAGGTGACAGGTAACAGGATTACGGCTGAAGGCACCGCTGTTGTCAGAGCGGTCTATGCGGGGGAAGAAAACAGGGTGTGCAGCTTTGAGCAAAGCTATCCGTTTTCAAAATATGTCGAAATCAGGTCGATGCCTCAGACCCCCATCATATCTGTTAAGGCGAAAAGCGAATATGTCAACTCGCGGGCGGTGAGTCAGCGGAGAATTGATATACACGGTGCGCTGTCCGTCAATTTCAAGGTTGAAAGAATATGCGATTCAAGCATAATCTCTCAGTCAGAGGGCGCGGGAATCGAAACCCTCCGTGAGTGCATTCCGATGTGCACAGTCGCCGGCTGCGCCGTGCGTACAATGACATTGGGTGAAACCGCGGAAATCGAGCAAAACATGCCTGCGGTTTCGTCAATTGTGAGAGTCACCGGCTGTGATGTGATCAGTGAGGTTAAGGTGATCAGCAACAAGCTGCTCGTGAAGGGTGAGCTGATAGTCACGATTCTGTATTGCGGCGATTCCAAGCTCAACAAGCACGTTCACACAATGCCGATAAGTCAGATTCTGGAGGTTGACGGCATAACGGACGATTGCAGGTGCGAGCTTGCAACCGATATCGCCTGCCTTGAGGTGATTCCGAAAAAGAGCAGCGGCGGAGAAACGCGTCAGCTTGAAATCAACTGCCGTATCAATGCAAAGGTAACGGCCTACAGGGAGACTGAGCTTTGCAGCGTTGCCGATGTTTTTTCAACACAATGCGAGCTATTGGTTGAGAAAAAGCCGATTGATATTTTTAATTGCGCCGCAAAGCTGAACGAAAGTGTCATATGCAACTCCGAGCTTGACTTTTCTGACGGCGGCATAAGAGAGGTTGTTGACGTTTGGTGTGCCGCTGTGACCGCAATGACACCTGAAAGCGGTGCATTTGAGGTTTGCGGCACGGTGACGCTGTGCATTCTTTATCTCAATTCCGAGGGACAGATGTGTCTTGCTGAACGGCAGGCAGATTATCGCACACAAAAAGAGCTCAAGTGTTCGGGTAAAATTCAATGTGTGCCGCAG
>CAZIMM010000085.1:0-9244 GCA_964540415.1 uncultured Eubacteriales bacterium
TGAAAGAATTGCGGATTACGGCGCTGCCGTTGAGGCGGTTGAAAGCTTCCTGCCCTATGTTGACAACTGGGCAACATGCGACTCAATGTCACCCAAGGTGTTCAAAAAGCATTTGCCGGAGCTGCTCGGAAGAATAAAGACATGGCTTGATTCCGGCAAAACCTACACCGTTCGCTTTGCCGTTGAGATGCTCATGAGCTATTATCTGGATGAAGATTTCAAGCCTGAATATCTTGACCTCGCCGCGAAAGTCGAGAGTGAGGAATACTATGTCAGAATGATGGTGGCATGGTTTTTCGCAACGGCGCTTGCCAAGCAATACGATGTCACTCTGCCTTATCTGCAAAACCGCCGCCTTGACAGCTGGACTCACAACAAAACAATTCAAAAGGCAGTTGAAAGCTACCGCATAACTGAGGAACAAAAAGAATATTTACGAACTCTTAAGATAAAAGCAGTGTGAATAAAACAGGAAAACAAAAACACCGCGTCTGACATTTTTGTCCGACGCGGTGATTTTGTTGCAGTATTATTTTTCCCTGATCGTTATCGCGCCGCCAAGCGCGATTGCAATGAGCGCAATGCCCGAGCCTGCCATAACAGCCCTTATCGGCACAGCATCAGCCAGCGGCCCGAAAACAACCATCCCAATCGGCAAAAAGCCACTGAACATCGCTGAGTAGAATCCGAATACACGTCCCTGCATCTCGGGCGCGGCGTGCTCCTGAATAATTGTTGTTGATGAGGTCTGAACCGCGGTGAGAGCAACTCCGTAAACGAGCATAAGAACAAGATACACAACGAAGTTTCTGACAGCGCCCATGCCGACGGCGAGCGCGCCGAAAGCAAAAATCCCGACGAAAAGCGTCTTGAGCCTGCTCCCGAAGCCTCCCCACGAGCTCATGATGATTCCGCCCAGAGCCATTCCCGCAAATCCGACAAGCTCGGTGACGGTGAGATACAAATATTTGTCTCCGTATGTTCTGCTGACAAACAGAGTTGCCAGAAAGCCTGCCGGAACGCACAAAAAGATGAATGCACCGAATAAAAGCAGAACCCTGCCGAGCAGCCTGTCGGAAAAAGCGTATTTCATGCCGGCAAGCATATCTGAAAACACAGAGCTTTGTTTGTCCTCCTGCGGGAGGCGCGGAGTGTCAATCCGGACGGCGGACAGCAGACCGATTCCGACAGCGGCGGTTGCAATGTCAATGAAAAGCGTTGTGTTGAGCGTGCTCACGGTGAGCACCGCTCCCGCGGCAGCAGGTGCCGCAAACTGTACCACGGACTGGAGCGTTGCGTTGATGCCGTTGAAGCGCATATATTTGTCCTCAGGCACGAGCAAAGGTATCATTGCACTCACTGCAGGTGTTTGTATTCCCGCTCCGACAGAGCGTATCGCCGAGGTCACGAGCAAGGCATATATCAGATATGAATCTGAGGATATATGCGGCATCAAAAGTGCGAGAACCAGTGTTGCAGCGGCAATTGCGGAATCGGAGAGTATTATCAGAAACTTTTTTGAATGCCTGTCCGCCCACACGCCCGAAAAGAATGAAACGATGAACTGCGGCACATAGGCGCATACGGTGAGCATTGCAACCAGAAAGCCAGAGGAGGTTTTCAGAGTTACAAACCAGACGATTGCAAATTGCACGAGAGAGGAGCCAAACAAAGTTATTGCTTGGCTCGAGAGAAATAATACGATTTTTTTATTGTTTTTGATCATGTTATTTGATTGGCATAAGCTCGATGTATCCGCGCCGGCCTATCGGTTCAAGCTGAATTCTCGGATTGTCATTGTCCCACTGATAGCCGACGCTCTCCGGATTGTATCTTTCGATTGCCGTCCACACCTGAGTGATTGCCTGTTCGTAGTCCTCCTCCTCAAACGGCTCGCCTTGGAACATCAGGTATTTTGCCTCAGGCAGGTCGATTATGTCGAAACCGTCGGGAACAACACCGTCAAAGTCACTTGCAACTTCAACGCCCTGAACATATTTCGATGTGCCGGGTTTAATGTATTTGTCCGGCAGCCAGAGACAGACAGGCTCGCCGCACAGGGATTTCATGCTCACGAGCAGCCCCCAGACATCGCAGCCGACCTCCTCGCAATAAGAAAAATATTCTTCAGCCTTAATTCCTCTTTTGATGAGAGCCTTGCGCGCGGGCTTTTCGATAATTTGGATGAACACACTTTTGACATCTGACATTTCTTTCGGTTCCTTTCTGATATTTTTGGATTTTACGCCGTAAGGTGTGAACAGATAAAGCGGAACGGGGCTTTGGGCGTATTCGTGCGGGTTGCAGCCGAAGTTGCGCAGGAAGGCTCGCTGATAGCCGTCAACGCTGTTGAAGCCGCATTCAAATGCGACGTCTGCAATTTTCACGCAGGAGTCACGCAGGCGCAAAGCCGACTTTGAAAGGCGGAGCTTGCGGATATAATCCGCGGGAGTGATGCCCAGAAATCGCACAAACAGACGGTAGGAATACCACGGTGAGTAAAACGAAGCCGTCGCAAGCTGTGCCGGTGTGATTTCCTCATCAAGATGTTTTGCTATGTAATTCTGCATTCGCTGAACCGCGTTAATCTGTTCTTCCACTTTTTCACCCCCGACAAGCAAAAGTATATCAAAACCGAACGGAATAGTCTCGACTGTTTTTGCCCTCTTTGATTATGAGAGTGTGACGGTGATATCTTCACCGCGGCTTTCAAAGCCGAGCAGGGCAGTCCGGCTTTCTTCATCGTATCGGCAGGAGACCTCTGTGCCGTTGTCCGCTTCGGCGGATGTGACTTGGAATGGTGTCCGCAGGCGTATGAAAGCGTTCAGATTTGACGCGCCGTGAAGCGTCATGCAGATTTTCCTGCTTTCGCTTGAAAGTGACAGCACCCTCACCGAAGTTCCGACAATCCGCAATTCTTCTTCAATTTTATTCAAATCAAATAACAGCCCGTTCTCACCCGGCAAAATTGTTTTTTCGGTTGTTAGGGCAAAATCGGGAGTGAGCATATCGGCAAACAAGCCCTTCAGAACAAGCGGCTCATCGTTCACGCTTTCGTCGAGAACTGCGGCGGCAATGTAAGCACCGCGTGGCTGAATCAGGTGGTTTGCAAACCTCCACCCGCGTCCCTTTTTGCCGATAACCTCCTTGAAAAAGCTTCTGTATTCATCCGCATTCTCCTTTGAAAAACAGAAGCGCGCCGGATTTGTTTCCCAAACTGCAAAGGTGCCGCTGCCGACAGAATATATATTCCTGCCGTTTATTGGCTCAACTCCGAGCATTTCAAACAGATGCTCGGCGGGATTGCTGTATTTGCCGCTCCACCAGGAGCTGATTGAGTGAAACGGGTCGCTTCCGTCACCGATATAGATGAGCTGACCGCCGTTTCTGACCCATGAGGCGAGTGCGGCGTTGATGTCGGGGTAATCGGGCTTCATGAATTCATAGCTCAGCACAAGCACGTCAAAGCTGTCCAGACAGCCGCTGTATCTTCTGACATTGTCGAGCAGAGCCGGGCGCACGGCAAGCCCGTATTTGAGCAGGGGCATTGCAAGCCCGAAAAACATCGGAAGGGCGTTTGACTCCTCAAAGCGGTTCATCAGTGCGGCATCCGTTTCCTTGCCGGCGAAAAGCTTTGTGCGGAATTCCTCGCATTCCTTTTCATCCTGATGGAGAACCGTCCCAACCTCCTCGGAGGCGGCAACGCAGGTGTATTTGTCGGGGAAGGTGCGCTGATACAGCGCTGCGTCGCTCATGAGCACACCGACGTTTAAATTCTGCGAGGGCTGTGCTGTTTCAATGTCGCCGAGCGTCTGGAACACACCGTTGAGCAGTGAACAATATGCGGGCGGAATCGGTACGGCATCGGGAGAACCGCTCGGATATGACGCGTCAAAAACCCTGTTCGGCCAGGGGCATATCTCATATGAATTGATTTTTGGATGAAGAAGTGACGCAATGAGCGTTTCAAGATAATTCCGGCGGTAATCATCCCAGTCATATTGCGGGTTGTCTTCAATCGGGTCGTGCAAAAACCACATCTTTTTGCCGGTTGAATTCACAAGCTCCTGCATTATGCCGTATTCGAGAAAAGCGGTTTCAAAGGTGCGTTCGGCAAACACGCCGTCAAACCAGTTCTTTTCTCTCGACGTGCCTGTCCACACCTGCGCAATGCAGCCGTCAACAGAGGGGATGTCGGCAAGCTGTCCCTCGGGGCTGACAATTTTCCACTGAGTGTAATTCAGCAGCGAATGAGTCGGAACATAAAAGCGGAGGATGCGGTTGTGCTTTGTCAGCGCATATTCCTTGAGCGCGGAGCTGACGCGCTCAATCGTCCTGCGGTACAAAAAGGCTTTGAGCTTTGCCGCTTTGTAGCAAGCGTCAACGCTTTCGTGCGGCGGCGACCACGGCTGCCTGTAATACAGCTCGTATTCGCGCTTGAAGGCGGGGGAGTAGCCTGCCCTGTCCCAGAATTCAGGCTCTTCAACGTGAATCGCTTCAACTCCGGCGTCAACGGCTGCTTTCAGCTTTTCGGTTATGTAATCGGCAAAGGCTATTGTCGGCACCATGTAGGGCGTGTTGACCCCGTGAAGAATCTGATTGCCGAAACGGTCTGTCTGACTTTCGTCATAGTGCTCTCTGCCGTCGGTTTTTCCGGCAAGATAGTCCTGATATCCGCCCCAGGCAATCCCGGTCATCAGATGAACGCGGTAGCCCATTTTTCTGTATGATTCAACACGCTCGGCGGTGGTTTCATTGCAGCGATAAACCATAACAAAGTCACAGCCGAAGTCGATTTTGCCGTAAAGACCTGCCGAGCACTGATAGCCTGTGCGCTCCTCCGAGCGGTCTCTGATATATGCCATTTTCACAGCTCCTTTTACCAAATTATGGACAAAAATATTATAACAAAAAACATTTCGTATGTCGAGGAAATTATTAAGAATAACATTGCTTGCAAAAAAAAGAAAAGCATGATATCATCTGTGTAAAAACAAGGAGAAATAAATGGATATTTCAGATTTCACCGCGCTGCCGGGTGAAAAACCGCTTGACAGAATAGTTGCGGACGGCGGCTTTTGCGGCATCTTCAGAACCGTCGGCTGTGTCGGGGACAGTCTGTCCTCCGGCGAGTTTGAATCGCTCGATGAAAACGGGAATAAGCATTATCATGATTTTTACGATTATTCGTGGGGGCAGTATTTTGCGCGCATGGCGGGGCTGAAGGTGTTCAATTTTTCCCGCGGCGGCATGACGGCAAAGGAATACTGCGAAAGCTTTGCACAGTCAAGCGGTTTCTGGAATCCGGATTTGGCGTGCCAGGCGTATATCATAGCTCTGGGCGTGAACGATATCAACTGCTCCGACGGAGACCTCGGCAGTGTTGCCGACATTGACCCGGAGAATTACGGAAACAACAAGCCGACATTTGCCGGCTTTTACGCGCAGATAGTTCAGCGGCTTGCGGAAATAAGCCCCGGAGCGTTTTTCTTTTTTGTGACAATCCCAAGGGACGGCGGCGACGCCCGGAATACACGCCTGTGCGATTGCCATTCCGAACTTCTTAACGAACTTGCGCATTTCTTCCCGAATTCGTATGTCATAGACCTGAGAAAATACGGGCCGGATTATGACGCGGAATTTAAACGCTGTTTTTATTTGGGCGGCCACATGAACCCATGCGGCTATCTGCTCACGGCAAAGATGATTGCGTCATACATAGACTTTATCATCCGCCATAATATTGAGGACTTCAGTCAGGTCGGTTTCCACGGAACGCCTTACGGCTATAAGGAAAGAACATGACAGGAAAAGACCGATGCTTCGTTAAACAGTAATTAAAGCAGCACACAAACGTGTTGAAGAACGGCTGTGTGCCGACAAAAGAAAGCGGGCTGTATCTTTCACCGAGACCCGGTGTAGGATACAGCCCGTTTTTATTGCTGGTGAATATTAATAGCTGTCAAAGAAATTGTCAAATACGCTGTAGCCCAGTCCGAAATATTTGAAAATCCAGACAATGGGGGAGTATTTGAAAACCGTCCAGTCAAGCACGGTGACCAGCAGACGCAAAAAATACGGCGTGTCGATGGTCTTGGGTACGTTCACCTTTGCAAAGCTTTCACCCTTAACGTTGAGAACGAACGGCTGTGAATAGCAGATTCCGCTGTCCCCGGTGATATAAAACCTTACATACAGTGACGGCGTGTTGAGCAGGGAGGCAGAGTGCAAATCGAGTGTGGCTGTGCCGCTTGCGATGTCGCTTGTGCGGTTGATGACGTTGCAGTTCGACACCCAGGTTATCTCATCGAAATTAGTGCCGGTGATTGTGATTGTGTCGTTCGCCTCATCAACGGACACACTTGTCACCATGGGAGTATCGTTGCGCAGGTAAGCCTTTGAGTCATAAACCTCCTTTTCGTCGAAGCCCGGGATTTCCGCCATGCCGTTGAGTTCAAAGCCGTTTGTATAATGTGACACCGAGAAGAAATGGCCGTTTGAAAGGCTTTCCCTGAAGGAATCCATGGTGAAGCTTTTCATCATTGTCATTGTGTAAGCATCGTTCACGGAGCTGTCGTCGTGCGAATCGGCGAAGGTGAAGCCCCAGGGTACAACGCCGTTGGGAATTGTCTTTTGCAGAATCTGGTCATAAAGAATACGGTCGCAGCGGGTGTGCCCGTCGGAGGCACTGTTTATGCCCATGCCGAGGCTTGAACCGGCGTTGTCAAGAAAAACCTTTGCAAATTTGTTAACATAATACTCGTCAACGGGCTGCCCGACGTGTTTCTCACTGTCTTTGTCTGGATAAACATATTCTCCGATGTGGGAGAGCATAGACAGTCCGCCCGCATCCTTGACCCCCTTGGACGGCGTTTCATAATCGCCGTAAACCCCTGCAAGTCCCTGCCCGTAATCGCAGAAATAACCTGTGAGATGGCAGTCGCAAAACGGGGTTGCCATGTTCAACTCAATGCCCTGAGGAACGTCAAGCATGCCGTTTCGGTGCGTGCGGCTTTCCGAAGCCGCTGTGCCGGAGGTGTAGGCAGTGTATTCACTGTCGGTGAGCGGAATGATATCAGCCATTTTGGTGCGCTCACGCTTAATGTACCTGACAAGGGGAATGGTCTGCGGTTGTTTGTTCCAGCCGCGGTTTATTGTGCCGTGGTCTGTAAGGGCAACAATATCATAATCCAGGTCGTAATGCATCTGCACATATTCGTGAATGGTCAGATATCCGTCGGATGCCGTCGTGTGGCTATGCAGCTGGGTCTTGTAGCTTCCCCAGGTGTTCCAGTCGATTCCTTCATAGGGGTTGATGATAACGTATTCCTTACTGCCTGAGGCGGCAACGGAAACTACGCAGACAAAGAACAGTGAGAGGCACAAAAGAACGCTGAGCAGAGCTTTAAATTTTTTCAAATCAATCACCTTTCCGTATGCTTTATTTAAAAACCAAAACTTATCAAACCTTGCTCTCCGCGGTTTCTTCTCCGACAAGCATTTCCATCATCGCGGTCATTTCCGCCTGTTCCTCCTCGTTGTCGGAATTTCCGATGAGGGCGCGGCGGGCATTGAGCTTGAGATACATCTGCTCTTTTTTCTCTCCCACAAGGTCATAGAAAAACAGCGGAATAATCTTTACAATTGACGGAATCGACCAGCCGAAAATATAAAGGAAATAGAGCCGCTTGTATGTTGTCATGCTGCCTTGAGACATATGAGACATCGGTATTGCCGCATCGTAACCTGTCCATTTGAAAGCGGCAATTGTGAACAGCGCACTGAGGGGAGATGTAATTTTGTTGATGAGGTTTTTGATGAGGTTGAATGTGCCGTCCGGGCGTTCTCCGGTGACATATTCCGTGTAATCGTTGATTTCCCTGTCAAGCTCAGCCTCAAACACCATTGCCGGGGCATCGTCAAGACCGTTGAGCATCCAGAAAAACGAGAATTGCAGGCAGAACAGAAGGTTGTTTGCCATCAGCTTGTCACCGGCAATGAATTGCAGCAGAGAACGCAGAATATCAATCGAGCGGAAAATGATAACTCCGCGCCGCATATTTCCCTTCATCAGCTTCATGAGCCTCGGCACGAGCGCTATGCTCAAATTTCTGACAAAGGTGTTCGGCATATAAACAAGAGAGCTTTTCATTGCGCCGCCGATGATTTCAAGCTGAGTGACAAGATCCCAGGAGTAACCGCCCGTGCTGAACCAGCTTGTGGCAAACTCTGCCGCAAAGTTCCGCAGAGCGTATTTGTTTTTGAGTATGTAAAACAGTGACTTTGTGACCGGCGCAGGCTTCTTTTGAAGCATAATGCGCTCGCGCGTGCCGAAGGCAAGAGTCATGTTGGATATTGTTCCGAGAATTGCCGCGGTAATCCCGAGAAATGCAAAGAGCGAGGGCATGGAGATGTTTGTAACTCCCCAGCGGTTGAGGTCCTGAATGGGCATGAACAGTGTGTAAACAAGCCCGGCTCCGAGGTCGTTTGAATACTGATTGACCACACCCAGAGTAATACGGTCCTGCGGGTTGGGGGTCATGAGGGTTGTGATGTTGTTGCGCGGGATGCCGTGAATTGTTGAGAAGGTTTCCTGAACAAACAGTACGACGAAGAGAAATATAATTTTTTTCGGGTCAT
This sequence comes from uncultured Eubacteriales bacterium, assembly GCA_964540415.1. GTDB lineage: Bacteria > Bacillota > Clostridia > Oscillospirales > Acutalibacteraceae > CAZIMM01. The sequence continues at coordinate 8,641 of CAZIMM010000085.1, forward strand.
CCGTCTGCTCGGAAGGGAAAATCAGTGCTCCGCAGTAAAGAAGGGCAGTGCTGAGGTAATAAGGAATCGGGGTAAAAATCATGTAAGGCCGCGCCTTGCCCCAACGGGTTCTGGTTCGATCGTAAAGAATTCCCATCAGAGGGTCGTTGAGCACGTCCCAGATACCGATGAGTGAGAGAATGGCAGCGACATAGACCATGTCGATTCTCAGCACACTGACAAAATAAAGCGTTCTGTAAGTGTTGATTCCGCTGACAATGTTTCCCGCAAAGCCCGCAAAAGCTGGATAGAGCATTTCCTTGACGCTGAGAACGGGGGTATGAAACATTTTTGCCGCAAGCTCGCGGTAATGCTCATACTGAACCTGTCCCATTTCCTTTGCGGAGTTTTCCTCGGCTTCAAATATCCGCCTGACAAATTCCTGTGGCTCTTTTGCCAATAGATATGCCTCCCCTGCGAAATTATTGTATAATATATACAAATATATTAGAATTCTATCACGTTCGACAATGATTGTCAATTACTGTCGGCAACATTAATTTGTCGAACTGTAGGATTACAATAGATGTGTTACAAAAAATGAAAAAAGAGTAGCGAATAGGAA
>CAZIMM010000086.1:0-7021 GCA_964540415.1 uncultured Eubacteriales bacterium
CCGCGGGCTACAGCCCAGTTCCGCATTGTTTCGGCAACCGCGTTTGCCACAGACAAATCGAGTTTTGCACCCTCGTCAATTGTTTTTTTCAGTGAGCGGTAAACATCTGCCGACAGGCTGGCTTTCATAGCCCTGTCATCGAACACCCTGCTGCCGAAATACTCTGATACTGTTTCCATAATCTGTTCTCCTTTTCTTTCATGAAAAAAGCAGAAGGCGCCTCCGATGCAGCCACAAAAGAAGCTATACATCAAAGACGCCTTTGCCTTAATCATTTTTTCAGTTTTATGTTTGGGTTTGCTTGCCGAAAAAGGAAAAAAAGTGTCTTTGAGCGTTAAACTCAAAGACACCCTTGCCTTTATGTCGGATATCATACACCGTTTTCTTCAGCTTGTCAAGCGGTTACTGCAATTTTTTCTGCACGGCTTGACAAACCTGTGTTTGAGGTTTATAATGCGGGCAATGAGCAAAGACGTTCATTTGCGAAAGCTGTGTGCTTTTCACAAATGAGCGTTTTTTTATATGAAAGGAATCTGACAGAAATGAAGAAAGAGGGTCAAGTCAGAATACCGTCCGGCTGCGCAATTTCCGCGGTTATATCGAGGGAAGGAGAAAGAATGACGGGCGAAAAAATAGCACAAAGTATGATACCCATGCACGACCGCTCGAACGGCTTGGGCGGCGGCTTTGCAGGCTACGGAATATATCCGGAGCACCGTGAACAATACGCGTTTCACATTTTCTTTACCGACAACTCAAGCCGGATTGAATGTGAACGGTTTTTGAAAGAAAGCTTTGAAATAGTAAAGGCAGAGATTATTCCGACGCGAAAGCTGCCGGAAATAACCGACGAACCGCTGATATGGCGATATTTTGTCTCCCCTCTTGCCTCGGTGCTTGTCTCGCTGCAGCTTGACGAAAAGGAATATGTCGTGCGCACGGTTATGAGAATCAACACAACAATTAAAGGCTGCTATGTGTTCTCCTCAGGCAAAAATATGGGCGCTTTCAAATCGGTAGGCTTTCCGGAAGATGTCGGCAGATTTTACCGTCTTGAAGAATACGGGGCATATTCATGGACTGCTCACGGCAGATACCCGACCAACACACCCGGCTGGTGGGGCGGCGCACACCCGTTTGCACTGCTTGATTACTCAATTGTTCACAACGGCGAAATATCATCATACGATGCCAACCGCCGTTTTATTGAGATGTTCGGCTACAAATGCACGCTGCAAACCGACACAGAGGTAATAACATATATTGCCGACTACTTACTGCGTCGGCATGGGCTGTCACTCGGAGAAACTGCTGCTGTTATTGCAGCGCCGTTCTGGGAAACAATTGAGCAAATGGACGAAACCGAAAAGAGCAAACTGAAATATCTGAGAACCATGTTTTCAAGTCTGCTCATCACCGGGCCGTTTTCAATCGTGCTCGGCTTTGACGGTGGATTGATGGCACTCAACGACAGGCTCAAACTGCGCTCGATGGTTGTCGGAGAAAAAGATGACAAGGTTTTTATTGCAAGCGAAGAAGCCGCCATACGCTCTATGGAGCCTGATGCGCAGAACATTTACGCACCCACCGGCGGCGAACCTGTTATTGTTAAGGTAAAGGACGGAAAATACTGATGGGAATTGAATACATTTACCCGGAGTTTGAAGTTGTGCGCAACGCTGATCGCTGTATTGCCTGCCGCGTATGCGAAAGGCAGTGTGCAAACGAGGTTCACCGTTTCGACACTGAGCTCGGCGTAATGCTCAGCGAAGAGCAAAAATGTGTCAACTGTCAGCGCTGCGTTTCGCTGTGTCCGACGCACGCTCTGAAAATTGTAAAAAGCGACTGCGCTCTGCGTGAAAACGCCAACTGGTCAAACGACACGATAAAAGAGATTTATAAGCAGGCAAACAGCGGCGGCGTGCTGCTTTCGTCAATGGGCAACCCCAAGCCGCTGCCGGTTTACTGGGACAAAATTCTCATCAACGCCTCGCAGGTCACAAATCCACCCATCGACCCGCTGCGAGAGCCGATGGAAACCCGTGTATTTCTCGGCAAGAAGCCCGACAGAATTGAGCGCGACAAAAAAGGTAACCTAATCAATAATCTTACTCAGCAACTGGAGCTTTCGATGCCTGTCATGTTTTCTGCGATGAGCTACGGCTCAATCAGCTACAACGCGCATAAGAGCCTTGCTGACGCCGCACAGCGCCTCGGAATTTACTACAACACGGGCGAAGGCGGTCTGCACGAGGACTTTTACGCCTACGGCAAAAACACAATTGTTCAGGTTGCCTCGGGTCGGTTTGGTGTTTACGAAAACTACCTTAAGGCAGGTGCGGCAATCGAAATCAAAATGGGTCAGGGCGCAAAGCCCGGCATCGGCGGACATCTGCCCGGCGCAAAAATAACCGGAGATGTGTCCAAAACAAGAATGATTCACGAAGGCAGCGATGCAATTTCGCCGGCCCCTCACCATGACATTTATTCGATTGAGGATTTGCGGCAACTTGTTTTCTCGCTTAAAGAGGCAACGCAGTACAGAAAGCCCGTTATCGTTAAGGTTGCCGCAGTTCACAACATTGCGGCAATTGCAAGCGGAATCGCTCGCAGCGGCGCAGACATAATTACAATTGACGGCTTTCGAGGGGGAACGGGTGCTGCGCCGACGAGAATACGCGACAATGTGGGCATTCCCGTTGAGCTGGCTCTTGCGGCGGTTGACTCAAGGCTGCGCGAGGAGGGCATACGCAACAGTGTTTCACTTGTTGTCGGCGGAAGTATCCGCAGCGCGTCTGATGTTGTCAAGGCAATAGCGCTTGGTGCCGATGCCTGCTACATTGCAACGGCGGCGCTGCTTGCGCTCGGCTGCCATCTCTGCCGTACCTGTCAGAGCGGCAAATGCAACTGGGGCATTGCAACGCAAAACCCCGAACTTGTCAAGCGGCTGAACCCGGAAATCGGCAGTGAGAGGCTGTTCAACCTGATGACGGCGTGGCGGCACGAAATCAAGGAACTTATGGGTGGTATGGGTATAAATTCAATAGAGGCGCTTCGCGGCAACCGATTAATGCTGCGGGGGATAGGGCTGAACGAAAAGGAGCTTGAGATTCTCGGTATCTCACACGCAGGAGAATGAAAAGAGTTTTTGTAAACGAAGAATGGTGTCTTGGCTGCCATTTGTGTGAATATAACTGCGCCTATGCAAATTCCGGCATGACCGACATGGTCAAGGCACTTAAAAACAAAAAAATATTTCCGAGCATCCGTGTTGAATGTGCAGGCAAAATAACCTATGCTGTGTCCTGCCGACATTGCACCGACCCGTTGTGCGTAAAAAGCTGCATTTCCGGCGCACTTTCAAAAGATGCAGATGGCACAGTGCGCATTGATAAAAGCAAATGCGTCGGCTGTTTTACCTGCATTCTGGTTTGCCCATACGGAGCAATAACGCACGACGAAAAAGGAGCAGTAAGCAAGTGTGAACTGTGCCTTAGAAATGCCTGCGGCACACCGGCGTGCGTGTCCGGCTGCCCCAACAGAGCAATTGTTTTCGAGGAGAGATGAGAAAATTGGATCAGCAAATCAAAAAAAGCAAATATGTAATTATCGGTGGAAGTGTTGCCGCAATCGGCTGTGTTGAGGGTATACGAAGCGTTGATAAGAGCGGGAAAATCGTGCTCGTTTCCGGCGAAAAATGCCCGGCTTACTGCCGTCCGCTCATTTCTTACTATCTTCAGGGAAAAACTGATCTTAAAAAAATGAAATACCGTCCGGATGAGTTTTATTCTCAGAATAACTGCGAAGTCATTTATGCCGAGGCACTGAAAATTGACAGCATAACGCAGACGGTTGCACTCGACAGCGGCCGGAATATCAGCTACGGTTTTCTCTGCAATGCAACAGGCTCTTCGCCTCTTGTGCCGCCATTTTCGGGGCTTGACACAGTTGAAAAGAAATTCAGTTTTATGACTCAAAACGATATGCTCGCTCTTGAAAAAGGACTTAAATCTGATTCGGATGTTCTGATTATCGGTGCCGGGCTTATCGGACTGAAATGCGCAGAGGGCATATGTGAGCGCGTGAAAAGCGTGACCGTCTGCGACCTTGCACCGCACATTCTTTCAAGTATTCTTGACGAAACCAGTGCCTCTATCTTGCAGAATAAGCTTGAAGAATACGGCGTGAAATTTCTTCTCGGCGACAGTGTCGGTAAGTTTGAGCGCAACAAAGCCATTATGAAAAGCGGCAAAAAAGTTGATTTTGATGTGCTGATTCTCGCTGTAGGAGTTCGCGCAAACACCGCGCTGATAAAGACTTGCGGAGGAGAATGTGACCGGGGAATAATTGTTGACACATCAATGAAAACATCTGTTAATAACATTTATGCCGCGGGTGACTGCGCGCAGGGCTACGATGCGTCAACAGGAGAAAATCGGGTAATTGCAATTCTGCCCAATGCCTATATTCAAGGCAGGTGTGCAGGAATAAATATGGCAGGCGGCCACGAAATTTTTGATTGCGCTATACCTATGAACGCCATTGGATTCTTTGGACTTCACGCGCTCACTGCCGGCAGCTACACGGGCAAAATTCTTGAACAGCGCAGCAACAATACCGTCAAGCGCCTGTTTGTCCAAGATGAGCGGCTTGTAGGCTTTATTTTGATCGGCGATGTTGACAGATCAGGGATTTATACCGCACTGATTAGAGAAAAAATGCCGATTACTGAAGAACAAGCATTAAGTTTACTGAAGTCACCCGTGCTTGCAGCATTTTCTCCCGAAATCCGTTGGAAAGCGCTCGGAGGTGTGATATAATTATGAAAGCAATAAATGCAGCCGGGTTAGATTTCAGCGTGCTGAACCAACATATACGTAAAGCTGAAGGTGACATTGCCGTGAGCAACTGTCTTGGACAGAGGTACATTGCAGCGGGTCTGAACGACAAAAGAATTCAGATTAACGGAATTCCCGGCAACGCGCTGGGTGCATACCTCAACGGTGCGCAGATAACCGTAAACGGCAACGCGCAGGACGCAGTCGGCGACACAATGAATGACGGCGAAATCATCATTTACGGCAACATCGGTGACGCGGCAGGCTATGCCATGCGCGGCGGCAGGATTCTTATCAAGGGCAACGCCGGATACCGCGCAGGCATCCACATGAAAGAATACGGCGAAAAGCGCCCGTTCATCGTTATCGGCGGCTCATGCGGCAGCTTCCTGGGCGAATATCAGGCAGGCGGCATAATTATTGTGCTCGGCTTAGGCTGTAAAACAAACATTGTCGGCGATTTTCCCTGCACCGGTATGCACGGCGGAAAAATGTTTTTGCGCTCGGATTGTGATAACATCCGTTTTCCGAAAAATGCAGCCGTGCGGAGCGCAACTGATAGCGATATGGCAGAGATTGACCAATACATCACTAAATTTTGTGAAACATTCGGCTATAACCGAAATGATATAACTCAGCATCACTTCATGGTTGTTGTGCCGGACAGTATGAACCCATACAAGCAGATGTATGTTGCAAATTAATCCCGAAAGGCAGGCAGATAAAATGAAATACACGCGTCAAGAGGTTATGCAGTTTGTGGTTGAGGAGGATGTCAAATTCATCCGCCTCGCTTTTTGCGATGTTTTCGGCAAGCAGAAAAACATTTCGATTCTCTCAAACGAGCTTGACAGGGCTTTTGAATACGGAATTGCATTTGACGCCTCATCTATTGACGGCTTCGGCGATGAAACGCGCTCGGATTTGCTTTTGCATCCCGATCCGTCAACGCTCGTCATTCTGCCGTGGCGACCCGAGCACGGCAAGGTTGTGCGCATGTTCTGCGACATCACCCGCCCTGACGGAACGCCTTTTGATGGTGACACACGCAGGCTGCTCAAAGACGCTGTTGAAGCAGCCGAGGCAGCGGGGCATAAGTTCATGTTCGGCTCCGAGCTTGAATTTTACCTTTTTGAATGCGATGAAAACGGCAGCCCAACAAAAAAGCCGTACGACAACGCGGGATATATGGACATTGCACCCTACGACAAGGGCGAAAACATCCGCCGCGAAATTTGCATGACGCTTGAGCAAATGGGAATCTGCCCTGAAAGCTCCCACCACGAGGGCGGCCCGGGACAAAACGAAATTGACTTCCGTTATTCCGACCCGCTGGCCGCTGCCGACAACGCGGTAACATTCTGCGCCGTTGTCAAAACGGTTGCAAACCGCAACGGCTTGGAGGCGGATTTTTCACCGAAGCCGCTTGAGAATCAGCCCGGCAGCGGCATGCACATCAACTTTTCGTTCAAAAGCAGCAGCGGCGATTCTGCAATCGGCAAAGCAATTGCCGGCGTGCTCACCAACATTTCGGATATGACCGTTTTTCTCAACCCCACCGAAGAATCATACAAGCGTCTCGGCAACAACAAGGCGCCGAATTACATTTCGTGGTCGGCTGAAAACCGCTCGCAGCTTGTCAGAATTCCGGCAGCGTTCGGCGATTTCAGGCGTGCTGAGCTGCGCTCGCCCGACCCTTGCGCCAACCCGTATATTGCCTATGCGCTGATGATATACGCAGGACTTTCCGGAATAGAAAACGGCTCGGAGCTGCCGAGCGCAACCGACATCAACCTTTACACCTCACCGAATGAAGTTACGCAAAGCCTTGCAAAGCTGCCCGCAACTCTTGCGCAAGCAAAAAAAGCGGCAGAAAACAGCAGCTTTATTGCCGCTCATCTGCCGAAAACAATAATAGATTCTTATTTGCAATAATTATTTACATCAATTAAAACTGAAGGAGGGCTTGCGTTGCAGACAAAAGAACAGATTTACAGCGTTCTTGTTGTTTCATCATCGGAGCGGTTTAACACTTCTCTGCGCGCGCTGCTCTCCGAAGCGGAATTTGCCCCCGTTCACACAGCGGGCAGCGTCAGCCGCGCACGGCGTGCTTTAAGTGAGCGGAATTATGACCTGATTGTTATAAACGCGCCACTGCCCGACGATTTCGGGCAAAAACTTGC
>CAZIMM010000086.1:7031-8449 GCA_964540415.1 uncultured Eubacteriales bacterium
GTTGACTGCTGTCAAAGCAAAAGCACCGTTTCGCTTCTGCTCGTCAAAAGCGATGTCTATGAAGAAATCAACAGTAAGGTTACGGACTTCGGCGTTTTTACAATGCGCAAGCCCGTATCAACCGTCTCAATGCGTCAGGCTTTTGACTGGATGAAGGCAATGCGTGAACGCCTGCGCGGGCTTGAAAAGAAAGCACTGTCGCTCGAAGATAAGATGGCGGAAATTCGCATTGTGAACCGCGCGAAATGGGCACTGATTGAATCATGCAAAATGACGGAAGCGGATGCGCACAGGTTCATTGAAAAGCAAGCGATGGACCGCTGCGTCACACGGCGTGAAATTGCCGAGGGTATACTTAACACATACAAATAGCGTTTTTCAAAGTTTATATTCTTTTGCTGCTGTTAATATTACTTTTTTTGGTGGGTGAACAAAGCAAACGGAACAAACGGGAAAGGCACAGGTGGGTGAAGTTTGTATCAAACTCGTGTCCTTTGCCAACGAGAAAAGCATCCCGTAAGGGGTGCTTTTTGAACTCTTAAAACGCGTTGAAATTTTCACTGTATATATGAAGGAGCATGAACAGGCATTACATTTCTGTGTTTTATCCTAAGCAAGCTTGCCGTTATCGGCATGCTTGCTGAATTAATTTCTGAATATTTTCTTGATTTTTTGCCGCTGATATTGTATTCTGTTTTTGATTGAAAGCGACGAATTATGCTGCCTGCAAAAATAACGGGGTGTAAAACATGAAAGAGATAAATTACAACTCAAAAACCACCATGGCGGACGCTCCGCGGATAAAAAAGCTCGGAGTTATTTCGCAGTGCTGTGAAATGACTCCGATAGTCAAAAACGCAGTCCGTTACAGGGTGGAAACCAACCCGGAAGGCGACCCGGAGAAATGCGTGTTCGATGGAGGGTTTTGGGTAAAAAGACTTGACACCGGTGAAATCTCAGGTCTTATCGGTGAGCATTTTCACTATTTCTCCGCATATTGCGAGGGTGACACGGTTTATGTTTTCGGCACAAACGAGCAAAAAAACGGTGTCTGGGGCGGCAACACAATCCGTGTGTTTTATTCGGACAATCTTGCGGATTGGAAAGAAAAGGACATAATCAAAAAGGACGGCTGGAAGCTATACAATACCTCCGTTTGCAAAGACAGAGACGGCTATTCAATGGCTTTTGAGGTTGGCGAGCCTGCAGAGAAGGTCGGAAGGCCGTTCACAATATTTTTCGCGCATTCAAAGGATTTGCTTCATTGGAAAACACTTGATGACGACATCTGCTATTCAAAGGCACGGTATGTTGCCTGCCCTGCGCTAAGATACCCGGGTGACGGATATTACTATATGATTTGCCTGGAAGAATTGCCGCTTCAAAGATATGCACCCTATATTTACCGAAGCCGGGAT
>CAZIMM010000086.1:8459-9104 GCA_964540415.1 uncultured Eubacteriales bacterium
TTCACAACCCGGTTTTATGGATTAGTAAGGAGGACAGAATTCCGGCGTACGGCACATCCTTCGACGATGAAACTCTGCAAAAAATCCGCTCATATATGAATATCAATAACTGCGATTTAGACTTTTGCGAATTTGAAGGCAAAACATATATTAATTACCTCACCGGCAACCAGCTCGGCACCGGATTTATGTGCGAAGCGGTCTATGATGGCAGCGAAAAAGATTTTCTTCAAGCGCATTTCAGGTAACAATATGTTATACACCCATATAGATTTCAGCCGTGGATTTCACGGCTGATTTTTTCCGCAACCAGCTCCGCAAACCTCTACGTCCTATTCGGTGCGGCGAGGATTGTTACGTCGTCAAGCTTGCCGCTGTTTATCCAATTTATGATTCTCTGCGGCGCGCAGTTGACAAGCTCCGCAACTTCCTTTGCCGTCAGCGCGTCGGGATAATCCGCCCACAGCTTTGCAAGTATTTCGCTAATGCGCGGCAGTTTTCTGCTGTTGACTCCGAAAGCGGCTCACCAGTTGCCGGATATCCGTTAAATGTGCGTTTACTCGCGTTGCGGGCACTGATGAGCCAAAAACTGTAGGTTTGTCAATGATGTGTTACAAAATCAGAAAACTTCGCCGTTGAGCTTGA
>CAZIMM010000087.1:0-8984 GCA_964540415.1 uncultured Eubacteriales bacterium
GCCTGAACATAAACTCCGCCTGTTTCACAAAGGGCAAAGCCGTGAAGAATATTGCCGTCTGCGACAAGTCCGTCGCCCGTGTTCTTCAGCGTCACATAAAAATCGCTGCCGTCAACCCTTGTGTTTTCAACCGTTGCTGCAGTGTAACAATCGCTTTTGCCGTATACCATATTCTCTGCGCAGGCTGCCATTCTTTCGCCCACGGGCTGCTTTGCACCGGGGTGAATTGAGTCTTCCGATTCAATGTAACCGAGGCTCAAATCGTATATTGTCACAACCGAGCGTGAAGCCGGGTCTTTCTTTTGAAAATCAACAAACTCGTTGTTGTGAAGGTTGAATTTGTTGTTGCCGTATGCAAAAGGTGCAACCTGCGTTGCAATGAACGGCAGCTTGCCATTGCAGCAGAACAGCTCGCTGTAGGAGTTTTGCAGCAGCTCCAGCCCTCGCTCATAATATCCGATGTCCCAGTTGCCGAGAATTTCCGATTCGCCCTGATACCATATCATACCGGAAATTGCAAAATTGCGCAGCGGAGACACCTTTTTGTTGTAGTTTGCCGTCATTGTGGAATACCACACAACCGCGCTGCTGTCCCAGCTTTCGGCAGGCGCATACATATTCTTTTCTTTCAGATAGTCTGCAAAAGCCTTGTCGCTGTCGATTGTTTCTCTTGACAGCCACGAGGCAAGCACGCTGCCGCCGAGGTTTGGCATGAGGATGCCCACGGGCATATCAAGCTTTTTTTGAAGCTCCTGCGCAAAGAAGAACGAAACTGCAGAGATTCCGCCGACTTCGCCGTTGTCGCCCTTGAGCCAGCGGCAGCTGCCCTGCTCAATGTCGTCCTGTGCCTCAAGCGGGAATTCATCCGGCTTGCCGTTGTAGGTGGCATAGGGGTCGATGAATAAAAACCGCAGCCATTCGCTGCCCGTTTTGTTCTGCTCATATGTGTCGCTTTGACCCAGCGGATACTGCATATTCGACTGACCGCTTGCAAGCCACATTTCGCCGAACACAACATCATTCAGCACGCGGAATTCGGTTCCGTCTGCATAGAATTTAACAGTGTATTCCTCATATCCGCCGGCAGGTGCGGCAAAAGAAAGGCTGAATTTGCCGCTGCCGTCAATCCTTGACTCAGCGCTTCTGACTGCTGCATCGTTATTGTCGATGAGCGAACAGGTCACCGAACTGCCCGCTGTTCCCGTTCCCGCGAAAATAGCAGCCTTATTCTGTTCAAACAGCATAGAATCGCCGTAAACATTGTAAAGCGCTGCCTTTGCCGGAGCAGCAGCGGCTGTTGCCGCCATTCCCGCCGTGAATGCGATGCAGAGAATGAAAGTGATGATGCTTTTTGCCGTTTTTTTCATTGCAGAGACCTCCTCTTATTTTACATCGGAATAGACATAATCAAATCTGCCGATCGGTGCCGCGTCGCCGTCCTTGTAGAACGAGAAAATATCATATTCGCCGCTGTCGTTCTTTTGAAAGTTGTCAGCCCACTTGAAGCGCAGATTGATAAGCGAATCATTGTATTTGTCGATGCCCAGAACAGAATAAGGCACTTTCAGCATCATTTTGTTGCCCTGCGTTCTCATTTCAACATTGTCGGTGCTGCTCCAGTTCCAACCGCCGTTGCAGCGGCTTATAACACCGTCGCCTTGAAGATTGACAGCAAAATCATAGCCGTACCAGTTCGGATTGCCGCCGTTTGTGTTGATGAACAAAATCATCCTGTTGTCACCCGGTTCACCGACGATTTCGGCGGCAGTTTCTGCGTAGAAATACACATTCTTTTCATCGTGCGCCGTTTTCATGAGGGTGAAATCATTCCTGCCTGTTGTGTTGGTGTAATGCAGTGAGCCGAAGCCGTCACAATCGCGGTTCGCCGTGTCGTTACGGTAATCTGTGTACACCGCCGTTATTTTATCGCTGTTCCATTGGCCAAATGAGCCTTGAATGTCAACTGTGACATATTCTCCGACATCAACCCTGTTTTCGGCACCCTTATACCGGTTGACATATCCGGCAAGCTGCATATAATAGTTGTCCCCGAAAAGCTCGTTCATCGGTTCAACATCGCGGCTGTTGTTGTAATCGGCGCAATCGCAGAAAAGTATCGGCTTCTCTGTGTTTCCGTCATCGCCGCGCTGAGCCACCCACTCATTCCAGCCGGTAACAAAAACCGTCGGCGTGTTTTGTTTTAAGGCGTATTCCCACTGTTCTGCAAAATTGTAGCCATAAAGCACGGCGTTTTCGCTTTTGTCATTTGCGCCGTTGTGCCAGCTTCGTGTTCTGTCGTTGCCCGAATACCACGCGGTGTTGCTGAAGCTGACAGTGTCGGAATGCTGGGCGACAGAAACGCTGATTACGGTTTTGCGCAGCAGCTTGTCACGGTAAACAGCTTTTTGGGTGAGGCTTCTCGAAAACTCTATCCACGGCCATGCGTCAAGCTTTTTCTTCTCAGTCGGCCACTGGGAAAGCTTGATTGTGAAATATTCTTTGATTTCATCGCTCAGCCCGTCCGGCGAACCGATTAAAAGCGGCTTGCCGTCCCACCTGAACCACATTTTATCAAGCTGCGGATATTTCTCATAAAGCTGCGCGTTATTGTAAATCTCATCGTACAGTCTTGCAATCGTGTCCGCTGAGCAGGTGTATGTATAGAACGCCAGCTGCGGAACCTTGAAGCCCTGCAGCATCATTTCGTACGACACATCAATGAGATCAATCACTCTTTCGGTGTAAGTGAAGGCATTTGTTGTGTCGAAAATAACATAGTCGATTCCGGCGTCCGAAAGCATCTGAGCATGCTTGCGAAGCACCCATTTGTCGGAGGATTTGTAATAGCCGAACATCGGCTCACCCCAGAAGTGGTGCGCACCCACCGGACCTCCGCCTGCAGCAAGCCAGTTTTCGTGGGAAAGTATTGCGGAAGGGTCGCTTGCAACAATTTTGCTGTTGTCATACGGCCCGCCCGTGCCGTGCTCGCCCTGCCAGAGAAAATAAAAAATCCCGACGGTTTTTCCGGACTGAATCAATCTGAAGCTGTCGGTGGGGATTTCTCTGCCGAGGTCATCCGTCCCCGCAAGTGCACCGTTCACCGGTGAATATTCACCGATATATTTTTGTCTGCCGTCATGCCCGAAAATAAAACTGAAAAAGAAGCAGAAAACAGCGGTAAGCAGGCTGATTATTCTGTTGAGCATCATCGCTTCACCTCTCAAAATGCGGGAATTTCGTCTTTGAACAGCAGATAAAACTCCGCGTTCGTAACCGTAACGACATCCGGCGCTTCGGCCATCATTTTTATCAGCTGCTCAAATTCTTCGTAGCTGTCATGAAGGTCAAGCTCATAGCCGTGTCCCCAGACGCAGAACAGCATGTCCCCGCTGCAGTCGGCAGATAAGAACTGTTCTGCCAGTTCAAGCAGATTTCCGTCGGAAACCGAACAGGTGGGATACCATTTCAAAAAGCATTCGGGCAAAGCAAAGCTGTGGGTTGCCGTGGTTGCTCTTGCAAAGCCTGTCCGAGTACCCTTTGAAATCAATTCGACGGTTTTGTCGGTGTATTCCGTGTCTCCGCCCGGCCATGCCATCCCCAATGGGTAAACCCCTGTGTATTTATATATGTTGATTGCATCTGCATTTATTTCGCGCCGGAGCTTTGGCGGTGAATTGTCAAAATTCTTCAGTGAAGAATGGCTGAGCGAATGCACCTCCACATCAAAGCCGTCATACACTCCCGATTCAAGCTCGGCTGCGGTGAATCTTTTGTGTGTTATGTCCGGTCTGCCCAGTGACTCGCCAACCCATGCCCATTCCTCGCCGCAAAGCCCGGTGTTGATGTTAAAGGTACAATCGTAAAAGCCGTGCGCCTTGCAGATTTCTATTATCATTAAATCCTGGGTTATTCCGTCGTCAAAGCTGATTGTAAAGTATTTCTTCGGAGTGCCGTTGCGTTCGAGCTCCGGCGAGAGCTGCGCAGTTTGAGTCCACTCTTTGAATTTTGCCGCCTGAAACGGAATAACTGTCAGCAAAAACGCCATGAAGAATGAAATTATCCGCCTGCAAATCAGCATACGGCGTTCTCCTTTCACAGTAAAAAATGCTGCAGAGCCCTTCTGCAGAGAGATCCGAAGCAGCAGAAAGACCTTTTTGACAATTCTAACACAAAAAACTGCAAAATAAAAGATGGTTTTTCATTTTAATAATGTAATCTTATAATCAAAGAACGCAGATTTTCGCACTCTTTGCAGCTCTTGCTTCCCGTTTTTGAAGATGTTTTATCAAACCGTATATTATCACTGAATATTCCGGTTGAAATTTTTTCAAAATCTGTTATTATATGTTCATATAAAGCAAAACCGTTTTGAAAGGAAATAAAATGGACAAGTTCAGAATAGGTGCATCGTATTACCCCGAATGGTGGACTCCGGAGGAATGGGAAGAAGATTTTTCAAAGATGGCAGACCTCGGATTTAATGTTGTCAGAATGGGCGAATTTGCGTGGAGCTGGTATGAGCCGCGCGAGGGCGAATATAATTTTGAGCCGATGCTCAGGGCGGTTGACTGCGCGCAGCGCCACGGTGTCAAGGTTGTTATGGGCACAACCACTGCCGTTTGTCCTCCGTGGCTTTATAAAAAATATCCGTCCGTAAAGGGCGGCAACGAAAAGGGACACTATGATTTCGGCGGCAGAAAGGGACAGTGCCTCTCAAACGAAATTTTTCTTGATTATGCGCTGAAAATTACCGAGGCGCAGGCACAGGCTCTCGGCTCGCACGAAAACATCATCGGTTGGCAGCTCGACAATGAGCCCGGCTTTCCGTTTAAGGATTACGATGAAAACTGCGCCGAGGGCTTCCGCAAATGGCTGAGGGCAAAATACGGCACAATTGAAAACCTCAACAAGGCGTGGTTTTCAATGATGTTTTCAAATGTATATAACAGCTTTGACGAAATCGGCATTCCCGTCAACGCCTGCGAGGGCGGCTGGCAGCCCGAAATTCAGCTTGATTACAGAAAGTATTTTTCCTTCACATTTAACCGTCTGCTGCGGGCAGAAGCTCAAATCGTCAGAAAGCATTCACCCGGCAGGTTCATCTATACAAACTGGCCGGGCGCAAACTGGTCGGTGAACTGCTTTGAGGGCAGCGAATATCTTGACTATGCCGCGTGGGACAATTATGTCGGTCAGCCCTTCGGCGATAATTACCGTGTGCAGCTGCGTGCGAGCATGGAACACAGCTTTGACCGTAGGCTTTCAAACGGCAAACACAAATTCCTCGTTGCCGAGCAAACAGGCCTGCCCAATGCCAACGGAAAAGGGGAGGTGCTCCGGGCACAGACATGGCTGAATGTGGCGCACGGAGCTTTCGGCACAATATTTTTTGAATGGCGTTCGCCCAAGGGCGGTCCAGAACAGGCATACGAAAGCGTGCTGGGCAGAGATAAAAATTTCAGAGCCGAAACAGAGCCGGTTCTGCGCAGGCTCACGCGCGAGCTCAGGGAGCACTACGGCGAAATAAGCGGCGCAAAAACCGTGTCCGATGTTGCGGTGCTCTATTCGTACGAAAACAGTTGGGGCACAGACGGCTGGGTTGTTGACGGACATTACGATGAGGAATTTTTCAACGCCTACGGAGGGTTTAAAAACAAGCTTCGTGTGAATGTTGATGTGGTCGGAATTGACGACGACCTTTCGTCATATAAGATTCTCGTGATGCCAAACCACAGAATTACCACCGAGGAGCAGGCAGAAAAAATCGAAAGCTTTGTCAAAAACGGCGGTACGGTGGTTATGAACACAGAAACTGGCACGCGCGAGGAAACAAACCAGATGCGCGAAATGCTCGAGCCGGGGCTTTTTGCCGACTTGTGCGGTGCGCAGGTTGTCGCCTCAATCAGCGCCGAGCAGCTGAACCTTGAAACAGGCGAGCAGAGCGCCGCCGAATATACAAACGGCAGCAGGTGTGAGCTTCACGGCAAAATCAATAAGCTGCGTCTTTGCGGCGCGCAGGCAGCGGCGGTGTATACAACGGGCAGACTGAAAGGCACACCCGCAGTTACAATCAAAGAGAACGGCGACGGCTGCGCAGTGCTTTATGCAACCGACGGCAATGATGTTTTCTTTTATGAAGCGCTTGCCGGATTTGTCGGAGAACAATTAAGAATAACTCCGCTGCTTGATGTCGGCGATGGAATAATCGTTTCATCGCGTGTCAACAACGGCACCGAATACATAATTGCCGTAAATATGAAAGACAGCCCCGTAACAGCAAAGCTGAACAGAAAAATGTTTGACGTGCTTTCGCAAAAAGAGTTGAGCGGAGAAATAACGGTTGACGGTTACGATGTGCTGTATCTCAAAGCATGAGGCATCAGACAGGCTACGATGAATTCCCGCATACGCTCCCCAATGTCAAGACCCGGTCTGTGGCACGGTGTTTGTTGAATGAACAACAGCAACGCAGCTTTTCTGAGGCCTTGACGGCAGAAAATCAAAATTCAGCGGGGCTAAGGCAAAGTGATTGTAATCCTCGAGCAAGAATAGCGATATAGGTTGGCATGTCAGAACTGTGAATCAAATAATATATTGTGGGGAGTAAATATGGATAATACTTTCAGGCTCGGATATTACGAGTGCGAAAAAGAAAAGGAAATCAGAGAGCGCATGCTCACTGATTCAGGCGCTGATTTTGTTATTTGCCCGTTTGAAGATAATAAAAGAAGCGCGGCGGAGTTTGCAGAGGACGCGAAAAAGCTTGCCGAGCATTATCATGAAGCCGGGCTGCACTTCTTGGCCCGTGCCGAAAGCTCAAACTGGAGAGAACACTCGGTAGGGCCTGACGGGCACGATTGGTACAACTGCGGCAAAGACGCTCACCGACTGAATTATCCGCCAGAGCTTATCCGCACCTTATCGAGCGTGCCGGAATGCCTCGGCTTAATGCATGACGAGATGGAGCACGCCTTCATTAACAGAAATCTGTCCATAACTTTGGCATCCAAATTTAAAAAACGCCTGCTTTTCTTCCCTCTGTGCAAAACAAAGGATGTCAAGGAGGCGGAAAAGTATTATGAGGAGCTTTTCAGGTCTTACGCCGAGGCATTTCTGAAAAACGGTTCGCCCCGCTTCATGGGTGAGCATGTTTTTCCGGTTCTGTACCATCTTTTCGCAAGGGTGGGAATCACGCCCTGCTACAAGCAGCAGAAGGAGAGCTATTCAAACCTGCAGGCAATAATCGCGGGAGGTGCCGCGCTGCAGTACAATACCGAGCTGTGGACCTGCATTGATATGTGGTACCGCCTTAAATATCCTGGTCATTCACCCAAGGAGCTCGAAAGCAACTTGTTGTTCTCATATCTTATCGGCAACGATTATTCGTTTGTTGAGAGCGGAAATACCTTTTTTGATAAGGACAAAAATCCAACGGAGTACAATGATTACGGCAAAGTGTTTATTAATTTCGCAAAGGAATACGCGGGCAAGGACAGGGGTTACAGCATACGGGATTACCGCCCGCGCATCGGCATAATAAGGCTTGACGACACCTATTGGGGGCAGGGCGACCCGTTGGTTTGGCAGCCTGTTCTTTTCGGCAATCCTCAAATAAAGCCCGACAGAAGAGCAAAGGAATGGATAAGGGCTCTGCATTTGATAACCTTCGGCGAAACCTCAAAGCACGGTCTGACCTGGGACAGAATCGGTATTTGGAGCATGAGGAAGCACCGCTCATTTTGCTCAATGAATTCTCCCGCCGTGTTTGACCAATATGTCGGCAAGAAGCCCCTTGAATCGCTGGAGCTTTGCTTCCTTTGCGGATATCACGTCAGCAATGAAACAATGAAAGCGGTGAGCGAACTAGTCAAAGAGAACGCGCTGACAGTTGTAACGCCCAAAAGGCTTGCTCCCGAGTACATAAAAGCGAAGGCAAAATTATTTTCGCAAAGCGAAATTCAAGACGGCAAGGGCCGCTGGATAGTAACTGATAACCCCTGCTCACGCTTTGTAAAAAAGCGGGTTTTACATATCCTCGGCAAAAAGGGTGAAATTTCCTTGCGCTTCAAAGACCGTGAATTAACAATGCAGATTTCCGCCGACGGCGAAACAATTAACGGGAGGGCATAAAATGGACATTTTTAACAGCGAAATACTGATAAAAACCTTCTCTGTGTTGAGAAAGCTTTTTCCGTCCGATTCCGTAAACGAACAGAAATCGCGTGAAAAGGACCAAAAGCTGATAGCCGAGGGCAAGCTCGGCGAGCCTGTGGCGCACAAAATCGCTTACACCGACGGAAAACTGAATCGAGATGAGATACTTTCCTGCTGCGCTTTATTTTACCAAAGCAAAAATTTGGGACCCGACGACATAAGTCTGATTTCCGACGCGGGCTTTGATTTTGTGCTGTGCGACAGCAAAGGCGAGTTCGGCGAAATGCTTGCCTCAGAGTGCGAAAAAAACGGACTCGCGTTGCTCGGACGCGATGAACGGGTTCCATATTACGAAGGCTATGCCGAGGCATTTGAGGCCGGTGCCGATTATTTCAAAGGCTACAAATTCCGCCCCTGCAAAATCGGAGACGGGGGTTGCGATGAGCCGCACACCTCAAAATTTGAAACTATTGAAAGATTCAGACAGCTGTATCAAAATGCGCTGCCCGATAAGTTCATTTTTAACAATCTTTTCCCCGACGGTGCGGGAAAAAAGCGACTGGGAGCAAAAAACTATCGGGAGTATGTCGAGCTGTTTGCAAAAACAGTCAATTCCGATTACATCAGTGTTGACGAATATCCGTTTTTCTCCTTTACGGCAATTAACAGGGTGATTTTTCATATCTGCCTGAATACTTACGAAACAATAGCCGATGCCTGCCGCAGGTACGACAGGGATTTCTGGATATATATTCAGACTCAAAAAAACTGGTTCTCTACCCTTTACGGCAACACAACCTACGAACAGATAATCTGGCAAATGTACACGG
>CAZIMM010000088.1:0-8785 GCA_964540415.1 uncultured Eubacteriales bacterium
GAGCGCAGCAGCGGCGTTTTTTTGTCGAGCACCTCTCCGCTGTAGGAGCAGAACGCAGTGGGGATACACAGGGTGTTGTCCTTGATGAACGCGGGTGAAGTCGGATCCCATGCGGTGTAACCCCTTGCCTCAAAAGTTGCGCGAAGACCTCCTGACGGGAACGAGGACGCATCGGGTTCGCCCTTTATGAGTTCCCTGCCGGAAAACTCCATGATTATGCTGCCGTCCTTCTGCGGTGAGATGAAAGAATCGTGCTTCTCGGCAGTGACTCCCGTCATCGGCTGAAACCAGTGTGTAAAATGTGTTGCGCCGTTTTCAATCGCCCAGTCCTTCATTGCGTTTGCAACTACATCGGCAACTGCCATGTCCAGGTCCTTGCCCTTGTTGATTGTCTCACGCAGAGAACGGAAGGTTTCCTTGGGCAGACGGGCTTTCATTGTTTGCTCGTTGAAAACTAGGCTTGCAAAGGTTTCGGGTAAGTTCATTGAAAATTCCCCTTTCAAAATGAAAAAGGCGCCGTGACAAATATGTCACAGCGCCTTTGCTGTTTACTCGTTTATTTTAACTTTCAAATGCAGTTTTGTCAACCGTCATTTTTGCAGAAATCGCTGAGCACGGAATGCATATGTTTTGTTTATTACGCCTCGTATGACTCCTTCAGACCCTGCTCATCATAGAGGAAAACAGCCTCAAGCATAATGTTGATGCCGGTTTCGATGCTCTTGAGGTCAAGGTTGTCCCCTGTGTCGAGCCTGGTGTGGTAATACCTTGCGGGGGCAGGATCCATCGCGGCAAGAGTAGCGCCGGGGATGCCCGCTTTGCAGATGGCTGCGGCGTCGGATGCACCGAGGAAAATTGTTTTGTAGGGAAGGTCATTTCCGGTGGTGCGCGCAGCCTGCTTGAGCAGAGCGCAAACCCTCGGGTCACTCTTGACGGTGAAGGTCATGTCGCGGCTGTAAATTGCAAAAAAGTCGAAGTCACGCAGGGTGTCAACGCCGATATAAACTGTTTCGGTGTCCAGATTCTCCTGCCTGTGTGCCTTGGCGTAAGCCTTTGCTCCTCTGAGACCCGCTTCCTCGCTGCCCGTAAGCACTGCGCGAACCTCAACATCGTCAAAACGGATGTTGTTGTCGGCAAGATATTTCATAACAGCCATTGAGGCGACGGAACCGGTCAGATTGTCGTTCGCGCCCTCAACCGGACGTTTATAATTGAGGAAGAATATGCCGAAACCAAACAGCACATCCCAGCCGAGAAGAACATAGCCGAGAACGTTGAACAGTGTTGAGTCCGGCCTTGCCATCGGTGCTCCGGAAACAAGAGCCATTATCTCCGTGACAAGTGCAAAAATGATGCCGACAACAGCAGAGCCGATAACGAACGTTACCATGGGCGGCCCACCGAGGAAAGTGTAGCGCCATTCATAGGAAGAATCGCAGTGGCCGGAGACAATAATGCGCCTTTTGATTTCACCCTCGGGCTTCCTGACGGCAACGACGTTTTGCGATTCACGCTTCGGGAAGAACGGGTCAAGAGTCTCACCGTAGAACAGGAACTCGGTGACGATAAAGAACAGGCTCAGAACAGAAAGTGCAAGTGAAATAACAGTATAACCAAAAAAGAAAATCACGCTTGAAATAATCATCATCACCGCGCACAGAGGAACCCAACCGAGAAACGCCTTTGGGTGCAGCGCAAACGGTTCAACCGAAACTTCATCCGAATATTTTTTCAGCTCCTCGGCGAAACGCTCCTGCGCCTTTTTCTCATTTTCTTCACCCGACGGACGCGGGC
This sequence comes from uncultured Eubacteriales bacterium, assembly GCA_964540415.1. Taxonomy (GTDB): domain Bacteria; phylum Bacillota; class Clostridia; order Oscillospirales; family Acutalibacteraceae; genus CAZIMM01. Next base: position 1,795 of record CAZIMM010000088.1, read on the forward strand.
CGATGTTTTTGCAAACATACTTGATTTCGCGCGCGGTGTAGTTTGCATATTCGCGCAGCTTTGCGTTGTAGTTATGAATGCTGTCCTTCGCCTTCAAGAAAAACCACCCCTGTTTATATTATAATCACATAATTCATTCGCTATCACTCGGATTTGCGTCATTACCCGGATTTGTGTCCTCCGGGGAGATATCGTCTTTTTCCTCCTGCGGCTCGGGGGGAACCTCGGGCAGCTTCTTTTTACGGCGGCCTCTGTAGCCGTAATCGCCGTATTTTCCGTTGCCGTAGGAATACTTTCCGCCGTAACCGCCGTAGCCGCCGTAGCCGCCGTAACCACCGTAACCGCCGTAACCGCCGTAGCCACCATAGCCGTCATAACCGTAACCACCGTAACCGCCGTAGCCACCGTAGCCGTAACCGCCGTAGCTTCCGTAACCGCCGTAGCCGTACTTTCCGTAGCCGTATCTCTTGCTGCGCAGGCCGTTACCCTTGCTGAGAATGCGTCCGCGAGTCTCCTCGTCATTCATTGTGAACACGGTTCCGATGATATTGATGTTTGTTGAGCCAAGCTCATCAAGCGTTTCTCTGATATCCCTGATTTTCGCATGATCCTTTCTCACGGTGAAAATCAGTGCATCCGCAAGACGTGAAATGACCACACTGTCCGACACAACTCTGGTGGGCGGAGTGTCGATGATGATATAGTCAAACTCTCTGCGCGCCTGTTCGAGAACATCGCGCACCTTGTCAGCGTCAAGAACTTCGGAGGACTTTTGAGTTATACCGCCGCTGGGAAGGACAAACAGTCCCAGGCTCTTGACAAACTTTATGGAGTTTTTGTAAGTGCTCTCGCCCTTGATAATCGGGATAAGACCGGTTTTGTCATTATACTTTACGCCGATAACACGGAGCACCGCGGGCTTTCTCAGGTCTGCATCAACAAGAAGAACCGATTTGCCCTTCTGCGCGAGTGTGCACGCAAGATTGACCGCAACCGTCGTCTTTCCTTCGTTTTCATAGGTGCTTGTGACGAGAATGACTTTATATCCCATACTGTCATGTACATTTTCGATTTTTGTCCGGATTGCCTTGAAGCATTCAACAAAGGCAAAAGTGACCTTTTCGGTGTCCGTCACCAACAGGCCTCCGGAGAAGGTCGGCCGCCTGCGCATGATGCCCGTAATTTTTCCGACATAAGGGATTGAGCCGATAACCGTGGAGCCGGTTTTGAAGCGGATATCGTCAACATCCTTGACTGTGTCGCTGAAAAGCTCAACAAGAATCACGATTCCGGCAATGATAAGAGCGCCGACAACAAAGCCGATGAGGGCGTATTTCATTGCATTGTCGCCGCTTGTGGCGGAAGGAGTTGTCGGGAAATTGATGACGGAAATGCCCAGAGTGGTTGCGGACTGGCGAAGATATGCGGGGAACACATCAATAACAGCGTCCATAACCTCCTGGCAGAAATAAGCGTTGGTGCTTGTGACCGTAAGGTCAAAATAACCTGTAACCGAAGTTGATTCTGCACTGATGGCGCTTTTTATCTGGCTTGTGGTGTATTTATTGTCCAGTGCCTCGCTTATGAGACTGACAACGATGTCACTTTGCAGCAGATATTGATAGCGAGAATAATCCTTGCTTGTATACCAATCAACCGCCGTGACATAAGTGTCCGATCCGTCTGCATCGGAAATCTTGATATAGTTGACAACAGTGAAGGCCAGCGTAGCCCTGCTCTGATATCTCTCAACATAAGTTGCCTTCGCGATGAAATATGCGCTTGAGGCAAAAATTACGCCTACGAGTGCAATCGCCCAGATTCTCTGGAAAAGCGAGCGCAAAATCCTGGTTACATCCAGACCGCTGCCGTTTCCTCCGCTGTTGTTGCCGAACAAACCGTTTCCCAGCAAAGCGTTGGCACTCTCATATTTTTCCTGCAAAATCAACACTCCCCCGAACTGAATACACAGTTACTATAACATAAAAACATAGACAAGTAAATACTCAGATTATATATATCATAAATTAATACTATTATCTTTTGCTGTTTGCCCTTGCGGCATAGGCAACAGCCTCACAAATTGCCGCGGCTGATATTGCGGCGACAGCCGTGAGCAGTGACCAGCGCAGGCTGATTACTCCGCGTCGCTGAATGTCAAAAACAGACTCGATTCCGCACAGGAGCAGACCCGACTGGATTGAAACCGCCGTCAGAATATGTATGCCTTTGAGCACCTTGTAGGATGCCAGGAGGCTTATCACCGCGGAGCTGACCGTGAGCATCAGGGCTATCGGCAGCGTATATCCGGTGTACCAAAGAGCGGCATTGTCCAGGAGTGAAAGCGCAATCAGATAAAGCGTGATAGCACCGAAGCAAATTGTCACCGTCAGAGCTGGGTGCTTCGGCTTCACAGCCGGGAGCACCGTGAACATCCAGAGGCACATGAAGATGCCGAAGGAATAAGGCGACCATGTGAGGGCATCGTCGCGGATATAATCAAGGACAAAGCAGATGAGCGTCGGAAAAACAAAGAGGGCGGAAGCGATTGCGGCATAGCTTCTGCTGCGCGCTTTTCCCCTTTCTTTGGCGGAGGGCTGAATCGGCTGAGCATATGCCGGAGGCACGTCGTATGCACCGCCGGGGTTGTATTCCGGCTGCTGCACGGGCGGCTGAGTGTCCTGAACGGCTATCGCCTCTCCGCAGGCAGGGCAGAACTTTGAACCGTAAGCAATTGATGCTCCGCAGTTGTTGCAAACCATAATCAAAACTCCTTAAAAGCTGTTAAAGATATTTTATCAGATCGCCTATCCCCTTTTCAACAACCGTCGGTTTTATCGGGGATTTTGCGAGATATTCAAGGTCGGTAACTCCGGTGAGAACAAGCGCTGTGGGGAAGCCGTGGTTCATGCCGATTGCGATGTCGGCCTCCAGACGGTCACCCACAAAGGCTATCTCGTCGCGCCCGCAGGAAAATTTGTGCGTGATGAAATCAACCGCAATCGTTGTCGGCTTGCCCATGACAAGCGGCTGAACTCCCGTTGCAACCGTGAAAACACTCATCAGTGAGCCGACGTCAGGCATCAGACCGATTGCAGTGGGCGCGCAGACATCGGGATGGGTGGCGATGAACAGTGCTCCGTTGTTGATGAAGCGCACACCGTCCCACATCTTGCGGTATGTCAGCGTTGTATCCAGCCCGAGGACGACGATGTCCGGGTTGTCGGAAACCAGCGGTATGCCCGCCTTCACGAAGTCCGCCGTGAGCCTTTCGTTGCCCAAAAGAAAAACTGTTTGTCCCCTGTGGAAACGCTCAAGATAATCGAGCGTCACATGGTTTGAAACAATCACCTTTTCCTCAGGCACGGGAAAGCCGATTCGTTCAAGCCTTTCACAGCATTCAAGCGAATCGTGAGATGAGTTGTTTGTGAAAAACCAGAAGTTTCTTCCGCTTTCTTCAACCGCGCGTGTGAACTCAGCTGCGCCGGGCAGCAGAAAATCATCAACGGCAAATGTGCCGTCAATGTCAATGAAAAAATGCTTTGTTTTTTTAAAGATGCTTTTGTCAGCCAAATTTTTGCCCTCTCATCTTTCGGTGATTTTGTAATTGAGGCAAAGCCGCTTCGCCGCCTCCTCAAGAGCTTCGCTGCTGCGGGTCAGAATTGTCTGCATCGGCGTGCCGTTTTCAAAACACGCCTCGGCGCAAACAAGGCCGTGCTCGAGCGGGTCAAGCCCAGGCGCGATGCAGCCGCATATCGCGGCAACAGGCACACCGTGCTTCCGGCACATTGCGAGCACACCGCCGACCGCCTTGCCGGAAAAGCTCGTTTTGTCAAGCCTGCCCTCGCCCGTAACAACAAGCGATGCGCCATCAAGCTGTTCTGCAAAGCCCGCTGTTTTGAGCATGATGTCAACACCGGGTTCAAGCCGCGCGAAAAAAAATGCCGCCATTCCCGCGCCCACTCCGCCCGCGGCACCGCCGCCGGGAAGCTCCGACACATCGCGTGAAATGCATTCGATGAGCTTTGCGGAAAAGTGCCGCAGTCCGCTGTCGAGCAATTGCACTGCCTGCGCGTCCGCACCCTTTTGCGGGGCAAAAACATATGCTGCTCCGTTTTCGCCGTAAAGCAGGTTTTCAACGTCGCAGACACAGGTGATGTCCGCTTCAACAAGCTCCGAAATGTCGATTTTATCTATCAGCGCCAGCGTTCCGCCGACAGGCACAAAGCATCTGCCGTTTTTGTCAAAAAACTTTGCACCCATGGCAGCTGCAATCCCCGCGCCGCCGTCATTTGTTGCGCTGCCGCCGATTGCAAGCAGTATTTTTTTGCTCCGCCGGGCAGCGGCACGTATAACCTCTCCGACGCCGAAGGTGGTCTGCTCCGCCGGATTTTTGTTTTTTGCCATCGGCAGCCCGGCAATTTTCGCAAGCTCTACTACAGCCCTGCCGTCGGGCAGAAGGAGATATTCGCAGGTTGCCCTTTCACCGTCGCCGTTTGTCGCCTCAACGGAAATTCTTTCCCCTCCGCAGGCGCTTTCAAAGCAGTCGAGCGTACCCTCGCCGCCGTCGGCAATCGGCAGAGGAACGGCAACGCAGTCCGGCATATTCTTTTCAAGCGAACGGCAAATGAGACGCGCTGCATCCGCCGCTTCAAGTGTTCCCTTGAAGCTGTCCGGGCATACGAGAATTTTCACCTCTCCGCCTCCCCGGTTATCAGTTTTTTGTAGATGTCACCCTTTTTGAAGCCGCTGATTTCGGCAGCCCGCTTTGCAGCCTCGCTAGCGCCCGTGCCGCAGTCGATCATTTCGCGTGCGAACTCAACTGCCTGTTCAAGTGACATTTCCGCATCCTCCCACTCGGGCGCACCGGCAACAATCAAAACCATTTCTCCCTTGAGAGAGCCGTCGGCATAGTCCCGCGCGGCGGCGGAAAGAGTTGTGCGGATAACCTGCTCATGCACCTTTGTCAGCTCCCTGACAATGGCAACCTCGCGGTCGCCGAGAGTGCCTGCGAGGTCTGTGAGAGTGGCGGGCAGCTTGTGCGGTGCTTCATAGAAAATCATCGTTCTGTGCTCTGTGCGCAGGGAATCGAGATGGGCGCGGCGGCTCAGCTTGTTCATGCTCAGAAAGCCCTCAAACGTGAAGCGTCCGGAGGGCATACCGGAAATTGCAAGCGCACTCGCAAACGCCGTGGGACCCGGAACCGCAACAACGGCTATCCCCCGCTTGCGGCATTCCCTGACAAGGTCCTCACCGGGGTCCGATATTGCGGGCATACCCGCGTCGGTGACAAGGCAGCAGCTTTCGCCCGCGAGCAGGCGCGCAACAATTTTTTCACCGCAGGCACGGCGGTTGTGCTCATGATAGCTGAGCATCGGTTTTTTGATTTCAAAGCGGCTCAGCAGCTTGGCGGTCACGCGGGTGTCCTCGGCGGCAATGAAGTCGCAGGACTCAAGAGCCTCGACGGCACGCGGCGAAAAATCACCGAGATTGCCTATCGGAGTGCCGACAACGTAAAGCATTCAAAATCACCGCCTGTTTGAAAATTTTCTGTTATTTACTGTAGTAATCGCCCATGAGCGCCTTCATTTCATCGGAATATTCCGCGCCGGTGCCGTGGACAAAAAAGGTTTTTTCATAAATCATGCCGGGTTTACCGCCGCGTCTTCCCTCAACAAGAATAAGCCACGGCGCAGCGCCCTCACGGGCGGCAACGGGTCTGAGCTTTTTCGGCTCGATGCCGTTTGCGCGCATTGAGCAAAGCACATCCGCGAGCCTCTCGGGGCGCTGGCACAGGCAGAATCTGCCCGAATATTTGAGCAGCCTCGCCGCCGCTTTCACAACGTCATCAAGGGTGCAGCCCGTCTCGCTCCTTGCGAGCAGAGCAGCTTCTTCACGGTTATCATAGCCTGAACCCGCCTTGAAATACGGCGGATTGGCACTGACAAGGCTGTATTCCCCCGCTCCGAGGACTCCGTCAAGCCCGCGCAGGTCGGCGTTGACAATCTTCAGCTTTTCCTCCGCCGCGCTCATTTCAACGCTCTGCCGCATTTGTGCGCAGGCATCCGGATGAATTTCGACAGCTGCAATTTCGCGGCACAGCCCGTCCCTGCACCAAAGAAGGGGGATGATGCCGCAGCCGCTGCAAAGGTCACAGGCACGGTCATTTTTATGCGGCGCGGAAAAAGCGGCAAGCAGCATGGCGTCTGTGCCGAAGCCGTGCCGCTTTGTCACCGAAACATATATTCCTCCGCCGAGGTTCTCTGCTTTTACTCCGCTGTCCACGCGCTAAAAAGCAATCTTTGCGCCGATATAGTCGGCAAGAGCTTCGATTGCCACACGCTCCTGCTGCATGGAATCCCTTTCGCGCACTGTTACGCAGCCGTCCTCCACGCTGTCAAAATCGTAGGTTATGCAGAACGGCGTGCCGATTTCATCCTGGCGGCGGTAACGCTTGCCGATTGAACCGGCATCGTCATACTCGCACATGAACTCCTTTGAAAGCGCGGTGTAAACACTTTCCGCCTGCTCTCCGAGCTTTTTGGAAAGAGGAAGAACAGCCGCCTTGATCGGCGCAAGTGCCGGGTGAAGGCGAAGCACAACGCGGGTATCGTTCTTTTCAGCATCCACAACCTCCTCGTCATATGCATCAACAAGGAAGGCAAGGGCGACCCTGTCCGCTCCGAGGGACGGCTCAATGACGTAGGGAAGATATTTTTCGTTTGTGGTCTGGTCAAAGTATTCAAGGCTCTTTCCGGAGGTGTTCTGGTGCTGTGTCAAGTCAAAGTTTGTGCGGCTTGCAACGCCCCACAGCTCGCCCCAGCCGAACGGGAAAAGGAACTCAAAGTCGGTTGTCGCGTTTGAATAGTGCGAAAGCTCCTTCTGCTCATGGTCGCGCAGACGCAGGCTGTCCGTCTTGATTCCGAGACTCATCAGCCAGTCACGGCAGAAGTTTTTCCAGTAAGCGAACCAGTCCAGCTCTGTGCCGGGC
>CAZIMM010000089.1:0-8664 GCA_964540415.1 uncultured Eubacteriales bacterium
ATACCCTACCATAGGGGGCTTTTTTGTGCTGTCTGCACAATCTGGGGCAGTTCATAATGCGACAGCCCCGTCTTTTTATTATTTAAAACGTCTTAGCCGCAGAGAATTTGCAACCACGCACACCGAGCTCAGCGACATTGCCGCCGCCGCAATCAGCGGACTCAGCAGCGGCCCGCCGAAAATATGCAGAACACCAGCTGCAACCGGTATGCCGATTGAATTGTAAATGAAAGCCCAGAACAGATTCTGACGGATAATGCTCATTGTCGCACGGCTGAGCTTCAGAGCACGCGGCACAGCCGAAATATCCCCGCCGACGAGAACCATGTCCGCCGCTTCAATGGCAATGTCTGTTGCGCTGCCCACCGCGATGCCGATGTCGGCCTGTGTGAGTGCAGGCGCGTCGTTTATTCCGTCCCCGACCATTGCCACCGTCTCGCCGGATTCGCGCAGCTCCTCAATAATTCTGAGCTTGTCCTCCGGCAAAACCTCTGAGTATATTTTTGTTATGCCGAGCCCCGCGGCAATGGCATCGGCCGCGCTCTTGCTGTCCCCGGTGAGCATACAAACCGAAACGCCTGCCTTTTGCAGACTTTTAACCGTTCCCACCGATTCCGGCTTCACTGTGTCACCCACGGCAATCAGACCGAGAACTTCTTTATTGTATGCAACAAACACAACGGTTTTGCCGGAGGACGAAAGAGCGTTGTAGGCTTCAACAAGGCTTATAATGTCAATCCCATTTTCGTTCATAAGGCGGGGAGTTCCCACCAGCACTCTGCCGCCGTCATGCTCAGCCTCCAGTCCCTTGCCGGGAACAGCGCGGCTATTTAAGCATTCCGAGGGGACAATCTCCAGTTCAAGTGCATAATTGATTACGGCGCGGCTCAGCGGGTGCTCGCTTCCCTTCTCCGCGCCCGCGGCAATGGAAAGCATATGCGTTTTGCTTGCGGAAACAACGTCTGTAACAACGGGCTTGCCGTTTGTGAGTGTGCCGGTTTTGTCAAACACAACAGTGTCCAGAGAACCGGCTGTTTCAAGAGCCTCGCCGCTTTTTATGAGAATTCCGTTTTTCGCGCCGACACCCATGCCGACGGTGAGCGCCGTCGGTGTTGCAAGACCCAGGGCACACGGACAGGCAATGACGAGAACGCTCACAAGCACCGTAAGGGCGAACCCGAAGTCCCTCTGATAAACAAACCACGCCGCCGCGCTGAGAAGGGCTATCGCAATCACCGCAGGCACGAACTTGCCGGACACTCTGTCGGCAAGCAGTGCAATATGAGCCTTGGAGTTTTGCGCGTCCTCCATGACACGAATTATCTGTGCGAGAGCGCACTCGTCGGCGCTCTTCAAAGCTGACATCTTAATTGAGCCCTGACCGTTGACAGCCCCTCCGGGAACCGTGTCGCCGACAGCTTTTTCAACAGCAAGACTTTCGCCCGTCAGAAGCGATAAATCAACACCGGTCAGGCCGGAGATAATTTTGCCGTCCGTCGGGAACATTGCGCCGGGTCTGACAACCACGGTGTCTCCCGGCTTTACCTCTTTTGCCTTAACCTCATATTCAACTCCGTCAATTTCGATGACGGCGGTTTTCGGTGCCATTTCCATCAGCTTGCGCACAGCCTGCGAGGTCTGACGTTTGCTGCGATCTTCAAGAGTTTTTCCCAGCAGCACAAAGGTGATTATCAGGCCGGAGGATTCAAAATAAAGCCGGTGCACTGCCGAGACATCTCCGGCGAGTACACGGTATACATTGTATATACTATAGATAAACGATGCCGCCGAGCCGATGCACACGAGCGTGTCCATTGTCGGGCTGCCGTGACGAACGGCGGATATGCCCCGGATAAAGAAGTCCCTCCCGGCATAGAGAATCGGCAGCGTCAGCAAAAGCTGTGTCATTGCAAAAAAAGGCGCGTTGATTTCCGGCGACAGAAACTGCGGCAGCGGAATCCCGACCATGTGACCCATTGAAACGTAAAGCAGAGCAACAGAAAAAATGCCCGACAAAATAAGCCTTGCAGGCATCGCACTTTTGTCGGGCGTTATACTGTGAGGGTCGCCGTCGCTTTCCTCGCCCTCAATCTCCCCGGGAGTGTAGCCCGCGGAGGCGATGGCGGCTTTTATGTCGGCGGTGCGCACGGAGGCATCGTCATAATCTATGGCGACCTTTCCCGTAATCAGGTTTACATTGACGTTGCTCACGGCGTTCAGCCGCCGCAGGGATTTTTCAACCGCGGCAGAGCAGGCGGCACAGCCCATTCCGCCGACGGATATCACTACTTTTTTCATAAAAACCAACTTTCCTCAAAACGCATTTAACGCTGATAGTTTTCCGCAAAGCAAGTTTTTTATGCGCAGCTCACACGCCAGGTGAAGGCAAATTCCTCGCCTCGACCGAGACGTTGAACAGATTGTTTTTTTGACAAATCGTCCTTTTTGACGCGGTCGTCATTAACACCGTACCACGGCTCAATGCACACAAACGGTGCGTTTGGCTTTGCCCAGATTCCGAGCCACGGACTGTCGGGAAGGAAGAAGGTGAGAACTCTTTCGCCGCTTTCCGCAACCAAATCAACGCTTGACGAACGCACGTTTTCAAGAATAAGCGCGTCGTTTGCAAAAAGTGTCGGTGTGAGCCTGATTTCCGCGGAAGAGTCGAGAACGGGCACAAGCTCCTCGGTGAGAATCGAATCTGAGTCAATGCGGCGCGAGGACAGTGTCTCGTTTTCGGAAAACACAAGCTTATCCCCGATTTTGCAGTTGAAGCCGGGATGTGCGCCGCAGGAAAACCACATTTCACCGTCGGTTTTGTTCACAACTCTGTGCGTGCAGGAGAGACCGTCATCCATAATTTTATAAATAACAAAAAAATCAAACTCAAACGGATAAATTTTTCTTGTTTCATCATTTGAAGACAGCACAAAAACTATTTCGGATTCCTCCGCCGATGCAACCTGAAAAGGCATATGCCTTGAAAAGCCGTGCTTCGGCATTTCATATTCCGTGCCGGCATAACGGTATTTACCCTCAAGAAGCTGACCGATGACGGGAAAAAGCACCGGTGCCTGCCCATACCAGATTGAGGTGTCGCCCTGCCACAGATATTCCGTGCCGTCGCTCGTTCTTTTCAGCGAGTGCAGCTGAGCACCCATGCTGTCTATTTGTGCGGTGAAATCTCCTCGTTTGACGGTGTAATACATTTTTGTCAGCTCACTTTCAATAATTTGTCGCATATTGCGATTATGTTTTTGTATTATGTTTATGTAAGCAAAAAGGCAGACACCGAAATGTGTCTGCCCTTTTGCAAAAGGAAGGAGTAATGAAAAAGAAACAAAAAAGAAAAGTGGATTTAGTAAAGAAGCATTGCTGAGGTCTCCCTCATGTACTACTGAAATAGTAAACCAAATTTTACCTTAATGTGCAAATAAAGCGTGTCTTTTTTGTGAATATTTTGTTAACACAGTGCAAAACAACCAAAAAAGGACAAAATCACAGAAAAAATTTTTTTATACTGCGTTTTCCACATCTTTTCCACATCTTTTTTAGCATTCATTTCCCCATGTAGTTGATACTTAACCGCAGTTATACTACAGGTTGAGGGGCGCGGAGTTATTCACATCTTTTCAACAGATTTTTCCGTTTTGTGCGTCAAAAACCGCGAAAAAACCACTTGACAAGCGGCGCGTATTCTTGTATAATTGCTATCTGTAAAGACGAATTGCTTTACATTGCTAAGGGCAATGTACGTTTGGCAGGGAGATGAAAACCGTTGGCAAAAAATCTTGACATAACAATGCTCCTCGATTTTTACGGTGAAATGCTCACCGCAAAGCAGCGCGATTTTTTGGGCTATTACTATAACGACGACCTTTCGCTTTCGGAAATCGCCGAAAACGAGGGCATCACAAGGCAGGGAGTGCGTGATGCCATCAAACGCGCCGAATCGCAGCTTTTTGAAATGGAAGCGAGGCTTGGCCTCTTTGCGCGCTTTGAAGAAATGCGCAAGGGTCTGAAAGAAATTGTTGATTGCGCAAGTGCAATCAGCGAGCAGAATATGCGCTTTGGCCTGTCAAGAGAAATCAATGATGCAACGGCGAGAATCAAGGCAATTTCCGCAATGCTCATCGAAGCGTGAGCATTCCCACCCTTTCTGACACGAGGTGAAAACAATTGGCGTTTGAAGGCTTGTCCGACCGTCTGGAGGCGGCGTTTCAGCGGCTGCGCAGCAAGGGCAGCCTGACGGAATACGATGTCAAGGAGGCAATGCGCGAGGTGCGCCTTGCACTGCTTGAGGCAGACGTTAACTATAAGGTTGCAAAGGATTTTACGGCGAAGGTAACCGAAAGAGCAATCGGTGCGCAGGTTATGGAAAGCCTGACTCCGGCGCAGATGGTCGTTAAGATTGTCAACGAGGAGCTCACAAATCTCATGGGCGGAACGCGCACGAGAATCACCTCCGCTCCCCACCCGCCCACGGTTGTTATGATGTGCGGTCTGCAGGGCTCCGGCAAAACGACGCACTGCGCGAAAATCGCACTTATGCTCAAAAAAGAGGGCCACAGGCCCTTGCTTGCCGCTTGCGATATCTATCGCCCGGCGGCAATCAAGCAGCTTCAGGTTGTCGGTGAGCAGATCGGCGTTCCGGTTTTTGAAATGGGACAGACGAACCCTGTCACTATTGCCAAAGAAGCGATAAAGCTTGCAAAGGATCAGGGAAACGATTACGTTTTTCTTGACACTGCCGGCCGCCTGCATATTGACGAGGAATTAATGCAGGAGCTGAAGAATATCAAGAGCGAGGTTCATCCTCACGAAATTCTGCTGGTTGTTGACGCCATGACAGGTCAGGACGCTGTCACCGTTGCCACCTCATTCAATGAGGCCCTCGGAATTGACGGCTTGGTGCTCACCAAGCTCGACGGCGACACAAGGGGCGGCGCGGCGCTTTCCGCACGCGCGGTCACAGGCAAACCGATAAAATTCATCGGCATCGGTGAGAAGCTGGACGAGTTGGATGTTTTCCATCCGGAGCGTATGGCTTCGAGGATACTCGGAATGGGCGATGTCCTTTCCCTCATCGAAAAAGCTGAGCAGTCTCTTGACGAAAAGAAAGCAAGACAGCTCGAGGAGAGGCTCCGCAAAAACAAGTTTGACATGAACGACCTTCTTGACCAGTTCGAACAGGTTCGCCGCATGGGCTCCGTGAAGGATATGCTCTCGATGATACCCGGGCTGAACAAAAAAATCAAGGATGTTGAAATCGACGAACGTCAGTTTGACAGAATCAAGGCAATCATCCTGTCAATGACCGCGAAGGAACGGGAGAATCCCGACCTCATCAACCCCTCGCGCAAGCGCAGAATTGCCGCGGGCTGCGGCCAGCAGGTTGAGGATGTCAACCGTCTGCTTGCACAGTACAAGCAGATGAAGAAGATGTTCAAGCAGTTTTCCGGAAACGGCAGGAGCGGCTCAAAAAAGCGCCGCAGGCAGAACATGGGCTTCAATCCCGCAGACTTCGGAATGTAAGCATTCAGATATAATTTCAGTGAATACTGATTTATTATATTATAATAACCCAATATTTTGGAGGTAACAACAATGGCTGTCAAGATCAGACTGCGCCGTATGGGCGCAAAGAAAGCACCTTTTTACCGCGTAGTGGTTGCGGATTCCCGTTATCCCCGTGACGGCAGATTCATCGAGGAGATCGGTTATTACAATCCTACGTCCAACCCCCCCGAGGTTAAAATTGACGCGGAAAAGGTTGAGCAGTGGATAAAGAACGGTGCTCAGCCTACCGATACCGTAAAAGACATTTTCAGGAAAAACGGTATCATCAAATAATTTGATGAGGTGACTGCAATGAAAGAACTGTTGGTTTCGATTGCTCAGGGTCTTGTTGAGGATCCATCCGCCGTCAGCGTTACGGTTGACGAACCGACGGAGGACGGGACCGTCGTTTATCATCTTCATGTCGGAGAAAACGACATGGGCAGGGTTATCGGCAAGCAGGGACGCATCGCAAAGGCAATCCGCACTGTTATGCGTGCTGCGGCAACTCGCCAGAACGAAAAGATTTCTGTTGAAATCGAATAACTTTTACGAGTAGGGTTCGACTTGAGCAGTTATAAACAAAAACAAAAGAAGAAAACAGCTGCGCCTCCAAAGGGTAAGGCGGCAGTTGTTTTCGCGCTTTCCGGCGCGTTGCGATATGTTGCTTTTGTCGGTATTTTCTACGGCTTGAACCGCCTGGTGAACAATCTTGTATCAAATCCCCAGCTGTTTGAAAACAACATCCCGGGGCAGTCAATGACAAACAAGTTTCTGTCAGCCTGCATAGCCGCCTTTCTGTCGGTTATGTTCATTGAGGTTATTGACTCCGGCAAGTACCGTCCGAAGCTTATCCGCAAGCCCCTGAGCGGCACATTGCTCGCTCTGGGAAGCGGAGCGCTCCGCATTGGCATATCGGTGCTCATCCTCTGGGTTTTGGGGCTCTGCAAAATTGAATTTGATTCCCGGCTCGGAAACGGTGCATGGCTGTTTTACACGCTGGGAGCATTTTTCGACGCACTTTACCGTGAAACTGTCATCAGAGGCTATGCGTACGAGGTGCTCAGGCAGCGTCACAATGAAACCGTTGCAATGTCTGCGGCAATAGTTGTGACTTGCGTTAACGCAGTGAACGCATGGCAATCCGGAGTACTCCCGCTGCTCACTGTGGCAACAAGCGCTGTGTTTTTGAATTTGCTCTATGCTTACACGGGGAGTCTTTACGCTCCGGTTATGGCACACTTCTTCATGTCTTTTTTCGGAGGAGTAATCATCGACGGTGTGCCGCTGGGTGGCTTCATGTCTTTCTTCGACATCACCCTCACCGGAGGAACACTGTTTTCCGGAGGTTATGCTTATTTGTCGGGCAGCACAATGCTCGGGATGACAAATTTGTTGCTCATTGGGGTGCTGCTTGTACTCATCAAAAAAAGGGACGGTTTTTCCCGGTTTTTGTCAAAGGGCAAAGCCGGCAATTGATTGTGTTATGAAAATTGTAGTCAACCGAACCGGCGGAACTGTTCTTGAATATCTTCAAAAAAACGCTTATCCTGTCAACTGCGCGTGCGGCGGAAACGCCCGCTGCGGCAAGTGCAGGGTGAGCTTTATTTGTTCCGCACCCGAACCGACGCCCGCCGAAAGAGCACTGCTCACCGAAGAGGAGCTTTCGCGCGGCGTGAGGCTTGCGTGTGAGACGCTTGCCGTTGAGGGTACGGAACTTGAAATTGCAAGCGAAACGGGTCTGCACATTTGCTCTGCCGAGAAAGTGACGGGGAAGCTGACATCGGGCGAGGGCACTTTGGCGCTCGACATTGGCACAACAACTCTTGCACTTGCCGCCGCAGATTTGCAGACGGGCGAAATCGCGGCTGCGGTAACCGCCGAAAATCCTCAAAGGTCTTTCGGAGCGGATGTGATGAGCAGAATTGCCTGCTGCGCCTCCGGCATGACTGCACAGCTTCAGCACTGCCTTCTCGGCACACTGCATGAAATGTTCAATGAGCTTTCGCACAGGCTCGGCAGCGTCGCATACAGCAGGATAATTGTCAGCGCAAACACGACAATGACGAATATTTTTTTCGGTGAGGACTGTACCTCGATGGGTACAGCTCCGTATACTCCGCCTTTCCTTGCCTCCCGGACGCAAACGGGCATTCTGCCGTTTTTGCCGGAGTGTGAGGTTGTGAGCGTACCGTGCGTTTCGGAATTTGTGGGGGGAGACATCGTTTCCGGTCTGCTTGAAACAACGCGCGGAGACTTCTCAAGGCCGGTCATGCTTCTTGACCTCGGAACAAACGCCGAGCTTGCGTTGTGTGCGGAGGGAAGGTGTCTCGTCACCGCCTGCGCCGCGGGTCCCGCGTTTGAGGGCGGCAATATCTCCTGCGGTATGTCCGCGTCCGACGGCGCGATATATCGCGTGGAAACGGACGGCACACGCCTTTCTGTTCACAGCTACGGCGAAGGTATGCCCCGAGGTGTCTGCGGCACTGGTCTGATTGATGCGGTTGCCTGTATGCTGAAAACCGGGGTGCTCGACGAAACGGGTTATCTTGAAGGCGGCGAACTGCGCCTTGCACCCGGGGTGGCGCTCACCCAAAAGGATGTGCGCGAGTTTCAGCTTGCAAAGTCCGCAGTCAAAAGCGGTATTGATATCATTTGCTCCATGGGAGGCATCGAACCGGCGGATGTTGAACGCGTATATATTGCCGGAGGCTTTGCTTCAAGGGTCGGAATTGAGCAGGCCGTTTCCTGCGGGATATTGCCGGAGAAATTCAAAGAAAAATGCGTACCCGTCGGCAACAGCAGCCTTGCGGGTGCCGTGCGTCTGGGTACGCTTGAAAATATGTCCGCTGCGGAGAAAGTTGCCGGAAGCTGCCGTTATGTCAGCCTCTCAGAGCAGCCGGAATTTGCCGGACTGTTTGCAGAGAATATGCTGTTTAATTGCAGACCTGAGGGCCGTTAAAGCCGAAAGTTTTGTTTGTGACTATGAAGGTCATTCTTTCCTGAATGCTCGCTCCGCCGTGACCCGTTTCGATTCCGCCGTGGTCACTTGCAAGAACAATCAGCCAATCCTCGGTGTTGTAGGTCGCTCTGCTCTCAATGGTG
>CAZIMM010000090.1:0-8523 GCA_964540415.1 uncultured Eubacteriales bacterium
CCGTGGGGCAAGGGCCGCCCCGGCTGGCACATTGAGTGCTCTGCCATGGTTCGCCGCTTCCTGGGCGAAACCATCGACATTCACTGCGGAGGGCAAGACCTCATTTTTCCGCACCACGAAAACGAAATTGCGCAAAGCGAGTGCTGCAACGGCGTGCCCTTTGCGAATTACTGGATGCACAACGGGTTCATAAACGTCGACAACGTCAAAATGGCAAAATCCCTCGGGAACTTTTTCACCGTCAGGGATGTTGCGGAGAAATACGGCTATGAACCGATTCGCTATCTGATGATAGCCTCGCATTACCGCAGCCCGATCAACTACAGCACCGACGTTATTGAGCAGTGCAAGGCAGCACTCGAAAGGCTTTACACCTGCCGCGAAAATCTCGATTTTGCCGTTGCAAATGCAGCCGACGGCGAGCTTGACAGTGAGATTGCCGACAGCCTTTCTCAGCGCCGTGAGCAGTTCATCAACGCGATGGACGATGACCTGAACACAGCCGACGCCCTCGCAGCGGTGTATGAGCTTGTCAGAGACATCAACACACTCGTTGTCGGCACCGATGCGAGCAGGACAACCTGTGAATTCGCAAGTGAGCTCTACGGTGAGCTGTGCGGAGTTCTCGGGCTGGTTTACAACAAAAAGAGTTCCGCTCTCGATGACGAAATTGAGGAGCTTATCGCCCGGCGCGCAAATGCCCGCAAGGAGAAAAACTGGGCTGAGGCGGATGCAATCAGAGACAAAATAAAAGCCATGGGAGTTGTTCTTGAGGACACTCCGCAGGGCGTAAAGTGGCATATCGAAAAATAAAATCAACGGGGGTAAAAAAATGAGCTTTTTATCAGGTGTCGTAAAAATCCTCAGCAACAACATGAGACGTGCCGGGGTCAAGACTCTCGCATCAAATCCAGCTCCGAAAATTCCCGAAGCTCAGTTTAATCGCGTCGAAAAAGCAGTTTCCGAGTTCTACAGCGTCGGCTTTGCAAAAACCGACATTATGCCCTCAGACATGAGCTATACAAAGTACTATGTTGCGGGTTACAGGTACAAAAACCCGGCAAGCGGCTCTCTTGACCCGATGACCGCAAGCGCTGTCTGGGTTGACGACCAGTCGGGAGCCGGCGGCGTCGTCTTTGTGTCGACGGACACAATCGGACTTTTCGATTATGACATTCGCATCATCAAGGACATGCTCAAGGATTTTGTCGCCGAAACGGGTTGCCGTGCAATCAACATCATGAGCATCCACAACCACGCCGCGATTGACACCATGGGGCTTTGGGGGCCACTTCCTAAGAGCGGACGCAATCCCAATTACATGAAAATCGTTTATGACGGCGTTGTCAAGGTAGTTAAGGAAGCTTATGCCGACAGACGCGAGGGCTCACTTTTCGTCGGAAGCAAGGAGACTCCCGACATTCAGCGCGATTCACGTCTTCCGAATGTTTTCAGCAACGTTCTTACAAGAATACGCTTTGTGCCGAATGACGGCTCACGGGAAATTTTCATCCTCAATTATGCCTCACACACTGAGTCACTTCTGGGTGCCAACTCGCTTGTCAGTGCGGACTTTGCCTACTATATCCGCAAATATATTCTTGAAGAACGCGGCGCGGAGACAATCTATTTTGTCGGTGCAATCGGCGGACTCATCAGGCTCAAGGAGCTTGACAAGGATAATATAAAGTCCACAGAAATGGGCGGCAGAGCAATTGCGGACACGGCGCTCGCAATTGAAGACGAGCGGAAGCTTGACGCAAGAATCAGCTTCATCCGCCAGGAGTTCTATGTTGACGCGGAAAATGTTGCGTTGATTTACGCCGCAAAATACAACATCATCAAAGCAAACAAGTTTGCAACCGGTGCCGGCAGTCTCGGCTGGTCGCTGCGAACGGAAATGTCATACTACGACATCGGCGGTCTGAAGCTTCTGCTTCTCCCCGGTGAGATTTTCCCCGAACTGGTTTACGGAGGATATCTGTCGGCAGAGGAATCCGGAACCGGCAACGGGCCTGAAGTCAATCCCCTGCCTCTTGAAGAAATCGCCGGAGAAAAGCTCCTTGTTTTCGGACTTTCCAATGATGAAATCGGCTACATAACAACGCCGAACGACTTTATTCTCAACCCCGATCGTCCGTATCTCGACCGCGCTGTTGACAGCCACGGCAGAACTCATTATGAGGAGACAAACGGCCTCGGCATCAACACGGCGACGATTATTGCTCAGACCTTTGAGCAGATGATAAAGACTGTCAAAGAGAGCGAAAAATCAGCGCTGAAATAATATCCTTCCCTGCTCACGGGCAGCATTGAGCGCCTCTAGTGTGGGTGAAAGAGTGTCGGTTGAGCGGAAACAGGTTTCGGCAACGAGTGAAGTGTTCATCACGGTGAACTGACATTCAATCTGCTTTTTGATTGCATCAAAGCCCTTGCTCTGCGCGCAGCCCGAAGTGACCGCAAGACCCGCTCTTTTCGGTGTTTTAACCGGCGGACGTTCATTCCACACAAAGCGGAGCGAATAATAGAGCTGAAAACGATCAAATATAGCTTTCAGGGGCGACGGCATTGAGCCGTTGTAAACAGGCGATGCGACTAAAAAATGTGTCGCGTTCTCAAAGTCTGCAAAAAAGCCGTCAAGGTCTCTGAAGCCGCAGCGGCTCTCCCGTTCGCAAATTCCGCACGCTGTGCACGGCTTCGCATTGAGCTCATACGCAGAGTATTCCTTTATCGTGGCATCGGACGGTGCAGCCGAAAGCATCTCACGCGCAAGAAGCATTGTGTTCGAGCAAGCACGCGGAGAGCCGTTGAGAAGAAGAATGTTCACAGCTATGTCCCCTTTCTGCGTAACATTTTAGCTCATTGCACATTTCATGTCAACATTGCAGCTGTTTTTCTTGTTTTTTTATAAAATCCCTTGTAATCTAACGGATTATGATGTAGAATGTTTTATGTATTTTTAGGAAGGAGTTGAGAAAAGTGACCGACAAGACCATTCAATTCTCCATCAAGGATGAGCACGAGGCTGAAATGCGCAAGATTCTCACCTCTGTTTATGATGCGCTCAGTGAGAAAGGATATAATCCGGTAAGCCAGATAGTGGGTTACATTCTCTCCGAGGACCCGACTTATATCACAACTCACAACAACGCCCGCAGCCTGATTCGCCGCATTGACCGCGACGAGCTTATGCAGGCTCTTGTCAAGAATTATCTTAACGCCAAATGATTGAGAGGTACCCAAATGGCAGAAAAAAAGAAAAACGCCTTTTTCACATATAAAGGCAAACCCTTCGTGCGCTGCGGCAATATGATTTATTACGGCAATATGACTGATGAATTTGTTCTGATGCTCCAGATCACAAGCACAAAAAAGGTCAAGGAGCTTGATGTTGCCGACCGTGTCACAGTTCAGCTCCTTCGAACCGACCCGGATGTTCGCCCGAAAGACAGAGTTGTCAACAAAACGGAGAAGAAGGGCCTTTACTCCGCAATGGAGGTTGGCACAATCTGGCTGCAGAGAGCGCTGACAAAATAACATTTGAGCAAAGTAACCGTTCGTTTGCAGAGCGGTTATTTTTATATTGATTCACACGGAGGAACAGCAATGAACATACTTTTCAAAAAGCTCAGAGAAAATGCCGTTATTCCTCAAAGAGCAACTGCCGGAAGCGCCGGCCTTGACCTTTGCGCATGCATTGATTCCGCGATGACGGTGCCCGGCGGAGGGCATGTGATTGTGCCGACAGGGCTTGCAATCGAGCTGCCCGAAAGCGGACTCGCGGCAATGGTTTTTGCACGCAGCGGCCTTGCAATAAAGCACGGTCTGGGGCTGCTCAACGGTGTCGTTGACAGTGACTACAGGGGAGAGATATGCGTCGGGATTGTCAATCAGTTTGACGAGCCCTATGTCATTATGCCCGGAGAAAGGGTTGCCCAACTCGTTATTATGCCTGTCTGCCTGCTGCCTGTCTGTCAAGTTGATGAGATTGACAGCACTCAAAGAGGCGTCGGAGGATTCGGTTCAACAGGCAAAATATAAGGCAGTCAGAATCTTAAATAAAGAAAGGAAAATCCGTCTGTGATTATTTTGAACGTTCACTATAAATGCAAGCCCGGCAAGCGCGACGAATTCCGCGAAAACCTCAATATACTGGGAGTTCCGAGCAAAACAAGAGCCGAGGACGGCTGCCTCGGCTATGACTATTATCTGCCCGTTGACAATGACGATGAGCTGCTCCTCATTGAGCGCTGGAGAGATGCCGAGGCGCTTGCCTCGCATGGCACAAGTGCGCACTGTGTTGAGCTTCAGCCCGTAAAGCAAAAGTACATTACAGAGACAATAATCAATAAATTCGTCATTTGACTTCGCTTTCTTCCGTTCCGTAATCAATCAGCAGTTCTTCGGCGATTCCCGCGCTCTTTGTATAGACATAATCGGCTGTGATTCCGACATTTTTTTCATCAACAAGCAGTGCAAGCTTTTTTTCGGAAATGTCACAGTATTGCAGCTGACCGCTTTCCGCGTCAAACAGCCTTTCAAGGCACAGCAGCGCACGCTCATTTTGTGTGAGAGTGCGTTGCTTTTTTTCGTATTGCGCGGCACAGGTCAGCTTGACGGAAAACGGCAAGCGCACCGAATTCAGCTCCGCCTGCCGTTCACAGGTAAACACCTCAGCTTTGCTCACGTCTCCGAACATCGGCAGAACCGGGAATTCGATTCCGAAAAGATTCAGCCTCACCGCATACCTGCAGCCGGTGCGCGCAAAGCATTCCGACTTTTGCCCGACTGCGGCGGACAGTCTTTTTTCCGCTCTCACCACCGCGTAACCTTGTGCATGACGGAAGCGAAAGGTGCCGTTCTTGTTTTGAACAATTCCGCTTATCAGCACATCGCCGTCAATCACCGCCGAGCCGACCTTTTTCACCGGTGTTCCGGCATATGCTTCCAGAGTTATCAACTGACCGTCACTGGTGCTGATGACATCGCACGGAGTTGAATCCGCCAGCACCGTGGGCGATCCGTTTCTTTCACGCACCTCCACGCTCACCTTGCTGCCGAGGATATTGACGGCTATCCAGGCCACATCGTCAAGTGTGCTCATTGTGTTGAGGCGCGCCGATACGGTGTCGATATTTTTTGCCAATACGCCGATACGCACTCCGTTTTCGGCAAGCACGGCAATAATCTCATCATCCGTAACTTTTTGATTGCCGGTTATTTCGATGCTCCACAGCATATTCGACATAACCATAAGCACACACAGGAAGAAAACCGTTCCGCACAGCAAGCCCGCTCTGCGTCTGTATTTCCACAGAAAAAACGGTATGCCGATCCTGCGGCGCACCTTCAGCCGCATTCCCGATTTGACCGCTGCGGGACGGATTGACCTATAACCGCCGATTGTTGTTTTTACAAGCAGTCCGCCGTCCTTTGTGCGCAAATCCCACAGCGGTATGCCTCTTGCGGCGCACAGGTTAATAAAGCGTTCGGGGAAACCGCCGTACGCAAAAAATTCAACGTATCCGAAAAGGAATCTCAACAGCCTGACAACGCTAATGGTATCACCCTCAGACAAATGAAATGGTCACAAACGTGCCAGTAATAACCGCTTGCTCGGGCTTGAGAGAGCGAATGCAGAGATTGTCGCCGCAAAAACGCACTGTCATGCCCTCGAGGCTCAGACAAATTACGCCGTCTCCGTATTCAAGAATGCCCTTGCAGCCCTCAACCACCGCCTCTCTGTTGCCGGAGATATCCATATGCGCCCACCCCGAAAGCGCCATGGCGGGAGCCTCGAATTGCTCACCTATGTTTTCCAGCCTGTTTCTCACACTCATCACTCCCGTGCTATATTTATGCCGCCTGACATAAATATATTTGTGAAAGCGTGGTGTGCGAAAGTGAAATTAAAAAAACTACCCGCCGGAGCGCTGTACATAATTCTGTCCTTTTCCGCGTTCATGCTGCTGCTCATTCTTCCCGTTCCCGCCGCAGACGGGGTACGCGAAGGGCTGAGGCTGAGCGCCCGTGTTGTTGTGCCGAGTGTTTTTCCGTTTTTGATCGCGGGCTCTTTTTTTGTGCGCTCGGGCGCTGCAAGAACGGTGGGCAAATTTCTTTCCCCCTTGACGAAGCTCATTTTCCGTCTGCCGGAGGAGGCGGGCGGTGTTGTATTTGCTTCTATGATTGCCGGATACCCTGTCGGCGCGAGAATGACGGCGGAGCTGTATGCGCAGGGCGGGATAACCGCAGCGCAGGCAAAGCGGATGATGCTTTTCTGCATCAATCCCGGGCCGGCGTTCACTGTGGGTGCCGTGGGGCTGTCCATGCTCGGCAGCCGCCGTGCCGGAATCATTCTCTATGCCTGCGTGTGCTTCTCCTGCGTTTTTGTCGGCTTCCTTACAAGGTTTTTCGACGTGCCGGAGGTAAAAGAAGTGAGCAGACCTGTTCCGGAGATATGCTCTGTTTCGCAGACCTTTGTCGATTCGGTTTCAAGCGGCGCTTCAGGCGCATTCGCAATTGCCGCTTGGGTAACGCTTTTCGGCTGCATTTCCTCCCTGCTCGGGAATGTAATACACTCCCCCGAAGCGCTGATTTCCGCAAAATGCCTGTTTGAGGTTACGGGCGGCTGCTATGCGCTCGCGCAGAGTGCACCTATGCCGGCTGTTGCCGCAGCGCTCGGATGGTCGGGCTTTTGCGTGTGCTTTCAGGTGATTTCGAATGCGCGTGAGGTCGGATGCGGCTTTATGCCGCTACTCGTCGGACGTGCGCTGTGCGGAGGGGTGTCCGCCATTGCCTGCCGAGCTGTTTTGCAGTTTTTCCCCGACAGTGTGTCCGCGGCGCTGGTCGGTGCACAAAATTTTACCGCGTCAATGTGCTGCGTCTCATTCCCCGCTGCCGCCGGACTTTTTATTATGTGTTTAATAATGATACTTGATAATGAAAGAAAAGTATGTTAAAATATGGGGTGAATGTTAGGAGGGATAAATTTTGAAAAAGAAGCTGCTCAACGCCAAAAAATTTTCCAAGCAGTGTGAAAACTGCAGACACGGCAGGCTTGCACCCGATGAAGACTGCGTGCTGTGCGAAAAGAAGGGCGTTATGCATCTTACCTCCGTCTGCCGAAAATTTGAATATGACCCTCTGCGCCGGCGCCCGAAGCGCCCTGTTCAGCGTGAGGAACACGACCCGAGCGAGTTTGTGCTGTAGAATTCCGTTTGATTCGGATGAAAACATAGAAAGCTGGAGGTAAAACAAATGGTACAAAACCAAATCACCGAACGCACTCCGCTGCTTGACAAAAACGGTGATGTTGCAAACCCCGGATATTGCAAACGAAGCCTTTACGATTATGACCGCAGTGCAATCAAAGCAAACCCCATGCGCATCAAGGAATGGGATTTTTACCAGATATCCAACGGACGCTACATCATTCAGATTGTCCTGGCGGACATTTCCATGGGCGGAGCGGCTTTCTTCACACTCATTGACATGTCAACCGGCAAGCATGTTGAGCACATGAACCTTTCACTGCTCACCTGCGGCAGGCTCGGACTTGAGCAGAACACCGAGGAGCCTCACTTTTTGCGCAGCAAACGCGGAAAGTTTGACATGCAGATTCGTTGCGGAAAAACAAAGCGGGTTTTGACTGTCAAATATCCTCCGAAGGGCATTGATGTGTGCATTGAGCTTGCGGTTATGCCGGAGCATGAATCGCTCGTTATGGCCGTGCCGTTTGCGGAAAAGGGCCATTTTTATCTCAACCACAAGCAAAACTGTATGCCGGCGAAGGGCTATGTCAAAGCGGGAGAAACCGACATCGTGCTTGACCCCGACGAAACCTTCTGTGTGCTCGACTGGGGACGCGGCGTATGGCCGTACAAATGCAGCTGGTATTGGGGCAACGGCTCAGTCAAGCTTCCGGGCGGAAAGCTCTTCGGCTTTGAAATCGGCTGGGGCTTCGGGGACATGAGCGCTTTCACGGAGAACACGCTTTTCTATGACGGCAAGGCTCACAAAATCGGCGAAGTTTTTCTTGACAAAGATCCCGACGACTGGATGAAGCCATGGCATTTCACCTCCGACGACGGAAGATTCAATCTGACAATGACTCCGTTTTATGACAATTACTCCTCGTCCCGTGTTGTTCTCCTCGGCAACCGCTGCCACCAGGTTTTCGGCAAATGGGCCGGTTATGCAATACTTGACGACGGCACGAAGATCGACATTGACAACATGAACGCATTCTGTGAATTTTCGGACAACCGCTGGTAAGTCTGTCCGTATTCCGTATTATAAATTTTATTTTAGGAGATAATTAAAATGCAAGAAATCACAAGATCAGACAAGCTTTCCGAGGTTCATTCCGATATAAGAGGCCCCGTATTTGTTGAGGCGATGAGAATGCGTGCCGAAGGCATTGACGTGCTCAGGCTCAACACCGGCAACCCCGCAACATTCGGATTCAAAATGCCCCCCAGCGTACGCAACGCTTTGATTAACAATGCGGACAAGGCCGTTGCC
>CAZIMM010000091.1:0-8463 GCA_964540415.1 uncultured Eubacteriales bacterium
AGCCTGCTCCGCCGCAAGTTTCTCGGCTTCCTCGCGCTCCGCCTGCTCCGCCGCAAGTCTCTCGGCTTCTTCGCGCGCTGCCTGCTCCGCCGCAAGTCTCTCGGTTTCTTCACGTGCTGCCTGTTCTGCGGCCGCCTTTTTTTCGGCTTCTTCCTCTGCTTTTTTCTTGATTGCATCAAGGTTCAAAAACAGGTTGGCTTTTTCTCCAAGCTCACGTTTGTTTTCAAATGCGCTTGTTATGCCGGTGATATCAAAACCGTTGTTATTATCTTTTCTGTCAATCATTCCGGTTAAACCTTTCCGTGGATTATTGCAGATACTTTATTATCATATTCAGCGCCTTTGATGACGCGGCATAGCGGTTGTATTCCCTGCTGTTCTCCGTTCTGCCGGTTTTCAGCTCGTAAACCTCCTGCCTGTCCTCCGCATCAAAGCCGATATAGATAAGCCCCGCTTCCCTCGTACCGTCCGTTCCCGGGCCGGCAAAGCCAGTGATTCCGATTCCGATATCCGCACCGCTGAAGCTCCTGATCCGACTTGCCATTTCAGCCGCGGTCTGTTCGCTGACAGCCGTGAACTTGTCAAGAGTCTCTTTTTTCACGCCGAGCATACGCATTTTCATTTCGTTCGAATAAGTGACCATACCGCACTCAAAGACATTTGACGAGCCTTCTATTTCCGTCAGTCTTTTTGCAAAAAAGCCGCCGGTGCAGCTTTCTGCAGCCGCCACTGTTTTGCCGGCCTCGAGCAACAGCTCAACAGCTCTTTGCTGAAGGGATTCAACGTCAATTCCGTAAATATATTTCCCGAGCCTCTCTTTTATCGTTGCAACCGTTTCGTCGCACATTTCTGCCGCCTTTTCAACGCTGTCCGCCTTGGCCGTGACACGCAGAAGCGACTCAAAATCCTTTGCATAGGGTGCGACGGTGGGGTTGGCGCTGTCGAGCAGGTCCTCAACCTCGGTTGCCATTGCCGCCTCACCGATTCCGAACAGCCGCACACTGCGCGAAAAAATCACGCCCTGCGAAAAATTCGCAAGATAAGGCTTGACCTCGTTTTCAAACATCGGAACAAGCTCACGCGGCGGTCCGGGTAGCATAATGATATGCTTGCCGTTTTTTTCGGCGACACAGCCCGGCGCCGTGCCGTTGGAGTTGTTCAGAACCGTGCCGCCCTTGGGAATGAGAGCCTGCTTGCGGTTATTCTCCGTCATAACGCTGCCTCTGTGCTCAAAGAAGTGACGGATGCCTTCAAGAATGTCCTCGTGCAGCTCCAGCTCGACGCCAAGAGCCTTGCAGCAAACCTCTTTTGTCAGATCGTCCTTCGTCGGGCCGAGACCCCCTGAGGTGATGATTATGTCGCAGCGTTCGAGTGCCGAGCGTATTTCCGCCTCAAGGCGCTCCGGATTGTCACCGATTACGCTTTGCCTGAGCTGAGAAACGCCCATGGCGGCAAGCTCACGCGAAAGATACTGAGCGTTGGTGTTGAGAATGTCACCGAGCAGCAGCTCTGTCCCGACGCAGATAACCTCACAGTTCAAAAAAACAACCTCTAATCAATAATATACTTTTTTGCCGCGCTCACAGCCTCGTCAACAAGCCTGTCCGTTTCGAGTGCCTGCTCCGCCTGTTCAACAAAATAAAGCTTCGGACGCGTTCTCGGGTGGCGGGGTGTGAACACCGTGCAGCAGTCTTCAAACGGGAGCACGGAAATGTCAAATGTGCCGATTTTGCGTGCAACTGCAATAATCTCATCCTTGTCCATGCCTATGAGCGGACGAAAGACCGGCATATTCGCGGCGGCGTCCGTACAGGCAATCGCGCCGAGGGTCTGGCTTGCAACCTGACCGAGACTTTCACCCGTTATCAGTGCGCCGCAGCCCTGTGCGCGGGCAATTCTTTCGGAGCAGAGCACCATGATTCGGCGCATGATTATTGTGAACAGCTCCTCCGGGCACTTGTCCCGAATTTGCTCCTGGATTTCCGTAAACGGAACTACAAACAGCGTTATTCTGCCGGAATAAGCCGCAACCTTGTGCAGCAAATCGTGCACCTTTCTCTCTGCGCTCTCGCTTGTGTAAGGAGGAGAGGCAAAGTGTACCGCCGTGAGGCTCAGCCCGCGCTTTGCTATCATCCAACCCGCAACCGGGCTGTCGATCCCTCCGGACACCATGAGCGCCGCGTTGCCTGCAGAGCCGGACGGCATACCGCCGGCACCCTTGATTTGGTTTGCGTGAAGAAAAATGTTTTTGTCTCTGACTTCAACATTCACCGTTACCTGCGGGGAACGCACGTCAACCTTCAAATGGTCGAATTTTTCAAGCAATTTTTCGCCGAGCATAGCGCAGATTTGCGGAGAGGTCAGGGCAAAGCGCTTATCTGAACGCTTTGCCTCAACCTTATAAGTGTCACATCCGAGCAGGACGGGTTCAAACCATTCCCCGGCTTTTTCAAGCACCTCGTCCATATCCTTGCTGAGCACTGCAGCGCGCGAAACGCCGGCAATACCGAAAACCCGCAAAAGCTTTTCAAGTGCAAGGTCAAGCTCGCAGTTCTCGTCCTCCGGCTCAATCATTATCGTTGACTGTGATGATGTAAACCTGAATTTGCCCAGTTCACTGAGTCTCCACTTCATGTTCTTTATAAGTATATCCTCAAATGTGCGGCGATTCAGGCCTTTGAGTGCAAGTTCACCGTTTTTGACTAGAAGAATTTCTCTCATTCATTTATTCCTTTGTTTTATTGTCTTTTTGCATATTTCCAATCCGTACAGCAACATATCCAGTTCCTCGCGCACTGTAAAACGCGACAAACTGATTCGCAGGGCACTCGCAATCCGCTCGTCACCGAGCTTCATCGCGGTGAGTACTCTGCTCTTGTGCCCCTTGGCACAGGCTGAGCCCGAAGAAATGTAAACGCCGCGCGAGGAGAGGAGGTTCATCATCGGCTCCGAGTTGATTCCGAGAACCGACAAATTGACGATATACGGCAGGGCGTCCGGAGGTGAGTTTATGACAACTCCTCCGAGTCTTACAGCTTCATTAACAAAGTAATTCCTCAATGCGCCGACTCTTTTGAGCTGCTCGGCGGGATCGGGCATTTCCTCGAGTGCTCCGGCAAGACCCATAATCGCAGGCATCGGCTGTGTTCCCGAATATATGCCGCCCTCTTGATATCCCCCGAAAATGTACGGTTCGATGCGTACTCCCTTTTTTATATAAAGAACCCCAACGCCCTTGGGCCCGTTGATTTTGTGCCCGCTGAAGCTCAGCAGGTCAACACCCAAAGATGAGGGCCTCATCGGTAATTTTCCGAAAGCCTGCACCGCGTCGCAGTGAATGAGCGCAGGAGAGTTTGCCCTATTCACCGCCGCTCTTACCGCCTCAACCGGCTGAATGCTTCCGACCTCGTTATTGACCGACATTATGCTCACAAGCACCGTGTCTTGATTAACCGCGGAAGTAAGATCCCTTACATTTATCTTTCCCTGAGCATCCACCTTCAGCCTGATAACCTCAAAGCCCTCTTTTTCGAGCTGCTTGAACGGTTCATCAACTGCCGGATGCTCAATTTCTGTTGTTATTATTCTTTTCCCGCGCCTTTTCAGAGCATGTGCCGCGCCGAAAATTGCGGCGTTGTCGCTCAGGGTTCCGCTGCCGGTGAAGATTACTTCTTCCTCGTCGCAGAAGAGACGCTTTGCAACAAGCTGACGAGCGTATTTCAGTGCCTCGCTTGCCTGGATGCCGGGTCTGTGCAGGGAGGAAGGGTTTCCCCAACCCTGCTCTATCGCTTCAACCATCCGTTCTCTCGCGCGAACGCACAGAGGGGTGGTCGCACTGTTGTCCAAATATGCCTCCATCAGCTTCCCTCCCTTCGGTACATTATTCTCCGACAACTGAGGAGGTAATACATACCAATAACATTATAAGCGCCGAACCGCGGAAAAGTGACTATTTGCTCCAGACCGCTTTGATTTCTCCGAGCATGTTTTCAGAGTCAAAATCAACCCGCGTCGAAAGGTCGTCCGGGTCGGTATACACGGTAATCACTGAGTCTTCCGAGCGGTAATAAAACGCACGGACAAACTTTCCGTCAACATAAAACGCCGTGTTTTCACCGACTCCGAGCTCCGCCTCATCCACCCTGCGGACAAGCCATAGCTCGCTCGTGTCAGAATTCTTCGGTGTGGCAACAACAATTGCTGTTCCGCCGACAAAGGCGTTCTCGGGTGAATCTCCGCTGATGTAAAAGCAGCCTATGAGCGTGCCCGCAGCCAACAAGGGAAGACACACCAGCACAATGAGCACCGCGCTAACGGCGTTGAACGCCCTGCGCCTGCCCGTCACTTTCTTTCTCATTGCGACACCCCCGAAATCAGCAAAGAATTCCGCTGATTATAGATACATAGCATTATAACACATTATTTAGCCTGAGTGTATAGTAATTCTGAAATTTTTATGATAAAATTATGACAGAAACGCCGAAGGAAAATATTTTTAGCAGCGGTGCAACACTTCAGGGAAAATTTGACTCTTATTTAGTAAGGGACGATGAAAGAGGTTTTTTCGATGAATGACGCGGCAAGGACACTGATTCGTGACGCTGTCGGCGGAGACGCAAATGCATTCGGGGAGCTATATTCAATGTATGCATCAGAGCTGTACCGTTTTGCATATTATTATCTCGGCTCTGCCGCTTCTGCACAGGACGCTGTGCAGGAGGCGTGCCTGGCTGCCTTCGGGAGCATTTCTTCTCTCAGGGAGCCGGAAAAGTTCAAGTCATGGTTTTTTACAATACTTGCCAACACCTGCAAACGGCTTTTGCGAGCAGGCCGCGAGCAGAACGGAGTAATATCCATTGAGGAACTCTCATGCGATCCTCCGGCGCGAGATGCTGATTCCGATTTGTCCCTTTCGGTTCAGCTGACCGATGCGCTGTTGCGCATTGCGGAGGAGGAACGGTCCATCGTCCTTTTAAGCGTTATCGGCGGCTACAACAGTGCCGAAATTTCGAAACTGCTTGTTCTGCCGCGCGGTACGGTTCGCTCAAAGCTATCGCGAGCACTTGCGAAACTGCGTGAGGAGCTGAAACTTGAATGAAAATACATACCGCTCCGATAAACGCCGTGAAAGGAAGGAATTCACATGAGCAAAAAAGATGATAAGCGAACAGCAGACCTGCTCCGGGATAAGCTTTCCGCCGATAACGCGTCTGAGCTTCCGCAGGAGCTTTCCCGCGAGAGCATAGTCAGATATCTTGAAAAGAACGCAGTCACATCCGCTTATGAACAGACACCGTTCAAAAAGGGAAAGGATGAAAACAGATTTATGAAACGAATAACGGCACTTGCGGCGGCATTCGTGGTGCTTGCCGCGGCAACAATTGCAATGTCACTTGACGGAAAAGGCTTTCCGATAAGCATGCCAAAACCGGAGGACACAACCGCCGGTTCATCCTCGCCCGCGGGACTCACCGAAGTTTCCGAGCTTGACGTTACGGACGCACAGGGTGAAACTGTCACAGACGAAAGCGGAAACACCGTCACACAAAAAGTCACTGTACCCTCAACTGCCCCCGCAAAACAAAGCAGCGTCAAAATTCAGGCACTCGACTCATATGACAAGCTGGTCGCTCACTTCAACAAGGTCATCAAGGAAAGCAACTCCGGAGACCCGGTGCGCGGCTGGGGCGGTCTGAAAACAGACACCTCGGCTGCAACCGCCGAGGAGAAGCTTGTAATGAATGACTCCGTCGCCTTTGACATCGCGGCTGGCGATGAATACGGCAAAACGAACCTCCAGGTTGAGGGAGTTGACGAGGCGGACATCATCAAAAACGACGGCAAATATATTTACTACATCAGCAACAACGCTCTTTATATCTTCAGCACCAGCCCTGCCGAATCTATGAAAAAGCTCTCGGAAACAAAAATTGTCTCGGGCAACGACGGCTGGATTTATGACATGTATAAATACAAAAACTATCTTTCAATCAACTATACGTCTTACGGCAAAGGCAACGATCGCGCCACCTCGCAGGTTCGCATTTATGATGTGTCCGACCCCGCCAAGCCCGTGCTCAAGCACACCTTTGAGCAGGACGGTGAATACCTCACCTCGCGCATGATAGGCGGCAGGATTTACACCGTTTCAACCTATTACCTCTACACCGGCTCGATTGAATACAAGAACAACACCGTAACCGCGCAGGACATCGTGCCTCGGGTTTATGTTGACGGCGGCAAGGGCGTATCGCTGCCCGCGAGCAGCATCTGCATGATTCCGGAAGACAGCACAACCTCCTATTCCGTCATCGGCTGTGTTGACCTGAACAACCTTGAAGCCGGCGCAAAAACCAAAGCCATTCTCGGCGGCGGCAACAATTCCTACTGCGCCGCCGACGCTCTCTACATTTCGCGCCAGGTTTACGATTATAAAAGCGGTTCCTCCGGCACAAGGAATGACATCATGTGGGTCGGCACCACCACAACAGACATTTTCCGTTTTGACCTCACCGCAAACGGAGCCGAATATGTCTGCTCCGGCAACGTCAACGGCTATGCGCTCAATCAGTTCTCGATGGATGAATACAACGGCTATTTCCGCATTGCCACAACAGACAACCGAAAGACCGACGGCGAAGAAATCAATCTCATAACCGTTCTCGACAAAAATCTGAAAACCGTCGGCACTCTCGGCGACATTGCGAAG
Organism: uncultured Eubacteriales bacterium; assembly: GCA_964540415.1. Taxonomy (GTDB): domain Bacteria; phylum Bacillota; class Clostridia; order Oscillospirales; family Acutalibacteraceae; genus CAZIMM01. Next base: position 6,710 of record CAZIMM010000091.1, read on the forward strand.
GGCGAGGTCATCAAGTCCGTGCGCTTCATTAAGTCCAAGGGTTATGTCGTCACTTTCGAGCAGACTGACCCGCTGTTTGTCATCGACCTTTCAAACCCCGCCGCGCCGGCAATCCTCGGCGAGTTGAAAATTCCGGGCTTTTCAAGCTACCTGCACCCGATTGACGACAGATACATCCTCGGTGTCGGCACTGACGGCGACGAAAACGGTGCTAAAAACGGAGTCAAGCTTTCACTCTTTGACATCAGCAACCCCGCGTCACCCAAGGAGGTTGACAAATACACAATCGAAAACTCCTACACCTCAATCGGTTCGGACCATAAGAGTGTGATGTATTACAAGAGCCGCAACCTGTTCGGCGTGCCGATTTACACGGACATCATCTCCGAAGGCTACGGCAACACTCTCGGCCGCTTCTTCGTGTTCAAGGTTGAAAACGGAAAAATCACAAAGCAGGGCATCTATTCAAACCTTGACGACAGCGAGCTTGCAGATTTTTCAAACTCTTATTTCTACAATGACCCGTACAGCATCCGCCGCGGAACCTACATCGGCTCCACGCTCTACACGGTCAGCCAGGCAAGAATCTTTGCCTTCTCTCTCGACAGCGGCGCAAAGCTCGGCGGACTGACCTTTGAGGACATCAAATCCGAAAAGGGACCGAAATACGGCATCATGACTGAACCGTATATGATTATCGACTGAGCTCAGCTCTCGCAGTACGGCTTGATATGACCGATTCTTTCACACATAACAAACAAAAGCAAGGCTGTCCGAAAGGCAGCCTTGCTTTACTTTTTATGTATTTTGTTAAGCTCTGAATTTGATGTTTTTCTTGCTTTTTCAACATAAAGCGACTCCGTTTTTTTCATCGTCGTCGGTTTATTGTTGTTGACAATCACATCAAATAATTGTATAATTTTTTCAATATATTCGAAAGGATTGCTGATTATTATGATGTTTTTATCCAATCTGCGCCAGATTTTCGCACTTTTCCTTTCTCTGCTTCTGATGGTCGGCGGCGTTGTTGTCAATCTCGACATTGCGGACACCGAGGAGGAATACCTTGAGAGCATCGGCGACATCAGAGTTTATGACAACACCATCGAAACCGCAATACCTCAAACCGCAGTTGCAAACCTTGTCAACAGCCATTTTTATTCTGCGTTGCCCGAGGGCAAAACAGTCAAAAAAGCCATCATCATCGGTTATGACGGCGGCAGAGCGGATTCACTGCAATACCTCCAGAGCTACAGTGAAGGTGCGGTTTACAATCTCATTCACAAGGGCGGACATGCCTATATCGGCTATTGCGGCGGCGTGAATTACCCGACTGAGAACACTCAAATGACTTCAACCGCTCCCGGCTGGTGCTCGATTCTCACCGGCTGCTGGGCTGATGTTCACGGAATTACCGGCAACGGAATACCCAAAGCCGACACCGCTCCCCTGACGAACCTTACCTCGCTTGTCGAAAATCAGGTGATTGATTCCTCGGCGTTCTATTGCATGTGGGACGGCCACTTTGTCAATCCGGATTCAACCTACATAAACGAGAAGGCGTATATTGAGAAGAACGGTCTGAAGGTAACGTTCAAAGACGGTCTTATCAATGTCGGCACATACAAAAACACCTGCGCCGACCTGCTGCGTAAGGACTGCTCCGATTACATCTTCTGCATCTTTGAACAGCCCGACACTGCGGGGCACAGCACAGGTTTTTCAACCTTCAAAGCAACCTACGGCTATTCTCT
>CAZIMM010000092.1:0-8284 GCA_964540415.1 uncultured Eubacteriales bacterium
GCTGTAAAGCGCCTGACGGGCAAAGCTCTCGCCGGACGGCATGTTGCAGTCGGGCTGAACCCACCAGCCGTTGACCGGAACCCATCTGCCCTTTTTGACCATATTCACGATTTCTCCGAACATATCCGGGTCGATTTCTTCAACCCAGCGGTAATATGCGGCGGAGGAGCAGGTGAAAACAAATTCCGGATATTCATTCAGACGGTCAAGTGCGCTCCGAAAGGTCTGAAGAACCTCTCCGCAGCCTTCCTGCCAGCGCCAGAGCCAAATCGGGTCAAGATGAGCGTTGCCGATAAGATAAATATTCTCGTTCATATTGTTCCTCCCGGTTGAATAAATCCGTAATATCTGCCTATCCAGTAAGCAAAGGTGTAAACATAACAGCTCTCCACGCAAAACGCACCGCCGGAATCCTCACAAATGTATTCAAGCGGATTTCTGTCGTATTTTGCAATGAAGCATTCGTCAGGAGTCAGGAGAGACGAGGTCTCGGTATATCCGCCCCAGAGGATTTTCTTTGCAATGTCGTGCCTGCCTATTGTGCTGACGCCGGCGGCAAGACGGCTGACGTTTGTGCGATAAAACCATGTGGCGATTCGCTCCATGTCAACCTTAGCATCCGGGCAGGCGAGCAGGTAGGGGAGGTCATAGCCCGGATTGTGCTCCGGCTCAAAGGTGGAACGCCATGAGGTGAAAGCGCGGCGGTATTTGGCGAGCAGCTCCGGGTCGTCCTCAAGGGTGCAAAGCGCCCAGAACGCTGATGTTGCAAGCATATGGTCGCCGTACATCAGATCCTCGCGGCACTCGCAGCCGCTGCACAGCGCCGAGTGATAAAAACGGTTCAGGTGTTTTTCCGCGAGGTCGGCGTAGCCGTCGGCAATAAGCCGGTCATAGGCTTCCTGCCATTTGCCCTTTTCTCCGGAAACGTGCATAACAATGCGGATGTACATCAGAAGCTCGGCGGCATTCAGGCAGGCGTCAGACCAGCCGAGTCCGGTTTCAAAGTATTCCTTGTCCCATTTTGCCCAGGTCGTCGGCTTGCCGTCACATTCGACGAGGTCACAGCCGTTGTCGAGAATGTGCGCGAGCGTTGCTTTTGCGGAGGATACGGCGAGCTCACGCAGCTCATCGTCATCGTCGCACAGAAAGTCACAGGTGAAAAGAATCTGAAGAAAATGCAGTGTGATTTCGTCGCTGCTCGTGTCACCCTTGTATATGATTTCATCGTCGGTAAAGCCGAGGTCGCGATAAAGCTTTGCGAGTCTGTCCGGCACGGGATATGAAGCATCCGTTTCAAAGCCGGACATATGCCTGCGCCTTGAAGCGTTGGTGTCCAGACATATTGAGCGGCCGTTGAGCTTGCGGAAGAACAGACCGTCATCCGGGATAGGCTCATCAATTGTGTGGTATGTTCTCGCAACGAAGCCGTTGCCTCTGCCGGCAATGTTCATGAGCAGCAGGCAAGCCTCACTTGAACGCACTGCAATGTCTTTGATACGCTTGGTTTCCGGGTCATTCTCACCCTTTTCGCGTTTGAGTGTGGCATAGTGAAGAGTCTCCGCAATTGAGAAGCCAGCGGTGAAGCATCCGTCATTGTCGCAGTGTGCGTAAGGAAGCCGTGATGAAATGTCACGCAGACTTTGAAGGTTTCTGTGGCTGACCATGCCTCTGCGCTCAACTACATCAAGAGTTTCGTCAAGCAATATGTTCGCCTTGTCGTCGCCGCTGAGAAGCTTCATTTCAATGAATGACGCACCCTCCTCGGTTTGCACCCAAAGACCGCCGTCAAGCGGCAAAAGGGAAATGACATTGTTGTCCGCCAAGTCTCTTTGAGCAGAAAAGAACATCACAATGTCCTCCTCAAGCTGTGCGGACGGGTCATAACGTGTCAGGCCGGTTTTTGCGCCGTACCACATAACACCGCCGTCGGTTTCGGCAAAGCAGGTGTAGTCGCACTTGCGCGACGGGAGAGGAAGTGTGAAACCCGACAGATCCGGAGGAGTTGACGCGGTTTCATAAAGCGCGGGGGGAATTGCCGGGTCGCCCCTAAGATAGATTTTGCAGCTGCGATTGAGATGCGGCTTGAGAAGATAAGGTGTTCTCATGAGCAGTTCTCCTTGTTTTTATGTAAATATTCCGCCGCAATACGGCGAAGCTCTATTACAATATCGTCATTATAATCAACATTTGTGCCGATTTTGCACTGGTGTCTGTATGCAAGGCTCTTGAGCAAAAGCATAACAGCGCCGCCGAAAAATCCGCCTGCAATAACAATGAAGAACAGCGGAATACGGCAGCTGAACCATTCACCCGAACGAAGCGGCAGAGTGAAGGAAAGATAATATTCGCCGCGGAAAAGCAGCTCGCGCATAGTCATGCCCGTGCCGTATTTCGGAAGCTCCGTAAGATACGACGTGTTGACAATGCCGAAGGCGGAGGTTAGAAGCCCGGTGAACGCTGAGCCGGCCATCAGCCCGGGAATAACGGTGAAAGGGCTTCTGTATGCCATGGGCATGGAAAAAGCGACGGTCAGCTTGACGTTTTCAAAGAATGCGTTGATAGGTCCGCTCAGGGCAAGGTTGTTGTCGTCATTGTCAAAGGGGAAGGTGAATCTTTTGAAAATCTTTCGGAACACCATAAGCCCGAGGGGCGACCAGCCAACGGTGATGAAGCAAGCACCGTAAATTGTCAGCAGCTGAGCATTTCCCTGCATAAAGGCGGCAACGGCAACTGCAAAAGCCGCGAGGGAAACAGGTCCGATAATGTCGAATCCGACCATGAGCCCCATGACAACTGAGCCGATGACAATATTGCGTGCAAAGCAATCCGTGAGAGCTGTTATGAGCACCTCTCCGAGAGCGGCAAAGGGAAGCTGGATGCCGTATTTTATGAGCGTAAAGGTGAACACCGCGCAGGCAATCGGAATAATCAATATGTACATGAGCAGGTCTGCCTGCTCAATGAGCAGCGCGCCGTTCATTTCATTAGGAATCAGCTTAATTTTTTTCTTCACCGCCGCAACAGGACGGTCCAGCTTTTTTCCCAGACCCTTTTTTGCATTGTCCCAGCCGGCAAAAAGATATTTTATCAGCAAGGACAGCGCAACCGCCATAATCAGATAACCCATATATCCGATGTTGGCACCGCCGCCGGCATACAGCGGGGCGGAATTGTATGTGTAATATACAGAGGCGGCGTTTGTTGAATATTCACCCGCAAAATGGGCGAAGTACAGCCCGAGTGACAGTGAAGGCGCAATCGAAGGAATTCCGGCAATGAGATATGAGAGTATCACCGTCATCCCGACATAAAAGAAGTCCGTCGCCCAGTAGGCAAGAAACCAGATTGAATATTCGTTTGAGCTGTCCACCGCGCCGAGAATATGGTCAATTCCGAACAGATTCTGAATGAAGAAAAACACTCCAGCGCCGAGTGCGCCGAAAATCAGAAAAATGAACATTATCTGCGTGGAACGGTTGACATTTTTTCGCAGTGATATTAGCTCGTTTTTCAAGCCTGCACATCCTTTTTCTTATATAATGACAGTATAAAGTAAATGCGGTTGAAATGTCAATAGATATCAGCCAAACATACCTGTAGAAATATATCTTTCTCCGGAATCCGGCAATAAAGCGACAATCAGCTTGCTTTTGTTTTGCGGACGCTTTGCAAGCTCTGAAGCCGCAAATACCGCAGCGCCGGAGGATATCCCGACAAGCACACCCTCGTGCTTCGCAATTTCGCCGCCGGTGCGGAAGGCGTCCGCGTCCTCAACATCGATTATTTCGTCACAGACGCTCCTGTCAAGTGTGTCCGGCACAAAGTTCGCGCCGATGCCCTGAATGCCGTGTGCGCCGGAATAACCCTTTGTCAGAACAGGGGAGGAGGCAGGCTCAACGCCCACAATCAAAACGTTCGGGTTCTTTGCCTTGAGATATCTGCCCACACCGGATATCGTGCCGCCTGTGCCAATTCCCGCAACGAAAATGTCAACGGCACCGTCGGTGTCGTTCCAGATTTCGGGGCCGGTTGTCCTTTCGTGTGCCGCCGGATTTGCGGGGTTGGTGAACTGCCCGGGAATAAAGCTTCCGGGAATTGAGAAAGCAAGTTCGTTTGCCTTTTCAATTGCGCCGCTCATACCCTTTTTACCGTCGGTCAGTACAATCTCTGCACCGTACGCGCCAAGCAGTTTTCTTCGCTCCTCGCTCATCGTCTCCGGCATGGTGAGGATTATTCTGTAGCCTCTTGCGGCGGCAATCATCGCAAGCCCGATGCCTGTGTTGCCGCTCGTCGGTTCAATGATAACCGAATCACTGTTCAGCAGTCCTTTTTTTTCGGCATCGTCAATCATGGAAAGGGCAACCCTGTCCTTTGCACTGCCCGCCGGATTGAACAGCTCAAGCTTTGCAACAAGACGGGCATTGAGCGAGTGAGCCGCAGAATATGCCTTCAGCTCCAGCAGTGGAGTTGAACCGATAAGCTGAGTGAGGGATGATGAAATTTTTGACACAACCATTTCTCCATTTCGCGTTAAAATACCGATTGTTATATTTTTGCAGTAAACACAAGACAGTATACCATATTTTCTCAATAAGTGTAACAGTTATTTACAATAAAATTACATTTTGATGCATGCTATTGACTTGTAAGTTTCACCGGTCTATAATCAATCGAGAAAGAAAGGTAGTTCAACTTGTCAGGTTTTTTCGGGTGTGTTAAACACAATAAAATAATTCGGTCAAAAACGGCGGCAGTGATATCTGTGCTGCTTTTTTTGCTTTTTCTTGCTTCTTGCGGTAAAAACGGAACAGCCGTGCTCACATCGGACACGACCGTGAGCGTTATACAATCCGAAACCGTGACAAGCGAGAAAGAAACAAAGCCAAAGCCTTATACAGCGACCACCTCTGCGTCATCCGAACCGTCCTCAAGTAAAGTTGCGGAAGCCACGCAAACCGAAAAAGCGACGGAGGAAGAACCCGAAGACGAGCAATACCCCGAGCTGGACGGCTCTGCAATGCTCGGCAACTCAATGGCGGACACTCTGCGCGAATACGGCATTGTTAAGAACATGGATATATATGCCCGTATCGGCTTGAATATCAACACTGTTTACACAAAAACCTCACCGACCGGAAGCATACCGATAATTGAGGAGCTTAAAGGAAAAACGTATATACGCGTCTTCCTTGTTTTCGGCGAGAACGAGCTTGGGTGGGAGTATCCGGAGATTTTTATTAAAAAATACAAGGCACTCATTGATGACGTACGTGAAATGCAGCCGGACGCGAAGATTTATGTCAACTTGATTACTCCTGTCAGCAAAAAGACCTCCGACGAAAACGTGGAAAAAACCAACAATGCACGCATAATGGAATACAATGAGCTGCTCAAAAAGATGGCTGAAGACAAAGACGTGTGTTATGTGGACTGCTTTTCCGCAGTTGCGGACAAGGACAACTGCCTGCCGGAAAATGTGTCGCCCGACGGTGTGCATCTGAGCGGAAAATACTGCCGCAAGGTGGTTGAAAGCATGTTCAACGCTGTGAAAGATTACGAAAAATAACATCAATTTGCCGTATTGATATACAAGGAAAAGGGAAGAAAATTAATGAAAAAGAGATTACTTGTGTTGCCGCTGATTCTGTCGGCAGTTCTTCTTTCGTCGTGCTCACAAAGCACGGTGAAAACCGATGTCGTTCCTTCGGAGCTTGCCGAAAGCCTGAAAAACGGGGTGACTTTCACAGACACGCTTGAAGAAATCGACAAACAGACCCTGCTGATAAACTATGACATAGCGGTTGAAGACATTGAAGACACCGCCGCGTATGCGGGAACGGGAGCAACGGCAGAGGAAATCGCGGTGTTTGAAGCGAAGGATGAGCAAAGCGCAAAAGAGGTTTACGATGCTGCGGTCAAGCGCCTTGCACAGCGGAGCGAGGACTATGAAGCTTACCGCCCCGAGGAAGTTCCGAAGCTTGATTCCGCTGTGGTCAAACAGGCGGGCGTGTTTGTTGCCGTCTGTGTCTCGCCGGAAAGCGACATTGCGGAAAAGATAATAAACAACGCTCTTTTTAAATAAGAGTATGACCCGAAGCGAAAAAGCGTCACACGAAAAGAAATATGCTCTCGAAAACTGAATCGTCACCGGTTGAACGGCTCGGAAAAGATACGACATAATTTAAGTTGACATCAAAAATGTCATATGCTATATTGGAATCGGTAAAAGACAAAACGTTCACTTGGTGCAAGCACAATTGCCTTTCCTGTTGAAAAAACGTAGAATATTAACCGCCCACGCTCGATAAATAACGAAGGGGGTATGTTATGAATACGCTGTTCAGCTGCGCAAAACTGATTGTTGCTTTTTTGCTGTTGGCATTAACTGTATCCTGCGCCGCAAAGCAAAGCAGTTCTGACGAAAAAACTCACGCAACATCCGTAACTGTCCTCACAACAGTTTCTGCAACCGCACCGACGACTGTACCGATGACCGTACCGACGACTGTACCCACGACTGTACTAACAACCGCACCGACGACTATACCCAAAACCGCACCGATGACTACCCCCACAACCGTGACGACGACCGCAGCCACGACATTGCCCAAAACAGCACCTGTGTCCGAAAAGGGCAAATATGAAATTGACGCGGACAGCGTAAGAAGCATTCGGGGAGCAACGGTGCTGCAAGCATGGAAAATCAACGAAGACGGTGTTGAAATTGAAATTCACAAGATAGCTTACGGCAGCAAAATCACCCAACATTTTGTAAAAAGCAAAGATAAATCAATTGACTATTCAAAAACCGTCACCTATCAACCCGTGTGCAATGTGGCAATAATCACTTGCAGCCCAAACAGATTTCTGGTTGAAACTTCAAAAAAGCTTACAGGTAAAAATGTGAGCGGAGTGGAGACAATGGGCAAGGCGGCAGGGGCATTGATTGCTGTCAACGGCGAAGCAGGTTCAAGCTACAAAACGAATCACGCATCAACCGTACGCAACGGAAATGTTGTTGCAAGTTGTTCCGACAGCGACTCGAGGCGTGTGCGGCTGCTGATTTTCAATGACGGGAGAAAATGGTACACCGCGCCGGTTAACACGTCAAACACCTCCGCACTTATCAAAGACGGGCTGCTCAACACCTTGAGCTATCAGGACACGATGGTGCTCAACGGAAGAGAGGCAAACAAAAGTGACAGCTACTATGAAAACAGAACTGTTGTGGCTCAGATTAGTTCAGATAAGTACATACTTGCGGTAGGCGAATTTATGCCGAAGGATCGTTACGCGCAAATTCTTTCCGGCTACGGTGCACAGGAGGCATATCTGCTCAACGGCGGCAATTGCGCACATATGTATGTGAAGGGCATAGGCAATGTGACGGGAACAAGAGCAACAAAGCTCAAGGATCTCAACAAGGTCAATGTTCATGAAACGGAGTTCTTTGCCGCAAACGGGATGCTCGGACTTAATGAGAGCGGAAAACAGAAGCTCGGAGGACCCTGTGCGGAAATTGATATTGTGTATGTAAAATAAAACTTCAGGCACTTGCCGCTCCCTTGCAGTGAGGAGAGCGGCTTTTTTGCGCCGCTTTGTATGGCTAAAGGGAGTCAAGCTGGTGCCTGACTCCCTTCAGTTATTTGTATATAAAAAATTTGTGAAAAGCTTATTCGTTGCGCATTGCTTCGAGAGCGGAGATTTTGACCGCCTTGTTCGCCGGATACATTCCTGAGACGACACCGATTGCGCAGGAGAACGCCAGACCGAAAATTATGAGCCAGACCGGCATAACAGAAATGCGGCTGCCCGGGGTGAACATCATCTGCCATATGCTCATGTCGCCCTCCCCTTGGCTCATGCCGACAATCACATTTATCACGCATGAGACGGCAAAACTCAGCACGCAACCGATGCCGCCCCCCATAAGTCCAATAAAGCCGGATTCAAACAGAAAAACCTTTCTGACATCACGCACATAGCAGCCGAGCGCTTTCATCACGCCGATTTCCTTCGTCCTTTCGGAAACGGACATAATCATTGTGTTCGTAATTCCGATTGCGGCAACCAGCAGGCTGACTGCGCCTATGCCGCCCAGAGCAAGCTGAACCTTTGCCATTTCCTTGGCTGTCGATTCGCGCATGCTCTCCATGCTATCTGTGCCGAAGCCCATGTCGTCAATCGCGGTTTGAACTTCCGTGACGTTGGCAATGTCATCTGCCCGGACTGTCAGCCCGGAATAACTGATGTCTTTTCTTTTTTTGCCCAAAAACTTGTTCGC
>CAZIMM010000093.1:0-8266 GCA_964540415.1 uncultured Eubacteriales bacterium
AGTATTCGGGGCGTGTCCCGCACGGTTGTGCAGGATACGCTTTCTTATGCAAAAAACCTCCGAGAGCTGAAGCCGAATTATGTTTTGCACGGAGACGATTGGCGCACGGGTGTGCAGGCGAAAACAAGGCAGGAGGTTATTGACGTACTTGCCGAGTATGGCGGAGAGCTGATTGAAATTCCTTACACACAGGGGCTTTCCGTTTCGGAACTCGAGCGCTGTGTGCGTCTGCTCAATTCAACTCCCGATGTTCGCCGTGCAAGGCTGCGCGAGATGCTTCGCCTCAAAAAATGCGTCCGGGTTATTGAAGCGTCAAACGGCCTCTCCGGGCTGATTGTTGAGAACACCAGCGTTGAAGATGAAAAAACCGGAACCATCCGCGAATTCGACGCAATGTGGGTCAGCAGTCTGTGTGATTCCACGTTCAAGGGAAAGCCGGATATTGAGCTTGTTGACCTGACCAGCCGCATCAACACAATCACCGAGATTATGGAGGTCACCACAAAACCGATTATTCTTGACGGCGACACGGGCGGCAGAGTTGAGCATTTTACATACAACGTGCGAACTCTCGAAAGACTAGGCGTTTCCGCAGTCATAATCGAGGACAAAACCGGACTCAAGCAGAATTCGCTGTTCGGCAACGAGGTCAGGCAGATTCTTGAGGAGCCCCACACCTTCGCCGCAAAAATCAGAGCCGGCAAGCAAGCTCAGCTCACTCCCGATTTCATGATATTCGCAAGGCTTGAAAGTCTCATTGCGGGGCAGGGAATAAGTGATGCCCTGGAGCGTGCGAAAATTTATCTCGAACAGGGCGGAGCGGACGGCATAATGATTCACAGCCGCGCAAAGGACGGCGCGGAGATAATTGAATTCATGAAGGAATTCAGGAAATACGACAAAAACACGCCGGTTATTTTTGTCCCCACGTCTTACAATCAGTTTACCGAGGACGAGCTTTGCGAAATCGGCGGAAACATTGTCATTTACGCTAACCATCTTCTTCGCAGTGCTTATCCCGCAATGGTGAAAACCTGCAAGACAATTCTCAAAAACGGAAGGAGCAAGGAGGTTGACGACATCTGCCTGCCGATAAAAGAAGTTATCAGGCTGATTCCGTCGGAAACCGTACCGCATGGTTGACACAAAAAGCTTCTTTTGCGCTCTTGTCAAAAGAAATCTTGACTTTTTCTGCGGCGTTCCGGATTCACTGCTCAAAAGCTTCTGCGCCTGCGTCACGGAAAACTGCGAAAAGAAAAACCACATCATCGCCGCAAACGAGGGCAACGCCGTCGGACTGTGCGCGGGGCATTACCTTGCAACCGGAAAGCCCGGTGTTGTTTATATGCAGAACAGCGGGTTGGGCAACGCTGTCAATCCGCTTGTTTCGATTGCGGACGGGGATGTTTATTCAATCCCGATGCTGCTGATTGTCGGCTGGCGCGGAGAGCCGGAAGTGAAGGACGAGCCCCAGCACAAAAAGCAGGGGAAGATCACAACAGCTCTGCTTGAGACACTCGGTGTGGAATACGAAATACTTTCGGACGATTATGAGAATCAGCTCGACCGGTGCAGTGATTATCTGAAAAATTGCTCAAAGCCGTTTGCACTGGTTGTCAGAAAAAACACCTTTTCTCAGTTTCCCTTCACACCACGAAAAACGGACCTTACCCTCACACGCGAAGAGGCACTTTCCTGCCTGCTCGAAAGCATCGACAGCGACTCTCTTGTGGTTTCCACAACCGGAAAAACCTCGCGCGAGCTGTTCGAACTTAGGCAGGCGAGGGGAGAGAACCACGGCAGAGACTTCCTGACCGTCGGCGGAATGGGGCACACTGCCTCAATAGCCCTGGGGCTGGCGCTCGGCACGGACAAAAACGTCTGGTGCGTTGACGGAGACGGTTCGTTCATAATGCACATGGGCGGCTTTGCCGTTGCGGCGGCGAACGCTCCAAAAAACTTTAAATACATTCTCAACAACAACGGCGCACACGAGTCCGTCGGCGGCCAGCCGACAGTCGGCTTTGAGGCGGACATCGAAAAAATTCTGCTCGGTTGCGGCTTCAAAACCGTCAGAACCGCCCTTTGTACGCGTGATATTGCCGATGCTGTTAACAAAATGAAGGACGAGAGCCTTTGCGCTCTGGTGATAAAAACACGTTCCGGCTCAAGGGAAAACCTCGGCAGACCCACTCAGTCACCCGCCGAGAACAAGGAACAGCTGAGAGAGGTGCTTTCAAAATGAAGGCTGTTATTTTCAACTCCGGCATTGGCAAGCGCATGGGAAGTCTCACGGAGCACTGCCACAAATCCATGGCTCGCCTGAACAGCGGAGAAACGATTTTTGAGCGTCAGATACGTCTTTTGAGTGAATGCGGAATCAAAGATTTTGTCGTCACCATCGGTGCTCATGCACAGCAGCTTATTGACGCGGCAAAAAATCCTCAGTTTGCGGACTGCCGCTTCAGCTTTGTTGAAAATGCGAAATATGCTCAGACAAACTATATCTATTCGATGTACCTTGCGCAAAAGGATATCATCGGTGATGATGTTATGCTTCTGCACGGCGACCTTGTTTTTGACAAGACACTCATTACCGAATTGCTTTTTGACTCGAGAGATTCGCTCGGCTGTGTCAACCCGTCTAGACCTCTGCCGGACAAGGACTTCAAGGCGCGCGTTGTTGACGGAAAAATTCATGAGGTGTCGGTCAACATTTTTTCTCCAGGCTGCGTTGCCTTCCAACCGCTTTATAAACTCTCGAGGGAGAACATGCTGCTGTGGCTTGCGGCGGTGAACGTGTTTGTTGAAAACGGGGAAACGGGCGTCTACGCTGAAAACGCGCTGAACGAAATTGCACCGGAGCTTGAAATCGAAGCGTTCTCGTATGAGAATTTTTATGTTGACGAGGTTGACACTCCGGAGGATCTGGAGCGCGTATCCTCAGAAATCAGAATATTTGACTTTGCCGAGCAGGAAATCATTTCATGCCACAACACGGCGGAGGTTATTGCTGGAATCCTCAGGAAAAACGCGGCGAAAAAACCGATGCTTGTGTGCGGACGCTCTTTTGATTCGCAGCCGTCCGCGGGCAAAATTACTGATGCTCTCGGTGAACACGTCAGGTTCAGCGACTTTTCCGCAAACCCGAAATATGAGGATGCGGTGAAGGCAACAGAAATATTCAAACGTGAGGGCTGTGATTTTCTTGTCAGCGTCGGCGGCGGCAGTGCTGTTGACACTGCAAAAAACATCAAGCTTTTCTGCGCGCTCGGTCAGGGAGATTATCTGGCGCAGCCCTTTGTCTTTTCACCCGTGAAGCATCTGTGTGTTCCCACAACAGCCGGCTCTGGCAGCGAGTCCACACGGTTTTCCGTGATGTACCGGGACGGAGAAAAGCAATCGCTGGCGCATGACACGATAATTCCGGAGTACGTTTTGCTTGACCCGTCCATGCTCGCAACTCTCCCGATTTATCAAAAGAAGTCAACTCTGATGGACGCGCTCTGCCAGGCGATTGAATCGATGTGGTCTGTCAATTCGGTGCAGCTCAGCCGAGATTATGCTCAAAGAGCAATTGAGCTGCTGCACGGGAGCTATAAGGGCTATTTTGCAGGGAACCCCGGTGCTGCGAAGGTGGTTCAGGAGGCTGCAAATCTTGCCGGAAAGGCGATAAACCTCACCCAGACAACCGCCGCGCACGCAATGTGTTACAAGCTGACAACTCTTTTTGGCATCCCTCACGGACATGCCGTCGCGCTGTGCATGGACAAGCTCTGGCGCTTCATGCTTGAAAACACCTCAGCGTGCTGTGACCCCCGCGGGGAGGAGTTCATCAAGGAAATCTTTGCAGACATCGACAGCCTGTTCACTCTCGACGACAAGCGCGGCAGTGAAGCGTTCAGCTTACTGATGCAGGAACTTGAGCTGGACATACATCCACAGGCAACTACGTCGGAGCTTGAAAACATGGTGAAATCCGTCAATGTTGACAGACTGCGCAACAATCCAGTTGCTTTGAGCACGGAGGATATCCACAACATCTATAAACAAATTGTAATTGTTAAGGAGGATTAACAAATGCGCTACATTTCTTCGCTGGTTTTCTTCTTCCTCTGCTTCACGGTGATGCTCTGGACAAGCGCCCTGGCTTATGTCGACCCGTCGGCGATGACCTATGTTATTCAGGCGGTTGCGGCGGCTGTTATTGTGGGAGGTGCCGCAATCAGCTTCAATCTCAAACGCATAAAGAGAGCAATTCAAAAGAGAAAAGACAAGAAAAGCGGCAATGCTCCGGCAGCAGAAGAACAGCCCGCAGAGCAGACGGACAAAACCTTTGACAATGAATTCAAAGAGGACTGACGGAATTCAGCAAAGCAAAAAACACCGGGCGGCGCCTCCTGTCATTCTGGCGGCGGCGCTTGCGCTGTTTTTGAATTTTTTTGTGCTTGTCAACGCAAACGTTCCCAGTGCTTCAATGGAACCCGCAATTGCAAGCGGAGGAAATGTTCTTGCCTCACGCCTTGCCTTTTCGCGTTCATCTCCGCAGAGGGGAGATATTGTTGTTTTTCGGCACAGGAGCGTCAGCAGGCACAAGCTGATAAAGAGGGTTATCGCAACGCAGGGCGAAACGGTTGAGCTTCGCGGCGGCACGGTAACTGTCAACGGAGAGGTGCTCCCGGAGCCGTATGTGATTTACCGCTCCATCGCGGATATGCCCGCGGTGACTGTGCCGGAGGGCTGCTGCTTTGTCATGGGAGACAACAGGCCGCAGTCAAACGATTCCTCGGTCTGGGATGAGCCGTTCGTCAGCTGCGACGATATAATTGCAAAAACCGTCTATGTATATAAAGGGGTGGGAGTTATGGGAGTTGTCACCGACATTATCGGCACGCCGCTCGGTTATCTGATGAAGTGGTGCTATGATTTCATCGGAAATTACGGAGCGGCGATAATCGTCTTTACACTTCTGACAAGGATAATCATGCTGCCCGTGTCGCTGATGGTGCAGAAGAATTCAATCAAAATGCTGCGTATGCGCCCGAAGCTCGACGCGCTGAGATTTTTGTACGCTGACGATAAGGACAGGTATCTTGACGAGCAAATCGCACTTTATAAAAAAGAAAAGTACCGCTCCTCCGCCGGCTTCCTGCCACTTGCGATTCAGCTTCTGATTATTTTCGGGCTGATCGGAGTTATGTACAATCCGCTCTCGCACATCCTTCATTTGCCCGTGGAGATAATCGCTCTGTTTACGGACAAGGCACGGGAAATCATCGGCGGCGACCTCGGCAATCAGGCGCAAATCAGAGTGATAGAGCTGCTCGGCACTCCCGAGCACGCATCCGAGTTTTATGCATTGGCGCAGGGGTCTGCGCTTGATGTCACCGGTGCAATCGCAAAAATCAAGAGCATGGATATGAGCTTTCTGGGCTTGAATCTTGCCGCGCGTCCATCGCTTTCGCAGCCGAGCATACTGCTGCTCATGCCGCTGCTTTCGGGACTCAGCTCGTTGCTGCTGTGCCTCGTGCAGAACAGAAAAAACGTTTTACAGTCCGAACAGGGCAAAATCAGCCAGTGGGGCATGACAATTTTCATGATTGCCTTCTCCGTGTTCTTCACCTTCCTCGTCCCTGCAGGGATGGGAATCTATTGGGTGTGCGGAAATCTGTTCGGAATTCTCACAATTTACGCTGTCAACGCCATTTATAACCCGAAAAAATTCATCGACTATAAATATCTTGACACCATGAAGGAGCTGACCCGCCGGGAAGAACAGAAAATAAAGCTCAATAAGCCGCGTGAAAAGCAGGATTACAAGCGCTTTTTCGAGAACACCGAAAAGGGCATGAAGCTGATGTTTTATTCGGAGCAGAGCGGATTTTATAAATACTTTCAAAATATTATCGAAGCTCTTATGCGAGATTCAAATCTGACCGTTCACTATGTCACCGGAGATCCGGACGATGCGGTTTTTAAACTGAACAACCCGCGCATTGTGCCGTATTATATCGGTGAAAAAAGGCTTATACCGCTGATGATGCGTGTTGAAGCCGATATGGTTGTGATGACATTGCCGGACCTTGAGAAGTATCATATAAAGCGTTCAAAGGTCAAAAAAGAAACGGAATATGTTTATGTCGACCATGCCTGCGCGAGCCTCAATTTGACCTACAGAGCGGGTGCGTTTGACTATTTTGACACGGTGTTTGCAGTCAGCCGCGGACAGGCAAGGGAAATCAGAGCCATGGAAAAGCTTCGCGGAAGCAAGAAAAAACGGATTATCGAATACGGCTACGGCTTGATCGACAATATGATTGCCGCTTACAAAGCAATGCCGCAGAAAGCCGAAAGCGAAATAAAAACAATACTCATTGCACCGTCGTGGCAGGAGGACAACATTCTTGACAGCTGCCTTGACGAAATGCTTGCAAACCTCATCGGCAAGGGCTACAAAATCGTTGTGCGTCCGCACCCGCAGTATGTCCGCAGATTCCCGATGAACATGGAGGCAATTCTCAAAAAGTATTCACCGATGCAGGACGAAAACTTTGTGATTGAAACCGACTTTTCCTCAAACGTCACGGTTTACACGGCGGATCTGGTAATCACGGATTGGTCGTCAATCGGTTTTGAGTTCAGCTTCACAACAGACAGACCTGCGCTGTTTGTCAATACAAAGATGAAGGTTGTCAACCCTGATTACGATAAAATTGACATCGTTCCGTTCACAATTGAGGCAAGGGAAAAGGTCGGCAAAGCAATTGAAAAGGATGAAATGGGGAACATTCTTGCAATTGTAACCGACTTGATTGAAAACCGCGACAGCTATTCCGAGCAGATTGTCAAGGTGAAAAACGAGCATTTCTATAACCTCGGCCACAGCGGTGAGGTGGGTGCGAAGTATATCATCGAAAGGCTCGGAAACCAATAAAACTAAGTGAAAACAAAAAAATCACCGCAGCAGACAATCGCTTTTGTCCGCTGCGGTGTTTTGATTATTCTGCTTTGAAAACTGCCGTTATCGGCGGCATTAAAGAATACAGTGAACTTCACGGGTGAAAAGTATGAATCGGTCACAACCTGGCACAATGCGCTTCAACCTTTGTCCATCATGCTCAGTATTGTCTCATCCCCGTAGACACTCTTCCAGTCCTTTGCGAAATCCTCAATTGCATTAATTGTCAGCGGGTGGTAAGTGAGCTGCTCAAACAAAGCCGGATTGATTGTGATTGCATGGCTGCCAACCATTGCAATTTTATGAACCTGCTCAACGTTCTTGAAGCTGGCGGCAAGTACCTTGCAGTCGATGTTGTGAATCTTGAACATGCTGACAATTTCCTCAACGACATGAACACCGTCCGAAACAATGTTGTCAAGCCTGTTGATATAGGGCGCAACAAACGCAGCACCTGCCTTTGCCGCTATAAGCGCCTGCTGCGGGGTGAAAATTGCCGTCATTGTAACATTGATTCCCATTTTGCTGAGAATCTGCGTTGCCTTAAGCCCGTCTGGGGAAATCGGTATCTTGATATAAAAATTTTCGCCGACAAACTCCATGAGTGATATGGCTTCCTTGACGATATCCTCCGCTTTTTCAGCAGTGGTCTGAATGTGAAGCATTTTATTCGGGCCGATAACATCCCTGATTTCCTTGATGAGCTGCTTGAAATCCGATTTTTCTTTTGAAATAATCGTCGGATTTGTCGTCACTCCGTCGATAGGATAATACTCCACGCATTTTTTGATTTGCTCAATATGGGCACTGTCGATAATATATAACATCTTTAATTACTCCAAACTTTTTTGCCGCAATATCATTCCCACTCTTTTTCTGTTTCTTATTACCACTTATAATACATTGTTTTTCCTCTAAAATCAAGCCGTTTCATACATATATTCTCTGTGTTATCGTGGTTATCCGATTTTTCGTTGCAAAAAAAGTTGCAATTTCCTGTTTTCAAAATAGCAAGTGGCTTTGAGGTTAGGTGCATTTGTGTTTTTCAAAAAAAGAATCCGGCCAAAAGGTCGGATTCAACTTTTTATATTTCGCTGTTCGTATATAGATTCTCAACAACATTTGTTATAGGTAAGCGGTAAATCTTCATTCAGCGCAGCATCAGAGAGAAACAGCCAGTCGATGTCCTCGCCGTCCTCGCATAAGCCGATGGCTCCGGCGGGCGAAACCACATAAAAGCTGTCCTCATCGATGGGGTTTTCACTGTCGCTTGTCTCGGCAAGCACCAGCAAGCCTTTTACATCGTAT
>CAZIMM010000094.1:0-8246 GCA_964540415.1 uncultured Eubacteriales bacterium
GGAGGACAGCCACCTCGGCGATTTCATTGAGGACGGAGACGCTCTGGCACCGGCGGATGCCGCATCGCAGATTTTGCTCAAGGAGCAGCTCAGCGATGTGCTCAAAACCCTCACCCCGCGTGAGGAAAAGGTGCTTGCCCTGCGCTTCGGACTTGAGGACGGCCATCCGAGGACACTTGAGGAAGTCGGTAAGGAATTCAACGTCACAAGAGAGCGCATCCGCCAGATTGAGGCAAAGGCGCTCAGAAAGCTCAGACATCCCAGCCGCAGCAAAAAGCTCAAGGATTTTCTTGACTGACAAAAAACTTCACAAAAGCGGAGCGCAAAAAGGCACTCCGCTTTTTGAATTAAGGCGGACAGGTATAAATATGCGAAGGCACTTGCACTGACGGGAAGCTACGACACGGTTGCCCGGATAAATAAGGATTAAATAAGAAAAAACGGGAGAAACGGAGTGCTTTTTGTGCTTGACAACAGCAGTTAAAAACGGTTATAATAAAAAGTAAATTAAATTGCATCAATTCAAGTTGAAAGGAAGCAAAATCATGGCGGAAATTAAAAAACTGAAGTATTTTGCCGGAGGCGAGTGGCTGGAGTCCAAAACTGACAAATATATGCCTGTATATAATCCCAGCACAGGCGAAATACAGGCAGAAACTCCGTGCTGCACCTCGGAGGAGGTTGAATACGCAATTGCCAAGGCAAAGGCGGCGTTCGGCCCCTGGTCAAACACTCCGGTAATCAAGAGAGTGCAGGTGCTTTATAAATTCCGCGACCTTATCATTGAACATATGGACGAGCTTTCCGAGCTTGTCGCTCGCGAGCACGGCAAGGTTCTGCCTGAGGCGAAGGGCGACATACTGAAGGTCAAGGAACCCCTTGAACACGCCTGCTCCGCACCGTCGCTGCTCATGGGCGAGTCAATGAGGGACACTTCCACAGGCTACGACACCGTGCTTTACAAAGAGCCTGTCGGCGTGTTTGCCGGCATCGTTCCGTTCAACTTCCCCGGCATGATTCCCATGGGATGGATGTCTCCGATGTGCATCGCCTGCGGAAACACCATCGTCCTCAAGGCTGCCTCCATGACTCCTATGACGGCTATGCGCATGGCTGAGCTGTGGAAGGAAGCGGGTCTGCCTGACGGCGTAATCAACATCGTCACCTGCTCCCGCAAAGAGGCTGAAATCTTCCTCAACCATCCCGATGTCAAGGGCATCACCTTCGTTGGTTCAACGAAAGTCGGCCTGCACATTTATTCCACCGCCGCTGCCAACGGCAAGCGCGTTCAGGCTCTGTGCGAGGCGAAGAACCACGCACTTGTGCTTGAGGACGCTGCTCTCGAGCGAACAGCAAGAGGCATCATCAACTCTGCCTTCGGTTGCGCAGGCGAGCGTTGCATGGCTCTGCCGGTTGTTGTGGCGCAGGAGAGCATTGCCGACAAGCTTGTTTCACTGCTTGTTCAGTATGCAAAGGAGCTGAAGCTCGGCGCAGCTTATGACCCTGAAAGCACACTCGGCCCGGTAGTTACGGCGGAGCACAAGCAGTCTGTTGTCAACTGGATTAACAAGGGCATTGAGGAGGGCGCGAAGCTCGTGCTCGACGGCAGAGATGTTGTTGTGCCGGGACTTGAAAACGGCTTCTTTGTAGGCCCGACCATTCTGGATCATGTCACTGCGGAAATGACGGTGGGAGACAGGGAAATCTTCGGCCCGGTGCTTTGCATAAAGAGGGTCAAGAACTTTGAGGAGGGGCTTGCCGTTATGAACGCCAACCCCTATGCGAACGGCTCGGTCATTTTCACACAGAGCGGTTTTTATGCCAGAGAGTTTGCAAAGCGCACAGACGGTGGCATGGTCGGCGTCAATGTCGGCATCCCCGTGCCGGTCGGCGTGTTCCCGTTCACCGGTCACAAAAAATCCTTCTTCGGCGATTTGCACTGCCTCGGCAAGGACGGCTTCAGGTTCTACACCGAAACAAAGGCAGTCACCTCCAGATGGTTTGATGAGGAGGAAATGAAGGCGACGAAGGTTGACACTTGGGACGGCTCTGTCGGTGGCTGATATTTTTTTGAAAGAGGTGTACAGATAATGTCAAACCTCATAGAAATCAAGGATATTTATAAAATCTACAATCCCGGTGAGAACGAGGTCCGCGCTCTCGACGGTGTTTCGCTGAGCGTTGCGAAGGGTGAGTTTCTGGCGATTATCGGTCAGTCCGGTTCGGGCAAATCAACGCTGATGAACATGCTCGGCCTGCTCGATGTCCCGACGAGCGGCGAATATCTGCTCGACGGCGTTGACGTTTTTTCAATGGACGATGACCGCCTGAGCGAAATCCGCAACAAGGAAATCGGCTTCATCTTTCAGGGCTTCAACCTTATCCCCAGCCTTACCGCCCGCGCAAATGTGGAGCTTCCGCTGGTATACAGGGGCATGAAAGCTGCCGAGCGCAAAGAGCTGTCTTCGGCGGCTCTCGAACGCGTGGGGCTTGCAAATCGCATGGAGCATCTGCCGAACCAGATGTCGGGAGGTCAGCAGCAGAGGGTCGCAATCGCACGCGCTGTCGCGGCACGTCCGCCGATAATCCTTGCAGACGAGCCCACCGGAAATCTCGACTCTCACTCCGGCAAGGATGTTATGCGCATTTTGCATGAGCTGAACGAGGAGGGCAGGACAATAATTCTCATCACTCACGACAATGAGATTGCCGCCGAAGCAAAACGTGTTATACGTATTCAGGACGGCAAAATGATTGAAGATTACAGAACCGATCGTTATCTTCCGGATACACAAAATAACGGTAAATAAAGCTGACAAATTTTTCGCAAAACCCACTTTCATTTTGTGAGGTTCTACAAAAGTTTACATTTGCAGTTTTAAATCAGAGGAAATTCTTGCATATTCTTTCTAAAATGGTTAAAATAAAGGCATAAAAATCAAAAACAATTTATCGGAGGTTATTTATTATGGCAGTTAAGGTTGCAATTAACGGTTTCGGTCGCATCGGTCGCCTCGCTTTCAGGCAGATGTTCAATGCAGAGGGTTATGAAATTGTTGCCATCAACGATCTCACAAGCCCCAAAATGCTCGCTCATCTTTTGAAATATGATTCGGCTCAGGGCAGATACGCTCTGGCAGACACTGTTGAAGCAAAAGAGTCCTCAATTGTTGTCGACGGCAAGGAAATCCAAATCTACGCCAAGGCAAATGCCGCAGAGCTTCCCTGGGGCGAGCTTGATGTTGACGTCGTTCTCGAGTGCACAGGTTTCTATGTTTCCAAAGAGAAGTCAATGGCTCATATTAACGCCGGTGCAAAAAAGGTTGTCATCTCCGCTCCCGCGGGCAATGATCTTCCCACAATCGTTTTCAGCGTCAATGAGAAAACCCTCACAAAGGACGACCAGGTTATCTCTGCCGCTTCCTGCACAACAAACTGCCTTGCTCCCATGGCCGACACTCTCAACAAGCTCTGCAAAATCAAAAAGGGCTATATGACAACAATCCACGCATACACAGGCGACCAGATGGTTCTTGACGGTCCCCAGAGAAAGGGCGACCTCAGACGTGCACGTGCAGCCGCTGTTAACGTGGTTCCCAACTCAACGGGCGCAGCAAAGGCAATCGGCCTTGTTATCCCCGAGCTCAACGGTGTTCTTGACGGCTGCGCACAGCGCGTTCCGGTGCCGACAGGCTCTCTCACACAGCTTGTTGCTGTCTGCAACGGCAAGGTCACGGCTGACGAAGTCAACGCTGCAATGAAGGCGGCTGCTTCAGCATCCTTTGGTTACACCGAGGAAGAGCTTGTCTCCTCCGACATCATCGGCATCACCTTCGGCTCACTCTTTGACGCAACCCAGACCAAGGTTATGGATATGGGCGACGGTCAGAGCCTTGTCAAGGTTGTTTCATGGTATGACAATGAGAATTCCTACACCAGCCAGATGGTCAGGACAATCAAGTACTTTGCCGAGCTTGACAAATAATTGCTTCAACTCCACCGTAAGTTGAACAGAGTCTTGTTTTAATGAAAAAGGAGCTGTGCACATTGCACAGCTCCTTATGCTTTTTTACGGCAAAAAAGTTAAGGGGCTGCCGAACGGCAGCCCCGAAGCTTTAGCATATTCTATTACGCGATTTTGACGATTTCTCTGATGATGTCAAAGATGTCCTGATAAGAATCAATAGCAAGAATCATCTCGAATATTTTCTGGATGAAATTGACAACGTCCATTTTGGCACCTCCCTTTCCTTAGGTTCAATTGCATTATACCATATCTTTCCGGGCTTGTCTATAGTTTGTTAATAATTTATTGACACTTTTTTAATTTTTTGGTTTTTCAGTTACTTGCATACGGGAGAATACACGAGAAAAAATAAGAAAATTGAAGCAAAACAAAGCTATTTTGAATTATCCAAAAAAAGCAGGATTACTCGCAAAAATTTGACCTTTTCTGACCTTTGACCTTTTGACCTTTGAGCGATATAATGTGAAACGCAAGGTCAAAGAAAGTCAAAGTCAAAATTCGACAAGATGCAACAGCAGAGGTGGATATAATGAATTTAAGCAATACAATCGCGAGCATGATTATGGAAATGCTCAACAGCGAAGGTTTCACGGAAATTCAGCGAAATGAGCTCGCACAGACTATCGGCTGTGTCCCAAGCCAGATAAACTATGTTATCTCGTCGAGATTTACTCCCGAAATGGGGTATATAGTTGAAAGCAGAAGAGGCGGCGGCGGATACATCCGCATAACGCGTGCGCCGCACAATGTCGGTGCAGTGGCTCTAATGCATCTTATTAACAGCATCGGTCAGGAAATTGACGAGACGACCTGCAGGGCTCATATTTCAAACCTGGCGGCGCATTCACTGGTCAGCGGAGAATCTGCACGTCTTATGGCGGCGGCGGTTTCGGAAAACTGCTACAGGGAGCTTGACCCGAGCATGAGGGACGCGGTGCGCGCAGGCGTTTTCAAGCAAATGCTTTTACAGATTGCAAACAATATCAAATGATATATCAGGGAGGAATTTTTATGTTGTGTCAGAATTGCGGAAAACAGCAGGCAACCACTCATATCAAAAGAATAATTAACGGTGATGCAGAAGAACATCATCTTTGCTCGTCATGTGCACAGCAGCTCGGTTACGGCGACATGCTTTCGGGCTTTTCAATGAGCTTGGACGACATTTTCGGCGGACTTCTGGGCGACACAAGACGTATGCTCGGCGCAGACAAAAATGTTCAGCGCTGCCCGAAATGCGGAAACTCTTTTGCGGATATCGTACGCGACAGCCGCCTCGGATGCGCTGATTGCTACCGAACCTTTTATGACAAGCTGAAGCCCACTCTCGAAAGACTGCATGGCAGAGCGACTCACAACGGCAAGCGCATTGAAGTCTCCGCTGTAAAGCCGCACGAGGAGTCAAAGGAAGAAAAAATCGAGAAGCTTCGCGCTGAGCTTGCAAGTGCTGTTGAGGCTCAGGAGTTTGAACAGGCGGCAAAGCTCAGAGATGAAATCAGAGGACTTGAATAAGGAGGGGTTATGATGAACAAGAATGCTAAATGGTATAACACAAAGGGCGACAAAAGCGACGTGGTTTTCAGCACGCGCATACGTCTTGCTAGAAATGTTGAACAATTCCCATTCCCGGCAAAGCTTGACCCGCAGGGCAGGGAGCAGGTCTGCAAGCTCATCGGAGATGCGCTGCTCAACACGCCGGGCATGGACTTCTCCTATATTGAAATGAAAAATCTGTCCCGCACGCAGGCCGTTTCTCTTGCCGAAAGGCACCTCATCAGCCCGGAATTTGCGCTTTCGCCGGATGGCAGATCAATGCTTCTTTCGGGGGACGAAAGTGTTTGCATAATGCTTTGCGAGGAAGACCATGTGCGGCTTCAGGTGATAGCACCCGGACTGAATCTTGACGAAGCATATGCAAAGGCAGACAAGCTGGACAATCTGCTTTCCGAAAAAGTTACCTATGCTTTTGATGAGCGTATCGGTTATCTCACGCAGTGTCCGACAAATCTCGGCACGGCAATGCGAGCGTCCGTTATGCTGCATCTTCCGGCGCTTGCAATGTCCGGACAAATTTACAAAATATCCTCAACCGTCTCAAAGCTCGGACTTGTGATTCGCGGCGCAAACGGTGAGGGCAGCTCTCCCAAGGGGGATATGTACCAGCTGAGCAACCAGATAACGCTCGGCATCAGTGAAAAAACTGCGCTTGACAACCTTGCGTCAATCACCGACAGGCTGGTTTCGCAGGAGAGGGCAATGCGCGCGGAGCTGATGAAGAATCCGGCGTTTGAAGATAAAATCTGGCGCGCCATGGGCATACTGAAAAGTGCCCGCCTTCTCAGCGGGGACGAGTTTATGGAGCTGATATCTCTCGCAAGGCTCGGAGCTGCTCAGGGCGTAATCGAGCAGAATCTCGAAACAATCGGCGAATTGATGATTGATATGCAGCCTGCAACAATCAACGCGCGTGAAGGCGTTGACCTTGACGCGCAGCGCCGCGACGAAATACGCGCGGCAAAGGTCAGGGAGTCACTCGCCTGACACAACCATTATGGGAAGGGTGAAGCGAAATGTATGAATTCACAGGTTTTACACAAAAGGCAAACGATGCTTTGAACAGTGCTGTCAGCACTGCCGAAAAGCTCGGACACACATATATCGGCAGCGAGCACATTCTTGCCGGTCTGCTCGCGGAGAGCGGAGGAGTGGCGTTCACCGCGCTCAATGCAAGAAAGGTGACCTATTCGGACGTTGAATCGCTGCTGAAAGCAACCGTCGGCATCGGCACTCCGACAGTGCTGACTCCGGATGATTTCACTCCGCGCGCAAAGCATATCATTGAATCGTCAATTGTGCTTGCGCGGTCAACCGGCCATCGCAGTGCCGGCACGGAGCATCTGCTCACGGCGCTCATCAGAGAGGGCTCGAACTGCGGGCTGAGCATACTCACCCGTCTGGGCGTTTCCCCGGGCGAGCTGCTCAATGATGTTGCAAAATCGCTTGTCCCGGAGCAAAATGCGACTTCGGGGAAGCAAAACACCGGCGGCAAGAGCAACACGCCGACCCTCGACCAGTTCGGCAGAGACCTGACTGAGCTTGCGCGTCAGGGAAAGATTGACCCGGTAATCGGCAGACAGAAGGAAATTGAAAGAGTAATTCAGATTCTCAGCAGACGCACAAAGAACAATCCCTGCCTCATCGGTGAGCCCGGTGTCGGCAAAACCGCAATCGCCGAGGGGCTTGCTCTGAAAATATCCTCAGATGAAGTTCCGGAGCTGCTCCGTGAGAAGCGTATTGTTGCGCTCGACCTGACGGGTATGGTTGCCGGAACAAAATACAGGGGCGATTTTGAGGAACGAATCAAGGCGGCTATTGACGAGGTTACAAAGTCAGGCAACGTGATTCTGTTCATAGATGAGCTTCACACCCTCATCGGCGCAGGCTCGGCAGAGGGCGCAGTTGACGCGGCAAATATCCTCAAGCCGTCATTGGCAAGGGGAGAGCTGCAGGTAATCGGTGCGACAACGCTTAATGAATACCGCCGCCATATCGAAAAAGACGCGGCTCTCGAAAGACGCTTCCAGCCTGTTACCGTCGGTGAACCGACCGAGGAGGAGGCAATAGAAATCCTGCTCGGTCTGCGTGACAAATATGAGGCTCACCACAAGGTGAAAATCACAAATGAAGCAATTATTGCCGCAGTCAAGCTGTCGGTCAGATATATCGGAGACCGCTTCCTGCCCGACAAGGCAATTGACCTTGTTGATGAGGCAGCTTCCCGTGTAAGGCTCCGCGCCTTTACAGCTCCGCCCGAAATTAAGGAGCTCACCGAAAGCATCAAGAGCATCGCGGACGAGAAGGAGTCGGCTGTCAACTCACAGGAATTCGAACGCGCGGCACAACTGCGAGATAAAGAAAAACAACTCAAGGCAAAACTGGAAAAAGACAAACGCAACTGGCATGAAAAAAGCTCCGCTGCCGGCGGAGAAGTGACCGCTCACGAAATTGCGGAAATTGTTTCGGGCTGGACAGGTGTTCCTGTGCTGCAGCTCACCCAGGAGGAAAGCCGTCGTCTGCTCAACATGGAGCAGGAGCTGCACGAGAGAATCGTCGGCCAGGATGAAGCTGTAAAAGCCGTATCCCGTGCAATCCGCAGAAGCCGTTCCGGGCTGAAAGACCCAAAACGTCCGACAGGCTCGTTCATCTTCCTCGGCCCCAC
>CAZIMM010000095.1:0-8107 GCA_964540415.1 uncultured Eubacteriales bacterium
TGTCGGCATCATCATGGGCGCAAACATCGGCACCACGACAACCGCCTGGATACTGAGCCTTACCGGGCTTGAGGGGGACAGCACGATTGTCCGTCTGCTCAAGCCCGAAGCGTTTGCTCCGCTGTTCGCCATTGTCGGTGTTATTTTGATGAACGTGCGGATAAACAGCAAGCGTTCGGAAATCGGCGGAATTTTCATCGGCTTTGCTACGCTGATGTTCGGAATGTCCACCATGAGCAACGCCCTCAAACCGCTTGCTGAAATTCCGGAGTTCACAAGCATCCTGCTGCTTTTTGAAAATCCTCTGTTCGGCATACTTGCCGGGACACTGCTCACCGCGCTGATTCAAAGTTCATCTGCGTCCGTGGGCATATTGCAGGCGCTGTCGCTCGGTGGCGGAATCACCTTGGGTGCTGCAGTTCCGATTATCCTCGGGCAGAATATCGGCACTTGTGCCACTGCCCTGCTCTCCGCCATCGGTGCCTCCAAGAATGCGAAACGCGCCGCCGCCGTGCACCTCTATTTTAACCTCATCGGGAGTGCGGCGTTCATGCTTGTTTTTTACATTCTGAATTACTTCATTGATTTCGGACTTGAGCGCACCGTCGGAGCGTATGACATTGCGATTGTTCACTCAGTTTTCAACATTTCGGCAACGCTTCTTTTGATGCCCTTCGGCAAAAAGCTCGAAAAGCTTGCAACAGTCACAGTCAAGGATAAGCCCAAAGCGAAGAAGCAAGGTGACAAGGCGCTTCCTCTGCTTGATGAGCGTTTTCTCAATGTACCGTCGTTTGCAATCAATCAGTGCCGAAACGTCCTCAATCAGATGGCGGCACTTTCAAAGGAAACACTTGTCCGCTCGGCAGATATGCTCAGTCATTTTGATGAGGAAACTGCAAGGCTCATCCGTTCAAACGAGGATTTTGTTGACCTTTATGAGGACAAGCTCGGCAGCTACCTCATCAAGCTTGCCGCGTGCGAGCTGGGTCCGTCGGACAGCAACGAGGTTTCCAAAATGCTTCATCTCATCGGAGACCTTGAACGGCTCAGCGACCATGCGGTGAATCTGCTTGAATCAGCCGAGGAAATGCAGGAAAAGCAGCTTTCTTTTTCACCGGTGGCGGTGAAGGAGCTTGATGTACTGCTCAGCGCGGTTGTTGAAATTGTCACGCTCACAGAAAAAGCTCTGCAAAACAATGACCTCGCACTTGCCGCCCGAATTGAGCCGCTTGAACAGGTTATTGACTCACTGCGGCTTGAACTGCGCAACCGGCACATCGCACGACGTCTCAGCGGAGAATGCTCCACGGGAACAGGCTTCGTTTTTTCGGACGTTCTTACTAATCTCGAACGTGTGGCAGACCATTGCTCAAACATTGCCGTTTGCCTGATTCGTATTGACGGCAATGATTTTGAAACTCACAAATATTTGAACGCCGTCAAAGGCTCCGGCGAAGTTAACTTCGAAAGAGAGTTTGCGGCGTTCCAGAAAAAGTATTTGATTTAATGGCTTTTTAATCCGACAAAACAGTCTTGATTGTTTCACTGTATGCCGATGTTGCGATGTTCTTCAGCCTGTGCGCGTCGGTTCCGAAATTGAACACAACTCCAACCTCTCTGCCGATGTTCCACAGCTTTTTGGCAACATAAGGCGATGAACACACGGCAGTTGCATTTATTTCCCAGGCGACTTGATGAGCGTTTGAAAGCTCCATCAGGTCGCCGATTTCGTTGTCTTTATACGCCGCAAAGGCGAGCTCACCGTCCTTAATCTGACGGATATAGCCGGAAATGAGCGGATGTGCAATGCAGTCCGCCTTGTCGGAAAGAATGAGCGAGCGCAGGTTTTCGATTGCATGAAGCGCAAAACCGCGCGGCGAAGTGTCATCAGGGATTTCCCAGAAAGGCATGTGATAGTGATTGGCTGAATAAAGCCTGTAATCGCAGGCATCGCGCACCGCCTGATTTTCGAGTGTATCTCCGATTTTGTATGCCGAAAGCTCGTTGCCGAGGAAGACCTCGATACCCGCACTGTCACACGACTCGCGCAATTCCCTCAGGCAGGCATTTCTCTGCGCAAATTGCTCCGGTGAATTGTCGGAGTTATAATGGTCAACAACTGCAAGACGAACAAGTCCGTCATTCTTCGCCTCATTTATCATGTCCGGCAGCTTCATTTCATCTTTTGCACAGTTTGAAAAGCTTGAATGAGTGTGCATGTTTTCGCGCATAAGCTCATCCAAATCATAAATTGACTGATGAATATACATATTTTTCACCATCCATAAATGATGGGATTTTCAGTTCAGCGTTATAAGCGTCAATCTCCGCTCCGCCGGCAAGATGGCCGAGCAGCTCATGCAGTGACGAAGCGACTTTCAGCTTTGAAGCAAGGTCAATCCGCAATGCTCCGGCAATGCTGTCGAGCTTGTCAAGAAAAGCTGTGAATATTTTGCAGTGCGGGTCATCCTGAGGGTACAAATTCTCGCCCGCAAACAGATTCCGCGCGAGTGAAATGATGAAATCCCTGACCTTTTCGTCGTCAATTGCCGCGTGTTCCTCTTTTTTCAGACCCGTTCTGCGCTTTGTCCAGCGTGCAAAGGTGCGGAACGTCACGCGGTTGAGCCATTTTGCCGGGAGCTTCAGCATCCAGCCGATCTTTCTTATCAGCTCCGGCTTTATGCTGATTGCAACGCACAGATACGCAAGCTTTTCCGTATCCGTTGCGGCGGCATCGAGCAGCTGTCTGACCATGCCGACAAGCTGTTCGTCAAGGTATTCCGGAAGAGTCATGCCATTCATGTCAAAATTGACCGGCTGTGTCACCCAATCCGTCGAAATCCGGGCGATGCCGTTCTCAGGGTCAAAACACGCAGTGCGTATGACAGCAGGATAACCGACGGTTGAGGCGGTGCTGATGTTATAAAACACATTTCCGTTCTTGCTGTATGCTTTTCCGATGTTGTGCGTGTGCGTGTGACCTGTAAGCATAAAATTGATTCCCATGTCGGCGAGCTGACCGACACGCTGTTCATAACCGCCGTGCATATCGCCCTTGCCGATAAGCTCATACAGCGGAGAAGGGGCAATAAGCGGGTGATGAGTCATTGCAATGATGAAATCTCCGTTTTTTCTTGCCGCAGCTGCCTGTTCTTCAATCCACGCCATGCAGTCCTCGGAAAAGCCGCTGTGACCGTCTGCCCCGATATCGTCATTGAGCGCAAAAAGAAGGAAGCCGTCATCGAGCCTCGCAACATATGACATGCTCTCAGTGTGAACACTCAGCGCACTGTCAGGCCCGAATTCACGGTACATTTCATAAAGCTCGTCGCGTTTTGCGGCGGGAATCAGAATGGTTTTGTCAAGGACATATTTTTCGGTTACACCGTCACTTTTATAATCGTGTGTTGCGGTAATAACATAAACCCGTTTGCCCTCATTTTTGAGATCCCGGAGCATCCCGATAAATTCGCTGTGGCTTGCATATGCACCATCACAGGTTACATCCCCGCTGATGAGGACAATGTCGGAGCGCGTGTCATTTTTGATTTGTTCAAATGCAGCCTGAAGCACTTCGCGCGAGCCGGCAAGCAGCTTGCTGCTGCGCAGATTGACCTTTTCATATGCCGCACCGGAGGTTCCCCGTGACGGCGAATAATAATGAGGGTCGGATATGACAGTCACGCTCAAAGGCTTTTGCATAATGCACTCCTTATTTATATATGACATCTCCGAGCATCAGTTGCTGTTCAAAGGTGCTGATGTCTGTGTTCTTTCCGATAACAACACACTCAATTCCCGCCATGCGCGCAAAGTCAACAATATGCTGTGCACTCAAAGAGAAGCTGAGCACCGTGTGATGTGCCCCGCCCGCGAGAAGCCACGCCTTTACTCCGCTGCGGAAGTCCGGATACGGCCTCCACATAACGCTTGCAACAGGCAGCTTCGGCATTGGCTCGGGCGTTGTGAAGCCCTCAACCTCGGCGACAATCAGCCTGAAACGGTTGCCCAAATCAACAAGAGAGACTGCAACTGCTTCGCCGGACACACCGTCAAAAATCATCCTTGCCGGGTCTTCCTTGCCGCCGATTCCGAGCGGCTGAACGTCAATTTTGATTTCGCCGCCGGCAAGAGTCGGGCAGACCTCAAGCATATGCGCTCCGAGAATCGCCTCCCTGCCGCGGCTCAAATCATATGTATAATCCTCCATAAAAGCGGTTCGGTCGTTGCCGGACATAACCTTGAGCACTCGCGTCATTGCCGCCGCCTTCCAGTCTCCCTCTGCTCCGAAGCCGTAGCCGTCTCCGAGAAGCCTCTGAACGGCAAGCCCGGGCAGTTGTTTCAGACCGGTAAGGTCCTCAAAGGTTGTTGTGAAAGCAGAGAAGCCCCCCTTTTCGAGAATGCTTCTGATGCCCAGCTCATATTTTGCCTGCTCGCGCACAGAGTCAATGTTATCGGTGACAAAGCGGTATTTGCTTTTATATTCAGCGACAAGCTCATCCGCCCTGCCGTCGGTTATCCCGGCGATTTCTTCAACAAGGTCTCCTATGCCGTACCCGTTGACGCTCCAGCCGAATTTAATCTGGGCGTCGACTTTGTCGCCTTCAGTCACCGCAACCTCGCGCATGTTGTCGCCGAAGCGGCAGACCTTCAGAGCACGGCTCGCATCAAACGCAACAGCCGCGTCTGCCCAGACAGCGATTTCTTCAAGAGCAGTGCTGTCCTTCCAATGGCCGACGACTACCTTCCGGTTCTTCCTCATGCGTGTATAGATGTATGCGTGTTCCCTGTCGCCGTGCGCGGACTGGTTCAAATTCATGAAGTCCATATCAATGTCGGCAAACGGCAAAAGCTCGTTGAATTGTGTGTGGAAGTGCAGCACCGGCTTGTCAAGGAGAGACAGACCAGCAATCCACATTTTTGAAGGCGAAAAGGTGTGCATCCAGGTGATAACGCCGACGCAATCTGCACTCGCGTTTGCCGAGCGCATAACAGCGGTTATTTCCTCCGCAAGGGTTACAACACCCTTGCAGACAACCTTGCAGCGCACGGCAGAGTCAATATGAGCGGCAATCACCGCGGAGTCGGAAGTGACCTGTGCAAGAGCATCCTCACCGTAAAGATGCTGACTTCCCGTTACAAACCAAAGCTCTTTCATATTCATGACTCCTTTTGTCCGTAATATGCGCTTTCGCCGTGCTTGCGGAAATAGTGCTTGTCAAGGATATACTTCGGCATTATTTCCCTGCCTCCGCCAAGCTGCAGAGTAAAAACTGCCATGTGTGCGACTTCCTCAATAACTTTGGCATTATGCACCGCCGACATTGCGTCATCACCCCAGGCGAAAACTCCGTGGGAGGCGACGAGCACTCCCGGCAAGGCGATGGGGTCAAGTCTTGCAAAGGTCTGCACCACAACTCTGCCGGTGTTCAGCTCATAATCAACCGTGACCTCGTTTTTTGTCAGCTCTCTGGTGCACGGTATCTCTCCGTAAAAATAATCGGCGTGTGTTGTGCCCAGCGGCGGTATAGCCATATGTGCCTGAGCAAAAGCTGTTGCAAAGCAGGAATGGGTGTGAACAATCGCTCCGATTTGCGGAAAAGCTCTGTATATTTCCAGATGTGTCGGAGTGTCGCTTGACGGGGACATTTTTCCCTCAGACTCACCCGTCTCGAGCGAGACTGCGACCATGTCTTCGGGTTCAAGCCTTCCGTAATCAACTCCGGAGGGCTTGATATATACCGTGCCGCTGTCCCTGTCTATTTGGGAAACATTGCCCCAGGTGAATGTGACAAGTCCGAATTCAGGCAAAAGCTTATTTGCCGCACATACTTTTTCCCTGATGGATTTGTTCATATTATTCCTCCGAATTCCGTGTGATGGCATATAACAACTCATCTGCGTCATTGAGCACGGGAACGACGGGGACTCCGAGTTTGCCTGAAACCTCAGCGAGAGTCACGTCGTCAAGAAAGACCTCATCATCACTGTCCCGAAGCATGGACGCGGAAATCAACAGCCTTTCTCCGAGCGGTTTATCCGCCAGCTGGTTTATCAGATCCCTGCCCGTGATAAGGCCGGACACAGTGACTGTTTCGCCGAAAAATACGTTATTTATACAAAAAGCCTCAATGTGAACTCCGGTTTTTTCCTCACATGCCGAGGCCAGCCTTTTCATAAGAGGATAAGCGGCTTTTCCGGTTGCGATTGAAACATATTTAGTTTCCGCTTTGTCTTTATAGCTATCCAGAGCTGAGAAAAAATCACTTTCAAGCAATGCGCAAAGACCGATGCCGTTGTCGAGCTGCGGAAATTCGTTATAGTATTCACATCCGGGAAGGTCGATGCCGGCAGTCAGATAAAGCTCATCGGCGGCATATGCAATGTGCTCGCTGTGTTCCAGCTCAAACATTCGGTTGAATTCGTCCGCAATTTCAATTGTGCTTTTCGCCTGTTCTGCTGTGAAAAGCTGCAAATCGGGCAGGCCCTGCCTGTGAGCCGTCAGCCCGACCGGAACGAGCGCTATGCTTTGAACGGCAGGATAAAGACGTCCGAGATCGTGAAGAGTTTTTTTCAGCTCCTCGCCGTCGTTCCAGCCCGGCACAAGCACCAGCTGCGTATTCATTTTGATTCCACCGTCGGCGAAGACTTTCATCGCGTTCAGCGACTCCCCCGCAGACGGGTTGCTCATCATCCTCACACGCAGTTCCGGATTTGTCGTGTGCACGGAAATGTTAATCGGGCTGATGTGCATTTCAACAATCCGGTCAATGTCGCGCTGTGTCAGATTGGTGAGCGTAATATAATTGCCGAACAAAAAGGACAAGCGGGAATCATCGTCCTTGAAATACAGACTTTTTCTCATGCCCTTCGGCATCTGGTCAATAAAGCAAAACACGCACTTGTTGCGGCAGTGCCTGTGCTCGTCCATAAGAAAAGTTGAAAATTCAAGCCCGAGATCGTCATATTCATCTTTTTTGATTTTGACGTTGTATTGCTGCCCGTCAGCATCACGCAGACAAAGCTTCAGCTTACGCTCCGTGGAATAGAAGCGGTAATCCAAAACATCATCAATGGGCTTTCCGTTGATTGTTTCGAGTGTATCGCCCTGCGACACCTTGCCGTGGCACGGCGAGCCGGGAGTTACCCCCATAATTTTTACTGACATTTGTTCACCACCGTTGAAAAATGCGAAAGGCAGGGCAGATTTACACTGCTCTGCCTTTTAAGGCGCTGAAATCCAGACAAATTATGCATCAACTTCGACAATTTTTCTGCCTTTATAATAACCGCAGTTCGGGCAAAGCCTGTGCGGTCTGGCATACTCGTTGCATTTCGGGCATCTGATGAGCTCAGGTGCGGTCATCTTCCACACGTTGCTGCGCCTCTTGTCACGCCTTGTTTTGGAAACTCGCCTTTTCGGGACTGCCATATCGGAACCTCCTTGTATTGCTTTGGCTCACCGATTTTTTCGGTTAACCCATATAATCAACCGATAGCCTCGGTGACTAACAAAAATTATTCATCGTTGCTGTCTTCAAGCAGCTCTGTGAGCGCCGCGAAACGCGGGTCAACAGTCTTTTTGCACAGGCACTTTTCGGTGTTGAGATTTTTACCGCAACCCGAACACAGACCCTTGCAATCGTCCGAGCACAAAAGCACCGTCGGATAAGCTAAGATAATGTCCTCTCTCACAAGAGGCTCAAGGTCAAAGCGCATTTCAGACACCAGAATGAATTCGTCGTTTTCCTCGTTGTTGAGCGATGTTACGAGAATGTGCTCCACGGGAACGCTCATTTCGGTGTGAAGCTCGTCCATGCAGCGGACACAGAAACTGTCAATTAAGCATTTTGCAGTTGCGTGTATTTTGACAATACCCGCCTCGTTACAAAGCATGCCGTCAACACTGACGGGGCGCTTGAACGGATTGTCGACATCAAAAACCAAATCGGACAGATCATACTCAGCTGAAAAGCTCTTTGAATATCCGATATTGTTAAATGCGGGTTCAAGCTCCAGAATCATCTTACACCCCAAGAGAGCAAAGTCGTTGACAACACAACTTATATTATAATGTTTTAGATAATATATTGTCAAGTAATGAGGT